>NZ_CP079865.1:3605194-3905627 GCF_025263565.1 Mycobacterium sp. SMC-8
CGCCGGCGTTCATGTCCTTGACCCGCTCATCAACCTGCCAACACCCGGGCCTGATCTCATCGAGCCCCTGCGGCTCCAGGCCGTACTCCTCTTTCGGCCGGCCCGCCACCGCATTGAGCGCCACGTTCGGGATCACCACATCCCGGAACTGCCAGGTATCACTGCCATCCGGGTTGTGCACCAACCGCGGCGCCTCATCCAAATACCTGCGCGGCAGATGATTCTTGAACATGTCCGGCGGCTCGACGATGTGATCATCCACGCTGATCAAAATCATGTCGTCTTTGTTCATCGTCGTGCCCGATCTGTGTGCGCTTACCGTATGGCCGACAGTTTAGCGTGGCGGGTCAACAGCAGCGAGCACCCGGGTCGGCGTCGGCGGCTGCGTGACGGCGCCGCCAGTACTCGCGTTCGGACAGCGGGGGCTCACCCGTGTGTCTGCGCGCGTGGTGATCCAGATAGCGCTGATAGTGGTTGTCGCCCATCAGGGTTTGGCAGTACCAGCCGATGCGGCCGACGGCTTGGCGTGCGGCCGCGGTAACGCGTCCCATTGCTTCTGCACCTCCTTCTCCGCCGAGGTCATGACCATGCCCGAAGGGGCGAACATGCGGGAAGGTAGCGGAGCGTCTTCACTGGTCGGCCCGCCGTGGCCGCGAATCGCTCTCAGCGCCACGATCAGTCCGGCGACGAACACGATCAGCACCAGTACGGCGAAGACGATCGACAGCGTGCCCTGGATGAACGTGTTGCGGATGACGGCGTCGAGCTGGCCGGCGTCCTTGGCGGCGCCGAAGCTGGTGGCCCCGCCGTCCCGCGCGTTGCGGTACTGGAAGTGCTGGGTCCAGTATCCGACCTTCGGGTCGCCGGAGAAGATCTTCTGCCACGACGCCGTCATCGTGACCACGAGGTCCCACAGCAACGGGATCCCCGGTATCCACGCCCATTTCAGCAGTCCGCGTTTGATCACCACGACGGTCACGACCGTCAACGCGATGGCCGCCAGCAGCTGGTTGGCGATGCCGAACAGCGGGAACAGCGTGTTGATGCCGCCCAGCGGGTCGGTGACCCCCATCAGCAGGATGCTGCCCCATGCGGCGACGACGATGATGCTGCAGATCCACGCGCCGACCCGCCAGCTGGGATTGCGCAGCTTCTTGAGCGGGCCGCCGAGGTTGCCCAGTCCGTCGGACAGCATGAACCTGGCCACGCGGGTGCCGGCGTCGACGGTGGTGAGGATGAACAGCGCCTCGAACATGATCGCGAAGTGGTACCAGAACGCCTTGAGGCTCGCGCCGCCGAACACCTGGTGCAACACCTCCGACATGCCGAACGCCAGGGTCGGGGCACCGCCGGTGCGCGACACGATGGACTCCTCGCCGACACTTCTGGCGGCGTCGCTGATCTCCTGCCCGGTGATCGGCGGCCCGGACAGCCCCAGCCCGTTGACGTAGTCGGCGGCGCTCTGGGCGGTGGCGCCCGTCGCGGCCGACGGCGCGTTCATCGCGAAATACAGGTGCTGGTTGAGGATCGCGGCGGTGATCAGCGCCATGATCGCCACGAACGACTCGGTGAGCATGCCGCCGTAGCCGATGAGCCGCATCTGGCTCTCCTTCTCCAGCAGCTTGGGCGTGGTGCCGGAGGAGATCAGCGCGTGGAAACCCGACAAGGCACCGCAAGCGATCGTGATGAACAGGAACGGGAACAGCGAACCGGCGAACACCGGGCCGGTTCCGCTGGTGGCGAACTGGGAGATCGCCGGCGCCTCCATCACCGGACGCGCCAGCAGAATGCCGACCGCCAGCAGCGCGATGGTGCCGACCTTCATGAACGTCGAGAGATAGTCGCGGGGCGCCAGCAGGAACCACACCGGCAGCACCGAGGCGGCCAGGCCGTAAATGATGATGCACCAGGACAGCGCCACCTTCGACAGCGTGAACCACTCGGCGCCCCAGCTCGTTTCGGCGACCCAACCGCCGGCGACCACCGCCAGCAGCAGCAACGCCACTCCGATCAGTGAGACCTCGGAGACCCGGCCCGGACGCAGGAACCTCAGATAGAGCCCCATGAAGATCGCGATGGGGATCGTCATCGCGATCGAGAAGACACCCCAGGGGCTTTCAGCCAGCGCGCCGACCACCACCAACGCCAGCACCGCGAGCAGGATGACCATGATGACCAGCACACCCACGATCGCGGCGGCGCCGCCGACGACCCCGAGCTCGTCGCGCGCCATCTGCCCCAGCGACCGTCCGCGCCGCCGCACCGAGATCGACATCACCAGGTAGTCCTGCACGCCGCCGGCGACGACCGCGCCGATGATGATCCAGATCGCGCCCGGCAGATAACCCATCTGGGTGGCCAGCACCGGTCCCACCAGCGGACCCGCCCCGGCGATCGCGGCGAAGTGGTGACCGTACAGCACCCGCCGGTCGGTCGGCATGTAGTCGGTGCCGTTCTCGAAAACCTCTGCGGGCGTGGCGTTGTCGTCGCGCGGTTGGACGATCTTCATCTCGATCAGCCGGGCGTAGAACCGGAAACCGATCACATAGGTGCAGATCGCGGCGATGACGAACCAGACCGCGTTGACTGTCTCGCCGCGGAAGAACGCGATGATCGCCCAGGCGGTGGCGCCGAGAAGCGCGACGACGGTGAAGATGATCTTGTGTTTGACGGTGATCGGCGACCTGTCGACGATCGCCACCGGTGGCAGGTCCTCGTCGGTGCGGATGTAGGTGATCTCCCCATCGGTCTCTTCGATGCGGTCCGATGCGGCGGTGGGTGTGGCCACGGTGTCTCCCGGTCTCTCCGTCGGCTCGACTGTGTTTCTGCCCTGGATCCATGCCTTGTCTCGATACTGGCACCGGACGGAGCGCACGTGTGCGGAAACCTCCTATTGCGATGTCAGCTTCCGCGTTCGTAGAACGCGCGCACCGTGTCGATGGTGTCAGCCTCCTCGGCGGTCTTGTCATCGCGGTAGCGCAACACCCGCGCGAAGCGCAGCGCCATCCCACCGGGGTAGCGCGAGGAGGTCTGGATTCCGTCGAACGCGATCTCGACGACCTGCTCGGGCCGGACCTTGACGACATGGCCGTCTGATGTCGCGGCCGGGGCCGCTCCTCGGTCTGATGTCGCGGCCGGGGCCGCTCCGGCGGCCAGCGCCAGGAATCTCTCCGTCTGCCACGCCAGCATCTCGTCAGTCATGCCCTTGAACGTCTTTCCCAGCATCACGAAGCCGCCGGTGGCCGGGTCCCGGGCGCCGAGATGGATGTTCGACAGCTTGCCGGTGCGCCGTCCCGATCCCCACTCCACGGCCAACACCACGAGGTCGAGGGTGTGGACGGGCTTGACCTTGAGCCAACCCGCGCCGCGGCGGCCGGCTTCGTACGGGGCTGTCGGCGATTTCGCCATCACGCCTTCATGGCCCGCTGCCAGCGTCGCGTCGAGAAAGGCCTGGGCGGCCGCCGGGTCCGAGGTCAGCAACCGGTCGACGCGCTGCTCCTGGGGCACCGTCGCGTCGAGTCGGGCGATGCGCGCTTCGGCGGGCAGATCGAGTAGGTCGAGGCCGTCGGCGTGCAGGAGGTCGAAGAAGAACACCGACAGTCTCTGGGCCGCCGCGCTCGCCGCGCCGCCGCGGCGCCCGAAGCGCGCGGCGGTGATCTGGAACCGGTGCGGGCGGCCGTCGGCCCGCAGCGCGATCGCCTCGGCGTCGGCGATCAGATCGGTGACCGGCAGCGCCAGCGTCGCGTCGACGATCTCGGGCAGCCGGGCTGTGACATCGTCGAGGCTGCGGGTGAAGATCGACACTGCGTCGCCGCGGCGGTGGATCTGCACCCGTGCCCCGTCGAGCTTGGTTTCGAACAGGGTAGGTCCTCCGAAGCGTTCGAGCGCGTCGGCGACGCCGGTGGCCGTCTGGGCCAGCATCGGCCCCACCGGCCGGCCGACCTGCAGGGTGAACCGGGCGAGCGCGGACTCGCCCTCGGTGATGGCCGCGGCGGCCACCGCGGGAAGGTCGCCGCCAAGCATCGCGGCGCGACGCACCGCGGCGGCCGGAATCCCGGCGGCTTTGCCGACCGCGTCGGTCATCACCCCGACCAGGGCGCCCTGTCGTAGCTCGCCGGTGAGCAGGCGGCGCAGGAAAGTCTGCTCGACGGCGGTGGCGGCGGCGAAGAGTCCGGCCAGGAGTTCGGCGCGGCGGGCCTGGGAACCCTTGCCGGACGTGGCTCCGATCTCGCCGAGGAGCGCGTCCACCTGGTGGACCGTCAGGGTGGGCACGTCGGCCGGGGCGGGCACCGACCGCACGGACGCCCATCCCACTCCGATCTGGCGTTGCGTCAACTCGCCGGACAGCCAGGACACGACGACGTCGACCTGCCGGGCATCGCCGCCCGCGCCGGCCGCCCCCAGCAGCTCGGAGATCCGGGCGATCTTGGCCAGCCGCGCCGTGGAAGCCGCGACGTCCGCAGAAGCGGTGGCGACGTCTACCAACAGCACGCCATGATCCTCTCAAGCTCGCCGAAATCGCATTCCACGCGGCCAGAACCGTGAAAGGACCGCGTGGAATGCGAGTTCGGCGAGCTCACCTCACGACGAAGGTGATCGAGTGCCAGCCTGTCGCCCCATCGGGGACCGGGTCGGCACGCTCGGAGGTCTGCGTGTAACCGGCGTTGTCGGTGGCACGGACCGTGATGCGGTGAAAGCCCGGCTCACGCGCGTCCCACGGGAAACTCCACAACCGCCAGGTGTCCCCGGAATAGGCCTCGCCGAGGGTGGCCGGTTGCCACTGGCCGTCATCGATCTGGACTTCGACGGCGCGCACCCCGCGGTTCTGGGCCCACGCGACGCCGCCGAACGTGACCGGACCGACGGGGACGTCCTGGCCGGCGCGGGGCACGTCGATCCGCGACGCGGTCTTGATGGGGCCGCGGGCCGACCATCCCAGCCGCGTCCAGTACGCCTGCGCGCGGTCGAATCGCGTCACCTCCAGATCGGTCACCCACTTGGTGGCCGAAACGTAGCCGTACAGCCCCGGCACCACCAGGCGCGCGGGGTAGCCGTGCTCGGTGGGCAACGGTTCACCGTTCATGCCGATGGCCAGCAGCGCATCGGCGCCGGTGAGCGCCTCGACAGGCGTGCCCGCCGTCCAGCCGTCCACCGACATCGACAGCACCATGTCGGCATCGGGCTGCACACCGGCCTCGGCGAGCAGGTCCCGGACGCGGTACCCCGTCCACACTGCATTCGAAATCAGATCGCCCCCAACAGGATTGGACACGCACGTCAACGTGACGACCTTCTCGACAACCTCGAAGCGCTCCAGATCGGGGAAGCGGAGCTCGATCTCGCGGTCCACCATGCCGTGAATCCGTAACCGCCAGTCCTGTCGGCTGAGCTGCGGGACGGTCAGCGCGGTGTCGATGCGGTAGAAGTCGGCGTTACGCGTGACGAACGACGGAAGCTCAACGCCCTTGGGCTGCACAGTGTCTGGGATGGGCGGCGCCGCCCTGCCGGGCTTCGGCAGCGTGAACGCCTCGCGGTCGCCGGACACCGACGACGTCCAGCGGCCGACGACCGCGCCGACGACACCGCTCGCCACCCCGGCACCCAGCAGGCCGAGGGTGACCAACGACAGCCGCCGGCCCTCGTCGGTGCCGGGCCCGTCCGCCGCGTCGCCGAACCGGCCCGACACCAGCAGCCGCAGCGCCGCGACACCGCATGCCGTGCCCACCAGGGTGGGCGCCACGTCGACCACCGTCGCGCCGGCGCGGGACAGCACCGCCGCGCAGCCGACCACGCCGGCCAGTACGATCACCGCGCTGCCCCACGGACGGCGCCTGGATTCGAGGACGCCCGCGACGGCGGCGAGTGCCGCGATCACGACGAGCACCATTACCGTCAGAGCCAGCTTGTCGGCGGTGCCGAAGGTGCTGATCGCCCAGTCCTTCACCGGTCCGGGGGTCCGATCGATCACCGCTGAACCGACGGCGGTGCGCACGTCGGACTGCGGCCCGAACGCGGCGGCCAGAAGTTGCGCGACCCCGACGCTGACCGCGGCGGCCGCGATGCCGGCCATGGCTCTGGCGCCGCGTGTGCTCATGCTGCCAAATTACCGTCGCGCAGAACCCGAGAGTCTTACCGAAGCATGTCATCCGCTAGGTTGCAGATGGGCTTTACAAATCGTCCACATTCTGCAAAGTCGGGAAAGGGAACAGATGGAGATCGAGGGCAAGAAGGCCGTCGTTGTCGGCGGCGCGTCGGGCTTCGGACGGGCCACCGCGGAAGCACTGGCCAAGCGCGGGGCGAGCGTGGCGGTGCTGGATCGTCCGCAGTCCAAGGGCAAGGAGGTGGCCGACCAGATCGGTGGCACCTTCCACGAGGTCGACATCACCGACTTCGAGGGCACCGAGTCCGTGCTCAGCCAGGCCGTCGAAGCCCTCGGCGGCCTGCACATCGCGGTCACCACCGCCGGCGGCGGCATCGCCGAGCGCACCCTGAAGAAGGACGGCCCGCACAGCCTGGAGTCGTTCCGCAAGAGCATCGACCTGAACCTGATCGGCACCTTCAACATCAGCCGGCTCGCCGCGTGGCAGATGTCGAAGAACGACCCGGTCGACGACGAGGCCGAAGAGCGGGGCGTCATCATCAACACCGCCTCGATCGCGGCCTTCGAGGGCCAGATCGGCCAGGTCGCCTACACCGCCTCCAAGGCCGCGATCGCCGGTATGTGCCTGACTATGGCGCGGGATCTCGGCAGCCTGGGTATCCGCGCGCTTGCGATCGCGCCGAGCCTGTTCGCCACCGGGCTCACCGAGGGCATCCCCGACGAGTACGTCAGCATGCTGACCAAGGACGCGGCGTTCCCGAAGCGCCTCGGCAAGCCCGAGGAGTACGCCAGGCTCGCCGTCGCGATCGTCGAGAACCCGATGCTGAACGGCCAGTGCCTGCGCCTGGACGCCGGCCAGCGCTTCGCCCCCAAGTAGCAGAGGCGAATCGGGCGCGCATTGGCACTCGATGTCGCGTAGCGTGCCCGATTCAGCGCTACGGTGGGTGGGGTGGCGACTGTTGCCGAGCACGTCATCGCGACCCTTCACACCAGCGGTGTCCGGCGGGTCTACGGACTTCCCGGGGACAGCCTCAACGGCTTCACCGACGCGCTGCGCCGTTCCGGTCAGATCAGCTGGGAACATGTGCGCCACGAGGAGACGGCCGCGTTCGCCGCGGCAGCCGACGCGGCCCTGACCGGACAGCTCGCGGTCTGCGCCGGCAGCTGCGGCCCCGGCAACCTGCACCTGATCAACGGACTGTTCGACGCCCAGCGGAGCCGGGTGCCGGTGCTGGCGATCGCCGCCCACATCCCGCGCGCCGAGATCGGCTCGGAGTACTTCCAGGAAACCCACCCGCAGGAACTGTTCCGCGAGTGCAGTGTCTACCGGGAACTGGTCAGCACCGCCGAGATGCTGCCGCGCATCCTGCACATGGCCATGCGGGCCGCGGTCGAGGATCGCGGTGTCGCGGTGGTCGTGATCCCCGGCGAGATCTTCCTGCAAAAGGCCGAGCCCACAGCCTGGCAGACGCGGCCGGTCGTCGCCGCCAGGTCGGTGGTGCGCCCCGACGACGCCGGCCTGCGCGAGGCGGCGGCCATGCTCAACGCCGCGCAGGCGGTGACGATCCTCGGCGGTGCAGGCGTGGAGGGAGCGCACGACGAACTCGTCCGGCTCGCCGCGACGTTGCACGCCCCGGTGGTGCATGCGTTGCGCGGCAAGGACTTCATCGAATACGACAATCCGTACGACGTCGGGATGACCGGGCTGCTGGGCTTCGCGTCCGGCTATAAGGCGATCAAGGAAGCCGACCTGCTGCTGATGCTGGGCACCGACTTTCCCTATCAGCAGTTCTATCCCGACCGCGCGAAGGTCATCCAGGTCGACATCCGTGGTCGGCATCTCGGCCGGCGCACCCCGATCGACCTGGGGCTGGTCGGCTCCGTCGGCGACACCCTGGCCGCATTGCAGCCGCTGCTGCACCAGAAGGCGGACCGCACCCACCTGGACCGCTCGCGCAGGCACTACCGCAAAACCCGCAAGACCCTCGACGAGCTCGCCGTCAATGACCGCAACCGCACTCCGATCAGGCCGGAATATGTTGCGGGGCTGGTCAATAGGATGGCCGACGGCGACGCGGTTTTCACCGCCGACGTGGGGTCGCCGGTGGTGTGGGCGGCGCGTTACCTGACGATGAACGGCCGGCGCAGGCTCATCGGGTCGTTCAATCACGGCACGATGGCCAACGCGCTGCCGCATGCGATCGGGGCGCAAACCGCGTTCCCGCAACGCCAGGTGGTGGCGCTGGCCGGAGACGGCGGATTGACGATGTTGTTCGGCGAGCTGATCACGTTGATCCAGAACCGGTTACCGGTCAAGGTCGTCGTGTTCAACAACTCGTCGCTGAACTTCGTCGAACTGGAGATGAAGGCGGCCGGCATCGTCAACTTCGGCACCGACCTGACCAACCCGGATTTCGCCGCCGTGGCACAGGCGATGGGCGTCTTCGGCCGGCGTGTCGAGCGCCCGGATCAACTCGAGCCGGCATTGGCGGACGCGTTCGCCGCCGGCGGTCCTGCCGTCGTCGACGTCATCACGGCGCGGCAGGAATTGTCGATCCCGCCTGCCATCACCGCCGAACAGGCCAAGGGGTTCTCCCTGTACGCGATCAGAACGATCCTCGCCGGCCGTGCCGACGAACTGCTCGACCTCGTCTCCACCAACGTGGCGCGGCGCATTCTGGACTGATCTGCGCGGGTGCCCTGAGACGATGGCGGCATGCCAGTCGACGTGACGCTGACCGAGACAGAACAGGATGCGCTGCGGAAGTGGGTGCGGGGGAGCGGGATCGGGTCGACGCTCACCGATGTCACCCCGTTGACCGGTGGGTCGCAGAACATCGTGGTACGGCTGCGGGTGGACGGGCGGCCGATGGTGTTGCGCCGGCCGCCGCAGCACCCGAGACCCACCAGCGACAACACCATGCGCCGCGAGATCGCCGTGCTGCAGACCCTGAAAGGCACCGCGGTGCCGCATCCGGAACTGATCGCCGGGTGTGAGGACCTCGACGTGCTCGGGGTGGTGTTCTACCTGATGGAGGCGATCGACGGGTTCAATCCGGGCACCGAGGCCGATGAGGCCTACGTGCGCGACGCCGGCATGCGGCACCGCGTGGGGCTGTCATTTGCGGCGAGTCTGGCCGAATTGGGCAAGGTGGCGTGGGAGGGCAGCCCGTTGGCAGAGCTCAAACGACCGGGATCCTTTCTCGCGCGCCAAGTTCCGCAGTTCATGCGGCTGCTGGAGAGCTACCGGCACGACCGCTACTCGCCCGAGTCGTTCCCGTCGGTGCACACGCTGGCCGACTGGCTGGAGACCTGCCGCCCCGAGGATGCGGCGCCGGGGATCATGCACGGTGACTGCCATCTGAACAATGTGCTGCTGCGTCGGGACGTCCCCGAACTCGCGGCGTTCATCGACTGGGAGATGTGCACCGTGGGTGACCCGTTGCTCGATCTCGGGTGGATGCTCGTCTGCTGGCCGGACGGGCCGAATCCGATCGACGCCGGTTCCGCCCTCGCCGCCCTCGGGGGTCTGGCCACGCGGCCAGAACTCGTCGAGGCGTATCTGGACGCGGGCGGGCGCCGCCCGGAACGCCTGGACTGGTATGTCGCGATGGCGTGCTTCAAGCTCGCGATCGTCATCGAGGGTACGTGGTCGCGCTATCTGGCCGGCCAGGCCAGCGCGGAGGCCGGGGAGCGGTTGCACGCCTCGGCGGAAAACCTGATCGCGCTCGGAACGTGGGTGTCCAAGGGCGACAACCCATTCGTGTGATCAGCGGTAGGCGTCCACCCCGAGCTTGACCGCGAGGGTGACACCGGCCAGTCCGATCGCGATACGGAGAGGTTTGTCCGGGCTGTGCCGCACCACCACCGGGCCGAGCCTGGAGCCGAGCAGGCACCCGGCTCCCAGCACGAGCGCCGCGACCCACTGCACGGGCGCCACCGCTGCGAAGATCAGCGCGGCGACGCCGTTGGCCAGACCCAGGACGACGTTCTTGCCCGCGTTGGCATGCGCCAGTGTCTCGCCGCCGAGGCGCAGGAACAGTGCGAGCAGCAGCACCCCTGCCGCGGCGCCGAAGTAGCCGCCGTAGATGCAGATCGCGAACACCGCGACACCCTGCAGGGCGAGTGTGAGGGTACGGCGACGCCGCGACGCGCCCGGGCTGTCCCGGCTCGGCCGCACCGGGAGCAGGATCGCCAGGGACGCGAACCCGAGCAGCATCGGCACGATCTTCTCGAAACCCTCCGCCGGCGTCGACAACAGCAGGACCGCACCGGCGGCGCCACCGACCGCGGCGAACGGCAGCACCCGCTTCAACATCGCACCCTGTCCGGCCAACTCGGGCCGCGATCCCAGAATCGACCCGATGCCGTTGAAGACCAGCGCGACGGTGTTGGTGACATTGGCCGTCACCGGGGGCAGCCCCACCACCAGCAGAGCCGGATAGGTCGCCACGGACGCCAATCCGGCGATGCTGCCGGTCAATCCACCGGCGATTCCGGCCGCGAACAGCAGCACCGCTTGCGACCAGGACACCGGCACATTGTGCCGGTTGCACCTCGCGATCGCGGAGGTCTAGCATCGCTGACGTGCCGAGGCGACTCGTAGTAGGAACCCGCAGCGGGGTCTGATCCTGACCGACCCCCCGCTGTGGGTCGTCGCTACTTCTGTCGGTCGCTTCCTCTCGGATCGAAAAGGCCGGCACATGAACTCCCCGATCTCCACGTCAGATGGTGCACCGATGACCTTCGCCGCCGTCATCGACGGCCGCCTGCCGAGCGCGCTGCGCGAGCCGGCTGCGACCAAGTCGTTCGACGAGTTCTTCCACGAGTACGCGCCGGCGTCCGGCCCGGTGCGGCTGGGGCAGTGGTGCTGCGTCGACGGTGAGCGGCGGCTGGGGCCGCAGGTGCGCCACTACCAGGCGACGCTGGCGCTGGGAGACCGCATCGGCACCTCCCGTGCGGCGGCGTGCGGTCCGGTCGCCGCGCTGACCGCGATGCTCTATGAGCACGGCGTTGCCGTCGAGATGACGGCCTTTCACCAGTTGCGTGCCGGTGAGCACACCGCGACGTTCATCCAGGGCAGCGACGGCGAGAGCTCGCAGTGGGCGATGGGGTGGTCCGACGATCCGACCGAGTCGGCGTTGCGCGCGGTCGTCGCGTGCGCCAACCGGCTGATGGTCGCCAGTTAGCGCCGAAATTGCATTCCAGCAGCCGAAGGTCGAGTGACGAGCTGCTGGAATGCAATGTCGGCGGAAGGCAAATCAGTGCAGTGGGCGCAGCACGATCGGCATACCGTCCAACGGGACCGGCATGCCGCCGTAGTCGTAGCGCGGCTGGTATCCGGGGCGCGGCAGCTCGAGCCGGTAGTTCTGCAGCAGGCGGTGCATGACCGTCTTGATCTCCAGCTGACCGAACACCATGCCGATGCACTTGTGGGCGCCGCCGCCGAACGGGGCGAACGCGTACCGGTGCCTCTTGTGCTCGTTGCGCGGTTCGGCGAACCGTTCCGGGTCGAACTTGTCGGGATCGGTCCACAGCTCGGGCAGCCGGTGGTTGATCGACGGCCACGTCACCACGTTGGTGCCGGCCGGGATGTAGTAGCCCAGCAGGTCGGTGTCGCGGACAGCCTGGCGGAAGTTGAACGGCAGCGGCGTCATCATCCGCAGCGACTCGTTGATCACCAGGTCGTAGGTCTCGAGCTTCTCCAACGCCTCGATGTCCAGCGGGCCGTTGCCGATGCGCGCGGACTCCTCGCGCAACCGGTCCTGCCACTGCGGATTGGCGGCCAGGTGGTAGGCCATCGTGGTCATCGTCGAGGTCGACGTGTCGTGCGCAGCCATCATCAGGAAGATCATGTGGCTGACGATCTGGTCGTCGGTGAAGCTCTGACCGTCCTCGTCGGCGGAGTGGCACAGCACGCTCAACATGTCGGTGCTCTCCGAGCGCCGCTTCTCGTCGATCCGGCTGGAGAAGTAGTCCTCCAGCGTCTTGCGCGCCTTGATGCCCCGCCACCAGGTCAGCGGCGGCACCGGCTTGCGCACGATCGCGTTGCCGGCGCGCGTAGTCGTGGTGAACGCCTGGTTCACGGTCGTGACCAGGGCGCGGTCCGTGCCCGCCGGCACACCCATGAACACCTCGGAGGCGATGTCGAGGGTGAGTTCCTTGATCGCGGGATGGAACAGGAACCGCGGATCATTGGCGACCCAGTCGTTGGCCAGCACCGCCGAGGCCACCGAATCGATGTGCGAGACGTAGCCGGTCAGCCGGGTGCGGGTGAACGCCTCCTGCATGATTCGGCGGTGGAACAGGTGCTCGTCGAAATCGAGCAGCATCAGCCCGCCCTCGAAGAACGGCCCGATGACCGGGTCCCAGGCGCGCTGGGAGAAATCCTTGTTGCGGTTGGTGAACACCGCCTGGGTCGCGTCGGGGCCCAGCGCCATCACCGACGAGAGCGCGGGGGATTCGGCGAAGTACACCGGCCCGTGCTTGCGGTAGATCTCCAGGATGAAGTCGGGGCCACCCCGGAAGATCTCGATCATGTGCCCGATGATGGGCAGCCCGGCGTCGCCGCGGATCGGTTTCAACTCGCTGCCGGCCGGTGGCTCGGCGAGCACGAACTGGTCCCACTGCTTGTCTTTGAGGCGCTTCTCCACCGCGCCCATTCCCGGAATGGTGACCGGCGTCGGCTTGAGCCGCCGTTTGGCCTGGTCGAGCAGATAATCTGTGGTCGAGACTGTCGGCACTTGAACGCTCCTGGAGTCGAAGGCTGTGGTCGATGTCACTTTGGCCGCTATCCTGGTCGAGACTCTTGACGGCTGTCAAGTTTCTTAGGTTTGTGTCGGAGGTGTGGTGATGCCAAGGTTTACAGGCATGACGGCCGATCCCACTGCCACCGACCTTCGCCGGAGTAGAGGTGACCGTCAGCGGGACGCCATCGTGACCGCCGTTCGCGAACTGCTGCAGGAAGGCTCCTTCGCCGATCTCTCGGTGAGCACCATCAGCGAGCGGGCGGGGGTGGCCCGGTCCGGCTTCTACTTCTACTTCGACTCGAAGTACGCGGTGCTCGCGGTGATCGTGGCCGAGGCGATGGCCGAGCTGGATCAGCTGACCCACGACTTCGCACCCCGCGAGCTCACCGAGTCGCCGTCGGAGTTCGCCCGGCGCATGGTTGGCTACGCCGCCACGGTGTACTCCAGAAACGACCCGATCATGGGCGCGTGCAACCTGGCCCGCAACACCGACGCCCAGATCCGCGAGATCATGGACGACTTCCAGGACTCGGTGGTGGACAAGATCGTCGGACTGGTCGAACACGACTCCGGCGCGCGCCCGATCTCCGATGACCTGCCGGCGCTGGTGCGCACCCTGATCGCGGTGACGGCGATGACGCTGTCCCACGACAGCGCGTTCATCGGCCGGGGCGAGGATCCCGCCCGCGCGGTCGACATCGTGGAACGGATGTGGTTGACCGGCCTGTGGGGCGGCGACAGGCTCACCGCGGACTAGGGCGTGTCTGCTTAATGTGAACGATGTTGTGCCTGATGCTGTTTAAGTGTTACGGACTGATGTGATTTCTGATGACTTGTGGTCGGTGATTGAGCCGGTACTGCCTTCGGGTCGACGGCGCGGGCGGCCGTGGAACGATCATCGGGTGACGCTGGAAGGAATTATCTGGCGTTACCGGACTGGATCTCCGTGGCGCGATCTGCCCGCGCAGTTCGGCGCCTGGCAGTCGGTGGCTGAACGTCACCTGCGGTGGTCCACCGACGGCACCTACGCGCAGATCTTCGCAGCGATCTCCCGTGACATCGATGTCGATGACGCTGACGCTGAGCTAGTCGAACTGCTGCTGGCGGTGGATTCGACCAGCGTGCGTGTACATCAGCATGCCGCTGGTGCCCGCCCTGGTCGCCACACAGGGGGATCTGTCGAATTACAACAAACACCCCGATGAGCCCGATGACCATGCCATCGGCCGTTCACGCGGCGGGCTGACAACGAAGATCCACGCGCTGGCCGATCAACGCTGCAGCGCGGTCACCATGGCACTGTCGCCGGGGCAAGCCGGCGACAACCCGATGCTGTGGCCACTGCTGACTGCCCATCAGGGCCCAAAGTTTCGGCTACTCGCCGATAAGGGGCTCTCCGCATTTGAGCGGGGCGTGTGCTGATTTCATGCTGCTGGTCTCTGCCCTCGGGTGAGGGCGATGTGGACCATGATGCGCCTTCGGTAGTTGTCCATGTTGGTGAAGCCGCATCCGACACGCTTGGTTTGCTTGATGATCCGGTTGAAGCCCTCGGTGCGGGCGTTGGTCACGTCCTCGGTGAGCGCGACGAGCACCGCTGGCCACCAGGTGTCGATCGTGGTCGCCAGGCGGCTGGTTTCCTCCATGTCGGCGCGGGCGGCGGCGTCGTAGAAGTCGTACAGCCTGCGCCGGATCTGGTGCGGCTGGTGTTCGGCCAGCAGCAGGCGCAGGCGTTCCTTGACGGCATGCGCGGCGGCGATCTCGTTGGTCGGATCCTCGGCGGCGAGGGCGGCGTTGAACCGGGCCTTTTGCTTCACGGTGAGGTGCTCGTAGCCGATGAGCAGCAGTTGCCGGCTGGCCCAGACTTTGTCGGTGGCGGTGCCGCGGCGGCCGTGCAGTTGCCGGGTGATCCGTTGACGGACCTGGGTGACCATGAGGTTGGCGAGGGCGACGAGATGCCACTTGTCGACTGCGATCCGCGCGTCCGGCAGGGCGGTGCGGATCCCGGATCGACAGGTACAACAGTCGCCCGCCCGCACACCCGCCTCGGCAACGCCCCACCCGCCGAGTACGAGGCAGCGCACTGCGCTGAGCCCACCAAGTCATCGCGACCGGCAATGACACCTGCATAGACGTGGCATCAACGCGTAGATGTTTCAGTTTCTTCTGTGCTGGGGCTGTGTCAGGTGCTGGACCGGGTGTAGGCAGCGGCGCGCACCACATCGTCGTCCTCCAGTCCAGCTCCTAGTGCTCCGCCCACGGTGGCCAGGCTGGCGGTGAGCCAGCTGATCTTCGCGTAGTCCAAAGCGTTCACTGGGTGACCGGCGACACCGGCCAGTACCTGCTCGTCGATGAGCAGCAGCGCGCCGACCCAGGACAGGATGAATAAGCCGAGGTAGAACACCACAACCCCGATGGCCACGGTCGCGGTGGTGGCCAAATTGAACAGGATCACCTGCTCACGTTGGGCTCGCCGCCGTGGGCGCTCCCACAAGTCGGCTCCCAGGATCAGGGTGGCACTCACCGCCCCGATCGCCATCACCGCCAGCAGGACCAGGCGCACCGGCCAGTAGGCCATGGCCAGTACCCATAGGTCCGAGGCCACCAATGTCAGCATGCCGGTGGCCGCTGCCACGACCATCGCCCGGGAGAGCCGGGCCACGAAGGCCCAAGGCTGGTTGGCGCGGATCATGCCCAGCAGCAACCGCACGTTGCCGCTCAGCACTCGGGCCGTGAACTGCACGACGTTGTCGTCCGGGCGTTCGTCGAGATCGGTGGACAGCTGGTGGGCTCTTCGAGCAAGATCCCGCTGGGCGTTGAGGTCTTCGGCGTCGTAGCCCAGGAGCTGCCCGACCACGTGCACGGTGGTCTCTTGCACCTTCTGCCGCACGTGCACGGCTCCCAGGGTTGGGACGGAGACCAGTCCTACCCCGTGCACGGGGCTGAGCTGGGTGAGCACCGGACGTCGGCCGGTCTTCAGGGGGATATCGGTGAGCACCACGGCCAAATCCCAGTTCTCCTCCAGCACGCGGTTTCGGGCCGCCTCCAGCAGGTCCAAGGTCTCGGTGGGTGGATCGACCAGCCGGTCTTCGGCCATCTTCAGTTGCCAGCGCACTCCCGGATACCGCTGCACCAAAATCTTGCGCACCGAGGTGGTGACCTCGGGGCCGAGCATCGCACTCAGGGATGGTGAGACCACCAGGCCGATGAGCAGCTCGGCATCGGAAAGGGGTTCGGCAGGATCGGGGGTGGATCGGCAACGCTCAGCAGTCATCGCTCCATGGTGAGGCAACCACGGGCCGGATTGCCACTGGCTCGATGGAGCCCCCAAGGTTTCGTGCAGCACCGCGGGCCGGATTCGGTGGTCGCCTCGATCCCGGAGAGAGCGGTGCTGCTCACTGCGAAATCCTCTCCCCGCCGACGCCGCCAGCGCGAAGACATCACAGCCAGCGGGCCCGGGACCTGCCGGTGTCGAGGACGGCTTCTCGATGATGCTGCAGTGACGGATCGGTTGAAGTGCTTCGGCGGTGTGGGAGCAGTGATCAGCGTGGGGCCGGTCGATTCCGTTCGGACAGGTGATGCATCGACTGCCCAGCGGCAGGTGCGGTACTGATGCGGGGGTACCCGGTGCAGGGGTGTCAAGGCCCAGCTCCGAAGACGGCAAGCCGGGCACGTGAAAGGCGAATTATGGCCCGCCGCAACCCGAGCGGGAAGGCATGTGTGGCACGAGGCGCGCCGAAGACGGGCCGGGCGTTTACTGCAGAGATAAAGGGGCTCTCCGCATTTGAGCGGGGCGTGTGCTGATTTCATGCTGCTGGTCTGGTTGCGTCCAGCAGAGTGGTGTACGAGTCGGACCTGATCAGCGGTACCGGCGTGTCGTAGCCGACTGATTGAGGGTCATCGCGTGATTCTTCGAGAGACCGTCCAAAGTCACTCGAGCAAAGGAATCGACGCGATGACCGCTGCCCACAATATCGACCTGCCTGCGGTGCTGGCTGAACGACTCACCACCGCCCATCCCGACGTGTTGCGCGAGCTGCTGGCCACGTTTATCCACACCCTGATGGGTGCTGAGGCCGACGCCCTGTGCGGCGCCGGCTACGGCGAGCGCAGCACCGAGCGGACCAATTCCCGCAACGGCTATCGGCACCGCCAGTTCGACACCCGCGCGGGAACATTGAATCTCGCAATCCCGAAGCTGCGGCAGGGCTCGTACTTCCCGGACTGGCTGCTGGAACGCCGCAAACGCGCGGAGCGGGCTCTGACGACGGTGGTCGCGACCTGCTACCTGCTCGGGGTTTCGACGCGGCGGATGGACAAGCTCGTCGAAACTCTCGGCATCACGTCGTTGTCGAAGTCGCAGGTGTCGGTGATGGCCAAGGAACTCGACGTCGCCGTGGAGGCGTTTCGCACCCGCCCGCTGGATGCCGGGCCGTACACGTTCGTGGCCGCCGACGCCTTGGTCCTCAAGGTCCGCGAGCAGGGCCGGGTGGTCAACGTGCACGCGCTGATCGCGGTCGGGGTCAACAAGGAGGGCTACCGCGAGATCCTCGGTATCGACGTCACGACCGCCGAGGACGGGGCCGGCTGGTTGACGTTCTGGCGGTCGCTGACCGCCCGCGGACTGTCTGGGGTCAAACTGGTTACCAGTGACGCCCACGCCGGCCTGGTGGCCGCGATCGGCGCCACCCTGCCCGGCGCGACGTGGCAGCGCTGCAGAACGCACTACACGACCAACCTGATGGCCATCACCCCGAAAGCGTCGTGGCCGTGGGTGCGCACGCTGCTGCACTCGGTGTTCGATCAACCTGATGCTGAATCCGTTGCTGCACAATATGACCGGATCATCGACGCGCTCGCCGACAAACTGCCCAAGGTCGCTGATCACTTGGAGGCAGCCCGGCCAGACCTACTCGCGTTCACCGCGTTCCCCAAGCAGATCTGGCGCCAGATCTGGTCCAACAACCCGCAGGAACGGCTCAACAAAGAGATCCGCCGGCGCACCGACGTCGTGGGTATCTTCCCCGACCGCGACGCCCTGATCCGCCTCGTCGGCGCCGTCCTGGCCGAACAACACGACGAATGGGCCGAATCCCGGCGCTACCTCGGACTCGACGTCCTGAGCAAATCACGCACCGTCAACGACACCCCGACCGAACAGGAGGCCACCCCCGCGGCACTGACCACCTGAACCATCACCTCGAAGAATCACACGACGACGTCGTACACCACGTCCCTGGACTTGACCGCTGGTCTCTGCCCTCGGGTGAGGGCGATGTGGACCATGATGCGCCTTCGGTAGTTGTCCATGTTGGTGAAGCCGCATCCGACACGCTTGGTTTGCTTGATGATCCGGTTGAAGCCCTCGGTGCGGGCGTTGGTCACGTCCTCGGTGAGCGCGACGAGCACCGCTGGCCACCAGGTGTCGATCGTGGTCGCCAGGCGGCTGGTTTCCTCCATGTCGGCGCGGGCGGCGGCGTCGTAGAAGTCGTACAGCCTGCGCCGGATCTGGTGCGGCTGGTGTTCGGCCAGCAGCAGGCGCAGGCGTTCCTTGACGGCATGCGCGGCGGCGATCTCGTTGGTCGGATCCTCGGCGGCGAGGGCGGCGTTGAACCGGGCCTTTTGCTTCACGGTGAGGTGCTCGTAGCCGATGAGCAGCAGTTGCCGGCTGGCCCAGACTTTGTCGGTGGCGGTGCCGCGGCGGCCGTGCAGTTGCCGGGTGATCCGTTGACGGACCTGGGTGACCATGAGGTTGGCGAGGGCGACGAGATGCCACTTGTCGACTGCGATCCGCGCGTCCGGCAGGGCGGTGCGGATCCCGCCCGCGTACGGCGCGGACTGGTCGATCACGACCAGGTCGATGCCGGCCCGGAACGCGGGTGTCTGCAGCGCGAGCCAGTCGATCACGCACGCCCCGGAGCGTCCCGGGGTCAGCCCGAGAAGGTGCCCGGGCAGGGTGGGGTCGGCGTTGACGAACGAGGTCATCCACGGGTTCGACCGTGTCCAGCCGGCCTCTTCGAGCACCCAGCGCACCGACCGGGCGCGGGTCTCGTCGATGCCGAGCACGCGGGTGGGTTCCGGCTCGGGCAGCCACTGGTTGGCCAGTGCGATGAGCGCCCGGTGCGCGGTCGACCACGCCACCTGGTACTCGCTAGCGACCTCGCTGACGGCGCGGTTGCCCGACGCGATCGCCGAACCGATCTTCTCTCGTAGCCGGGTCGTGAGCCGCGACCGTGCCGGCACAGCGCGGGACTGCTGCGTGAATGTCGCTGTCCCACAGGCCGGTTCGCGGCACACCAAGCGCCGTTTGAGCCACCACAGATCGGTTCTTTGGCCGGAGGCAGGCAAGTCCTTGACTCGAACCAGTGGCCGCTCCTTGATCCTTGAGGTGAGCACCCCGCACTCGGGGCAGGCGCCCTCCGGGTCGATGACCTCGATGACGACACGCACCGTGTCGGCATCGATTCGTTCGAGCTGCAGGACGGTGAACTCGTCCTCCAGCCCGAGCAGCACTGACGTACCCTCGTTCATGCTCGTGGCCTCGCTGTTGTCGCGTTGTGAGAGACCAACAGCATGTCGGGGCCACGAGCCCCATCAACTACCGGGCACCCCGCTCAAGCGCGAAGAGCCCGATAAGGCGTACTCCCATGACTCGACCCGAGCCCGACTGCGCCAGCTCAAAATCGCCCACACCATTCCCGAGCGCAGCGACCAGATCGCCCGCCGAAAGAGCCGGGGAAGCAAAGGCGGACGGCCACCGGCGTTCTCCGGGCGAATCTATAAGCACCGCAACACCGTCGAGCGATCCTTCAACCGCTTCAAGCACTGGCGAGGTATCGCCACCCGATACGACAAATACGCGCTGAGCTACCTCGGGGGCGTCACCCTAGCTGCGATCATCATCTATCACCGCGTCCGCAATTAACAGACACTACCTAACCCCGCCGCGGCGGTCGGCGACGCTTCCGCCGTAGTGTCGTTCCCCATGGCCAAGGGGAACAGAATCGACGGGTTCGCCGGCAAGCGGTGTCTGATCACCGGCGCCGCCAGCGGGATCGGGCGTGCGACCGCACTCAGGCTGGCTGCCCACGGCGCTGAGCTGTTCCTGACCGACCGGGACGCCGACAAGCTGGAGCTGACCGTCGCCGACGCCCGCGCGCTGGGGGGTGTCGTCTCGGCGCACCGCGCCTTGGACATCTCCGACCACGACGCGGTGGCGGCCTTCGGCGCCGACGTCCACGCCGCGCATCCGGCGATGGACGTCGTCATGAACATCGCCGGGATCTCGGCCTGGGGCACCGTGGACAAGCTGACCCATCGCGACTGGAAGTCGATGGTGGACGTCAACCTCATGGGTCCGATACATGTCATCGAGACCTTCGTGCCCCCGATGGTCCAGGCCCGCCGCGGCGGCCACCTGGTCAACGTGTCCTCGGCCGCCGGCATCGTGGCGCTGCCCTGGCATGCGGCATATAGCGCGAGCAAGTACGGGCTGCGGGGCTTGTCCGAGGTGTTGCGATTCGACCTCGCGCGGCACCGCATCGGGGTGTCGGTGGTGGTGCCGGGCGCGGTGCGGACCCCACTGGTGGATAGCGTGCACATCGCCGGCGTCGACCGCGACGACCCCAACGTCCAGAAGTGGACCGGTCGTTTCTCGGGGCACGCCGTGTCGCCGGAGGCGGCCGCGGAGACGATCCTCGACGGTGTGCTCAAGAACCGCTATCTGGTGTACACGTCCAACGACATCCGGGCGCTGTACCTGTTCAAGCGGACGATGTGGTGGCCCTACAGTCTCGCCATGAAGCAGGTGAACATCCTGTTCAGCCGGGCGCTGCGGCCGAAGGTCAAGCGCGGCTGACCTTTCAGCGGGTGCCCCATGCCCACGGTGGGGTGGTGAGCAGGCCCTGCTCGGCGACCTTGGTCTCGCCCCAGTCCTTGTAGAGCTCGATCTCCCAGGCGTCACCGTCCGATCCGATCGGCTCGGCGCCCAGGTGGTTGCGCAGCGCCGCGGAGTGCGTCACCACGATGACCTGCGTGCGCTCCGCAGCGGCCGCGATGAGATCGGCCAGCGGGCGCACCAGGTCGGGATGCAGTGAGGTCTCCGGCTCGTTGAGGACCATCAACGACGGCGGGTTGGGGCTGAGCAGTGCCGCCGCCCACAGCAGGAATCGCAGTGTGCCGTCGGAGATCTCGGCGCTGCGCAGTGGGCGCAGCATACCGCGCTGATGCAGGTTCAGGTCGAAGAGACCGTCGGTGACCGCGACCGACACCGTCGCGCCGTCGAACGCCTCGGCGACCGCGCGCGCGAGATCATCTGTGCCCGTCTCAAGGATCGTCTGGACCGCCGCGGCCAGGTCGGCGCCGTCGTCGGCGAGCACCGGCGTCCGGGTTCCCACCTGGGGCCGGCGCGCGGGAGCGCCACTGTCGGCGCGGAAGCCGTCGTAGAACCGCCAGTCCCGCAACCGTTCCCGGACACCCACCAACTCGGGCACCGCAGCGGCCCAATCGGCCAGCACGCTCCGATGAGCAGGAAGGTTGCGGGTGAGCGCGTCGAAACCCCGGCCGCTCTCGGCGGCCACCTCGACCAGACCACGCACGCGGCGCACCAGGGTGGCGGCCGGGCGGGCCACCGGTCCGGCGAACACCAACTCCCGCTTGACCTCCGGATCCCGGGTGAACGCCGTCCCGCCTGCCTGCGGCAGGCCCAGGTCGATCAGGTATCCGAAATCGTCTGATGCGTAACCCATCTCGATGGACACCGAGCGGGTGCGCGGGCCGCCCTGCGCGGTGCCGGTGCGCCGCGCGCCGCCCAGATGTTCCGGGCCCGCCCACATCGCCGATTCCACCCCGCCCTCGCGGGCGAACGACGCGATCACCTCGCCGCGGCCGCAGTCGGCGAGCAGATGCAGCGCGCGATACAACGACGACTTTCCGGTGCCGTTGGCGCCGGTGATGACGGTCAGCCGGCGCAGCGGCAGCACGAGTTCGCGCAGCGAGCGGTATCCGCGGATCGCGACAGTCCCGAGCATGCGTCCGAGCGTATTGCTACCGGCCGACGAGCCGATTCAGTCCGGGGGGATACCGAAGATCCGGGCGCGGATCATCACGACGAAATCCTCCAGCACTTGCAGGTGGCCCGACGTCCACCGGCGGGGATGAAGGTCCCACGCGCTCAACGTGCCGATCGTGTGGCCGTGGGCATCGGTCAACGGGAAACCCGCGTAGGCGACCACCAAGCCCTCACGCACCGCGTTGTGGTCGCTCAGGAGCGGTTCCTGCCGCGCGTCCTCCACGACGAGCGGTCTGCCGGAGATGACGATCTCGCGGCCCAGCGAGCCTTCCACGGATCCTTTCCGGGTGACCGCCAGGTCGCCGGTGAGGCCGATCGCGCTGCACATGTACTGGGTGTCCCGATCGACCAGGGTCACTGCGGCGCACGGCACCGCCAACGCCGCGACCACCATCTCGACCACCCGGTCCAGGCTCCGCGCGCGTTCGGCGTTCAGCATCCCGGTCTCATAGAGCGCATCCAGCCGTTCCGGGTCGGACATCACCGACCCGGCGGCCGCGTCGTCGATCCGATCAGGGGGCTGCAGACCGGACTCGCGGATGCGGATGAGCAGTTCGTGCAGGCCCTGGTCGCCGCGCCTGGCCCGTTCGACGGCCATCCGGGCGGCGACCGCCCGGCTGACGAACACGCCGACGCTCTCGCCGGCCTCGGTCGCCTCCCGGGAGAGTGCGTCGCTCATCCACTCGTCGAACCCCGGCACCGTGAACTGCATGGGCGCCACCGTATCGCGGGGGCGGAGTTCACTTCCCCGAATCGGGCATGACCAGCTCCAGGCGCACGCCGAGCAGCCGCACCGGACGGTCGAGATCGAACTGCTCGAGGAGCTCGAGCGCGGTGGCTACCACGGGATCACGGTCGGTGGTCGGCGCGGCGAGCTTGCGGATCTTGGTGCGGGTGTAGAAGGTGCTGGTGCGCACGGTGACCGCCACGCGGGTGACGATGCGCTGCTGCTCGACGACCTCGGCCAGCGTGCGCTGCGCCAGATCCACGACGGCCGCGGCCATCTCGTCGCGCTCGGCGATGTCACGCGCAAAGGTGACGATGTGACTGCGCGAGCGCGGCACCCACGGTTCGGCGCTGACGGTGGAGTCACCGCCGCCCTTGGCCAGCAGCAGGATCCACAGACCGGTCGTAGGACCGAACGTGGCGGTGAGCTCCGCCGGGTCGGTGCGCGCCAGCTCAGCCACCGTCGAGATATCCATAGCCGCAAGCTTTCTCGCGGTCTTGGGGCCTACCCCCCACAGCGCGTCGACCGGACGGTCACCCATGGTGAGCATCCAGTTGTCGTCGGTGAGGGCGTGCACACCCGCGGGCTTACCGAAACCGGTGGCCACCTTGGCGCGCTGCTTGTTGTCGCTGATGCCCACCGAGCACGACAAGCCCGTCTCGGTCGAGATCACCCGCTGGATCCGGTGGGCCAGGGCGACGGGGTCGTCCACCTGCGCTCCGAGGTAGGCCTCGTCCCAGCCCCACACCTCCACGGGGTGGCCGAGGTCGCGCAGCAGGTTCATCACTTGTTCGGAGGCCGCGTTGTAGGCGTCCGGGTCGGAGGGCAGGAACGTGGCGTCGGGACACCGGCGGGCCGCGGAGCGCAACGGCATCCCGGCGTGCACACCGAATTCGCGCGCTTCATAGGACGCGCAGGTGACCACTTTGCGCGGTTCGGTGGGGTCGCCGCTGCCGCCGACGATCACCGGCAGCCCGACGAGCTCGGGATGTCGGCGCAGCTCGACTGAGGCGAGGAACTGGTCGAGGTCGACGTGCAGGATCCACTGCCTGCCGGCGGTGGTCCCGGATGCGGTCACGAGCCGCAGAGTTTGCGCGCCACGGTCTCCCACGCATCCCCGAGTTCGTCGAGGGTGCGGTGCCGGTCGTGGATCTGGTGGTGCACGTAGTCGGCGTCGAGCAGTGCCAGCAGTGCGCTGGCCTGGGCGTCGAGGTCGCCTGTGGTTCCGGCGGATTCGAGAAGATGGCGGATATGGCTGTGGTGCAGCGTCATCGGCGCGTTGAACCGCATCTGAGGATCGCGGCTGACGTCGGCGAGCAGCGCGTGGTGGGCGTCGACGAATTTGAGGCGCTCCCTGCCGTAGGCCGTCAGGCGCTGCAGCGGGGGAGCCTGCGGTCCCAGCGGGGGCGGGCCGAACAGGAAGGCCTCCTGCTGGGCCTTCTCCGCTTCGTCGAGCAGGACGATCATCAGTCCCGCGCGGCTGCCGAACCGGCGGAAAAGGGTGCCTTTGCCCACTCCGGCGGCCGCGGCGATGTCGTCGGTGGTGACAGCCTCGGCGCCGTGTTCGTCGACCAGCCGACGCGCCGCGTCGATGAGCAGCGCCCGGTTGCGCGCCGCATCGCCTCGTTCGGACAGTCCCGGCCGGCTCACCGGCAGCGCCGGTGCGCCATTACGGTTCTCCGCCACGCTCACCTCGCAACTTTAACTCAGCCGGAATAGAACGGACTGTGGTCCGGTTGGTTGGTGCAAGGATCGAACAGACCAAGGAGAGGGCCGCGATGACCGAGGGCGCGAACAACACCGTACTGGTTCTGGTGGGCAGCTTGCGGGCTGCATCGGTGAACCGGCAACTGGCCGAACTGGCTGTGGAGAGCGCTCCCGACGGTGTGATGCTGGAATGGTTCGACCGACTCGGCGACCTGCCGTTCTACAACGAGGACATCGACAACGACGAGGTGGCCGAACCGGTGGCCGCTCTGCGCGCCGCCGCCGCCCGGGCCGATGCCGCGCTCGTGATCACCCCCGAATACAACGGCAGCATTCCGGGCGTGTTGAAGAACGCGATCGACTGGCTGTCACGCCCTTATGGCAACGGCGCGCTCAACGGCAAGCCGCTGGCGGTCGTCGGTGCGGCACTGGGGCAGTACGGCGGGGTGTGGGCGCACGACGAGACCAGGAAGTCGTTCGGCATCGCAGGCCCGCGCGTGGTCGAGGATCTCGACCTGTCGATCCCCACCAAGACGCTCGACGGCAAGCACCCGCGGGAGAACGCGGAGGTGGCGGGCCGCCTGCGCGACATCGTGGGCAAGCTGGTCGCCGAGATCGCCTGAACGGGTCGCGGGTCTCGCGTCGCGCGGTCCCGCAGGGCTGCCTTCCGTACCAGCTCACTAGGAACGCCTGCCGTTCAAGCGGCTCCCTTGTCTGACGAACCGGGTCGACTCGTCGGCGGCGTGGTGTCACCGCTGCCGTCTGGCGCCCCTCTTTCCGCGCAGTCGCTCGATGTTCTCAAGCCGGGATCGGCAGCGTGCGATGACGTGGCTGACGACGGGGTATCGAACGTGAAGGATGTCGGTATCCGTTTCAACTTGCTTGTGAATGCCTCCCGTAACGCCGATTCAGCGGTCAGATCTGGGGTCTCGTCAGCGGCGGCGTCGTCAGTGGTGCCGCCAGCGGTGACGTGGTCAATGGCATTGGCGTCGGGTAAGGGCGCGTCAGTCGCCGACAGGAGTTCGTCCGTCGCGGTGACTTCTTGAGTCTCGATGGACCCGTCGTCCAATCCGACAGTTGCTACCAGCGGCGTCTCCGACGGTTGTCCGTCTGACGAATTCCGCCCTTCCTGGACAGCGACTGTCGTTGCATCGCTCTGGGTCGGGTTCACGCTTCGGGAGGTGTTTGTGGCAACCGTGGACATGTGCTCGCCGCGCGAGTGCGCTGATGCCGCCACGGCGGGGTCGGAGACGGCATGCGGCGCGTCGCCGGTGTGCGCCGCTTCGGTCTCGGCTGCGTTGATGTTCACATCGTCACGGTCTGTCGAGGTGGCCGGCGCGGACGTCTTCACCACCGGCGGCAGGCCCAGGAGGGCCGCCGCATTGTTGATGCCCTCTCCTACCGCGTTGACGAGGTCGACGATGAGCTTGACCGGGTCGAACTTCGGGATCAACCGCGCCGGGGTGGGGTCCCAGGGCGGGATGGTGCGGTCATAGCCGAGTTCGACAAGCACCCGGAAGAACGGCTCCACCACATCGATCAGTGGCTCTGGCACACCCAGCGTGCGCAGCGGACCGAACAGCGGCAGATCCGGATTCTCGAAGACGTAGTAGCTGGTGTCGCCGTGTGTGCCTCGGAAGGCAGGAGACTTCGTCGGCTCCTGGGCGGGCAGGCTGACGTCGAAGATGTGTGTGTGCACGTAGAGGACGCCCAGAATGGCATTCAGGTCGGCGAGCAGATTGAGGGGATACAACGGGAAATCGGTGAATCCGTCGTACTGCCGGGCGATCTCGATCGTGTCGAACGGGGTGTCGGTTGCGGCGGGGCCGTTGAGGAGAAGATCCAGGACCGGAATGTAGAGGCCGGGAAAGCGGGAGGCCAAGCCGCCGTTGGGCAGATTGGGGTCACCGCTGAGCACGAAGTCGATGTCGGGGATGTGGTCTTCGGTCCCGCCCGGATACTGTTCGGCCAGCCTGCGCTTCACTACGTTCGCGACCCCGGCGCCCTGCGAGACGCCGTAGACGACCCGGTGGTCGTTGTCGTTGGCCGCGATCGCCGCCTCCAGGCTGTCCGCACCTTTCTGCAGTGATTGATTGGCGGTCAGGTCGAAGAGTCCGGACAGTTTCCACCACGGTTCGTCCGGCCACGCCGGCCCACCGGGGCCGAACAGTCGCTCGTCACCCAGCGCGAGTCCGATGAGACGCATGAGTTGCCCTGTGTCAAGCCGCCCTGGGTTGATCCTGGTTGATCAGCTTTTGGAGGGCCCTGTGTTGGGTGGGATCGTAGGCGACTTCGTCGTGCCAGCAGTGCCAGAGGATGTAGAGCCAGGCGCGGGCGAGGATGCGCACGGCGTGGGGGTGGTCGTGTCCGCGGGCTCGGGCGCGGTTGTAGAGATCGGCAGCCCAGGGGTTGGCTCGACGACTGTCACCGGCGAAATCGCATACGGCGTCGCGGAGTTGTTTGTCTGCAGCCCAGCGGAATCCGACGTGTTTGACTTTCCCGGACTGGCGGGTGGAGGGGGCGACTCCGGCCAGGCACGCCAGCGATTCGGGGGTGGGGAACCGTGCGCGGCAGTCGCCCATTTCGGCGAGCAGTCGGGCGGCACGGAAGGTGCCCGAGCGGGGCAGGCTGGTGAAGATATGAGCATCGGCGTGAGCGTCGAGTTGCTCGGCGATGCTCTGGTCGAGGGTTTTGATCTGGGCGCTCACAGTGCTCAACACCTCGACGAAGGTCGCGGTGATGGTGGCACCGTCGATACCGGTGGCGCCGCGAGGCGCGGCGGTGAGTCGTCGGTGCAGTTCACTGGCGTGGGTGCGGCCGCTGTAGCCAACGCTGGCCAGCCAGTTGGCCATCCGGGTGACCGAGAGCCAGTCGGCGCGGTCCTGGCAGTCAAAGCGGGCCAAAAAGGCCAGGCTGATCGGCGAGTCGATATCGGCGAACAGCCCGATCGCGCCGGGAAAGACGATCATCAGATGAGCCCGCAGCTGGTTGGCGATCGCCACGCGGTGAGCGACCAGATTTTTGCGGGCTCGACAGGTCTGACGCAGGGCGACGGTGGCCGGGCTGTCGGGCTGCAGGGGCCGCAGCCGGGTCCGGTCGGTGCGCAAGGTGTCGGCCAGGACGAACGCGTCGAAGCGGTCGTCTTTGTTGCCGGCCGATCCGTAGCGCCCGCGCAGGTTCTTCACCTGGTTGGGACTGATCACCACGACGGTGATCCCGGCCTCGAGCAGGGCATCTACAACCGGACCGTCGGGGCGTTCGATGGCGACTTCTCCGACACCGACGCGCTGCAGTGTGGTGAGCAGATCACGCAGCCCAACGGCGTGGTGACCGATCGTTTTGCGGGTGATCTCGCGGCCTTTGGCATCGACGATCGAGACCGCGTGATCATCGCGGGCCCAGTCGATTCCACAGGTGAGCCCATTGGTGGGTTCCGTTGGCAGGGTATTTCGGGCAGACTTCATGACAGCCTCCTCGCTGCTAAGCCCAGTGGGGAGGCACCCTTATGTGCAGGTTCCGGGGCACGACTGCCGGTTCGCTCACTGAGCGGCGCTCGGTGGCGCATAGCCCTGTCGACGGTCAACGCGCCCCGGGTAACCACTGGCCTCCGCAGAACTCATGCTGGACATCGAATGTGTCGAGCGAGCAGGGCGATAGATCAGCGGCACCTCGGGTGCATCGGCAATCCATCCAAGATCACCGACACAAGGATGGTGCACCAGTGAGCCCGGTGATGGGCCAGAACTCTTCGGGCGTGGTCACCTTGACGTAGTCGATGTCGCCCGGATGGGTCGGGGCGATGTACTGGTCCTTGACGATGTCGACGACGGTGTCGTCCGGCGTGGGGCAGGTGGTGCCACACATGATCAGCGCGGTGGTGTCGGCGGACATGTCGACGGCGGGTGGGCTTGTCAACGGCGGCCCCAGCGGGGCTGTGGCCACCACCAGCATCGCGCTTGCGATGGTCGCCATCCTTCGTGCGAAGGAGCTGAGGCGACGACGCTGTCGTTGCCGGGCGGACACCGATGACCGAACCGGACATAGGTGCGTTTTGATTGTCATTTCCGCCCCGGCTCAGCTCAGGGCACGACCTCGACACCGGGTCGTACCGACACATACAAGATCGTCGCCTGCGGCGGAGCAGAACCCCTCAGTAGTCAGGTACCTATAACTGTCGGATCCGCAGGTAACTGTCGGATCCGCAGGCTCGAAGGTGGCTGGGGTACGCCCGCCCGGGCGCCGCGCGATCGTGTCCCGCCCGGGGATCGGGTGGTGCCGAGCGGGTGCACGAACACGCGCACGGTGGCGCGCTGTCTGACATGCGTTTCTCGATGTTTGCTGGCAGCGTGTGGCCGTCTTGGCACTGGCGCAGGGATGTCGGTGGGTGCTGATAGATAGGTGTGTCATGGCATCCTTTGCGCCGCGACACGCCGGTGTGACATGCGACACGCCGGTCCGTGCGCCTCCGAAGTGCTTACGACCTGGGAATTTCAGAAATGTCATTCAGAACATCTTGTATCCCTTCTGAATGTCGGCCACTAGGTGTAGTGTTTCGAACACCGACGGACCCCCAAGATGTGGGGTCGGCCGGAGCCAGAAGTGCCGGCGCCGTCGGGTCCCCGATACACCAGCACTCGGCCCGGACGGCCTGGAATTTTAGGCGCCGTCGGACCGCTGATAACAGCGAGAAGCACCACCGAAGCAGTTGCCAGCCCGTTTTGCCCCACCTTGGCGTTAGGAGCCGTACCGCAGATGACTCAGCCAGCACCCGTCACCGTGTACACCAAGCCGGCCTGCGTGCAGTGCAACGCCACCTACAAGGCCCTGGACAAGGCGGGCATCGCCTACGACGTCGTCGACATCAGCCTGGACAACGAGGCCCGCGACTACGTGATGGCCCTGGGCTACCTGCAGGCACCGGTTGTGGTCGCGGGCAACGACCACTGGTCGGGCTTCCGTCCCGACCGGATCAAGGCGCTGGCAGGCGCCGTCAGCGCAACGGCATGACGGGGGTGGCCACCGGCCACCACTGAGCAGTACGCGGGTAATCGGGATCGGACAGACCGGAAGCGGAGGGGGCCAGCATGAGCAATCTCGTCTACTTCTCCAGCGTCTCGGAGAACACGCACCGCTTCGTTCAGAAGCTGGAGATTCCGGCCACCCGGATTCCGATCCACGGGCGCATCGAGGACCCCGAGGTCGTCCGAGAGCCCTACGTGCTGGTGCTGCCCACCTACGGTGGCGGGCACGCCATTGGTCCCGATCCCGATCGCGGGGGCTACGTGCCCAAGCAGGTGATCGCCTTCCTCAACAACGAACACAACCGGTCGTTGATCCGCGGCGTCATCGCCGCGGGCAACACCAACTTCGGCGCCGAATTCGGATACGCGGGGGTTGTCGTCTCCCGTAAGTGTGGCGTCCCTTTCCTGTACCGATTCGAACTCATGGGAACCACGGACGACGTGTTCGCCGTCCGTGCGGGCCTGAGTGATTTTTGGGCCGACGCCCGGAAGGACCAGACGTGTCACCAACCGTCACAGCTGCAGAACCTGTAACCACCGGCGCGCACGCGCTTCCGGGGGAGACGGATTACCACGCGCTCAACGCGATGCTGAATCTCTACGACGCCGACGGCAAGATTCAGTTCGACAAGGACGTGCAGGCGGCGCGCGAGTATTTCTTGCAGCACGTCAACCAGAACACGGTGTTCTTCCACAGTCAGGATGAGAAGCTCGACTACCTGATCGAGAAGGAGTACTACGAGCGCGAGGTGCTCGACCAGTACTCGCGCAACTTCGTCAAGGAATTGCTGGATCGCGCGTACGCCAAGAAGTTCCGGTTCCCGACGTTCGTCGGCGCGTTCAAGTACTACACGTCCTACACGCTCAAGACCTTCGACGGGAAGCGCTACCTGGAGCGCTTCGAGGACCGCGTGGTGATGGTGGCGCTGACCCTGGCCGCCGGCGACACCACGCTGGCCGAGAAGCTCGTCGACGAGATCATCGACGGCAGGTTCCAGCCGGCCACCCCGACATTCCTGAACTCGGGCAAGAAGCAGCGCGGCGAGCCGGTGAGCTGCTTCCTGCTGCGCATCGAGGACAACATGGAGTCGATCGGCCGCTCGATCAACTCGGCGCTGCAGCTGTCCAAGCGCGGTGGCGGAGTCGCGTTGCTGCTGACCAACATTCGCGAGCACGGCGCGCCGATCAAGAACATCGAGAACCAGAGCTCCGGCGTCATCCCGATCATGAAGCTGCTGGAGGACTCGTTCTCCTACGCCAACCAGCTCGGTGCCCGCCAGGGTGCCGGCGCGGTGTACCTGCATGCCCACCATCCCGACATCTACCGCTTCCTGGACACCAAGCGGGAGAACGCGGATGAGAAGATCCGGATCAAGACGCTGAGCCTGGGCGTGGTGATTCCCGACATCACCTTCGAGCTGGCCAAGAAGAACGAGGACATGTATCTGTTCTCGCCGTACGACGTCGAGCGGGTCTACGGCGTTCCGTTCGCCGACATCTCGGTCACCGAGAAGTATTACGAGATGGTCGACGACGCGCGGATCCGCAAGACCAAGATCAAGGCGCGCGAGTTCTTCCAGACCCTGGCCGAGCTGCAGTTCGAGTCGGGCTACCCGTACATCATGTTCGAGGACACGGTGAACCGGGCCAATCCCATCGCGGGCAAGATCACCCATTCGAACCTGTGCTCGGAGATCCTGCAGGTCTCGACGCCGTCGGAGTTCAACGACGACCTGTCCTACAAGAAGGTCGGCAAGGACATCTCCTGCAACCTCGGGTCGCTGAACATCGCCAAGGCGATGGACTCACCGGACTTCGCGCAGACCATCGAGGTCGCGATCCGGGCGCTGACCGCGGTGAGCGACCAAACCAGCATCACGTCGGTGCCCTCGATCGAGCAGGGCAACAATGACTCTCACGCGATCGGGCTGGGGCAGATGAACCTGCACGGCTATCTGGCGCGCGAGCGGATCTTCTACGGCTCCGACGAGGGCGTGGACTTCACCAACATCTACTTCTACACGGTGCTCTACCACGCGCTGCGCGCGTCGAATCGCATTGCGATCGAGCGGGGTACGGCGTTCAAGGGCTTCGAGAAATCCAAGTACGCGTCGGGGGAGTTCTTCGACAAGTACACCGATCACGTGTGGGAGCCCAAGACCGACAAGGTGCGTCAACTTTTCGCCGATGCCGGCATCCGCATCCCCGATCAGCAGGACTGGACGCGGCTCAAGGAGTCCGTACAGCAGCACGGCATCTACAACCAGAACCTGCAGGCCGTCCCCCCGACGGGCTCGATCTCCTACATCAACCATTCGACGAGCTCGATCCACCCGATCGCCAGCAAGGTCGAGATCCGCAAGGAAGGCAAGATCGGGCGGGTCTATTACCCGGCGCCCTACATGACCAACGACAACCTGGAGTACTACCAGGACGCGTACGAGATCGGCTACGAGAAGGTCATCGACACCTACGCCGCAGCCACCCAGCACGTCGACCAGGGATTGAGCCTGACGCTGTTCTTCAAGGACACCGCCACCACCCGCGACGTGAACAAGGCGCAGATCTACGCGTGGCGCAAGGGCATCAAGACGCTGTACTACATCCGGCTGCGCCAGATGGCCCTCGAAGGCACCGAGGTCGAGGGTTGCGTCAGCTGCATGCTGTAGGGCGATACGACTGAGACAAGTATTGGTGAAGGATGATCATGAGTGATCAAGGTGACAGTCCGCTGTTTATACTCGGCGTACCTGAACTGCGAAAGCGGCTCAAGCTGGCCGGCTTTCGCGGAAGCGTGCGGGCCCTGAGCGCCGTAGATGGGTTGCCTAACGCAGAAGCACTATGTGCGTACATTCGGTGTTCGAGAAGTGACGTCCACGAGGTATTCATCAACACGCGGGCGCTTTGCAGCCACCACCACCTAACTGTCGACGTATTGGACCTTGTAAATGCTTACAGAACCGGCAATCTCGATCGTGGATGGAATCGCTTGCCTAACGGCGACGCCTCGACAGGGGTCCTGACACGTGAAGCCGCGGCTGAGGCAGGTATTTCTGCAGATGACTGTGCGCCGAACCCATATCGAAGCGCGGGCTAGCGCCGCGCTCGATAACGCTGAGTTCGTCTGTGGAACCACGTACGTTGGGGCGGCAAATTGGCTGGCTACGCATATGCCGCAGGAAGCGTCAACATGTGATGACTGACAAACTTTGACTGCTGGCGTGAACGTAGCTTGATGGTTCAGCCTGTACTTGTCCATCCCTAGCCGCTCTGACAGCGTCTCGGATGGGTTTGTGAGCCAAAAGGCTCCTTGGTGTCGACCACGGCCGAAGTTGTCCTGATCATCGTGCTGGTATTCGGGATCGTGCTGGTGATTTTCGCGGCGATCTATGCCTGGAAGAAGTGGGTGAACGGCACTTGGTTCGAGCAGCGCATTGACCGGTTTTTTGATCGGCTCAACGATCTGTTCGGCCTTTAAGCAAGGCGCCAGCGCCTGACTGTGGGCCTTAGATACGCGATCTGGTGATCATGCGCGCATAAGGCCCAAAGTCGGCGGCGGCTCAGCTGTCGCGTTCCGCTCGTAGAGACTTGAGGCGACGTTGCTCGCGGAGCACCGCCTGGTAGCTCTCGCGTTCGGCCGTCAGCCATTCGGGCTTCTCTTCGAGCAGGGCGTTGATCTGCTCGGTGGTGAGCGCACCGTCGACGTCGTTGCGGGCCAACGCCGCGATCGAGACGCCGAGCTTGGCAGCGACGAGGTTCTTCGGGTGCGGCCCGTTCTTGCGCAGATCGGTCAGCCACTGCGGCGGGTCGTCCTGCAGCGCGGCCAGCTCGGCGCGGGTGATCGGATTCTGCTGGAAGTCCTCGGGCGTCGCGGGCAGGTAGACGTCCAGCTTCTTCGCCGCGGTCGCGGGCTTCATGGACTGCGCGTTCGGCCTGCTCATGGCTAGAGCTTAACGACGACACCCGCCGGTAGCCTGATGCGGTGACCCGGCCCTCGCTGACCCTCGGATACGTCCCGGGTGCGACGCCGGGAAAATGGGCGCGAACCTGGACGGACCGCCACCCGGAGGTGCCGCTGCACCTGCGCAGTGTCACCGCCGCCGACGCCGTCGCCGCGGTCCGAGACGGCAGCGTCGACGTCGCGGTGCTGCGATTGCCCGCCGACCTTTCGGGTCTCGCCGTCATCCCGCTGTACGAAGAGACGACGGTCGTGGTGGTGCCGGTCGAGCACGTGCTGACCGCGGCCAACGAGGTCGACCCGGGTGAGTTGCTCGACGAAGCCATCCTGACTCCGCTGGACACCGTCGTGGACTGGCCGCACGCGCCCGGTGACCCCGTCGAGCATCGGCCCAAAACCACCGAAGCGGCAACGGAACTCGTCGCAGCTGGGCTCGGGGTGCTCCTCCTGCCTCAGTCGCTGGCCCGGCTGCATCACCGCAAGGACCTCACGTATCGACCCGTGGTCGGCGCTCCGACCTGCTCGGTGGCGCTCGCCTTCCCCGAGGGACCACAGTCGGAAATCCTCGAGGAGTTCATCGGGATCGTGCGCGGTCGCAAACCCGGCTCGTCCCGCGGGCAGGCCGCACCGGAGCGCAAGCGGACGGCGCGGGAGAAGACGCTGGCCAAACAGGCAGCCCGCGCCGCCGCGGGGAAAGTCACGCGCAAGCCCGGGCGCGGCCGTCGCTGACCCATGGTCCAAGGTAAGGCTTGCCTCTATCGGCGTGTGCTCCTACATTAAGCGGAAAGTTTTCCGGTTAATTAGGGGTGAGACATGGCCCGACGGCTACGCGCGACCCAGGCGGCGGTGACGGCCTCGGTCGCCATGGCGTTGGCGACGGTCACAGCGCCCGCTGCGACTGCCGATCCCGCGGTTCACGCCGACCCGATGGCAGCAGATGACTTCGCGATCATCTCCGAGGTGCCCTCGCTGGCAGAACTCGACGCACAGATTCGTCTCCTGGTCGCCTCGCCCGCCCCGGATGACGTCAAGGCCGCGCAACTGGAGGGCGGTTCGCGCGCCGTCGTGGTGCCGAAGATGATCTACCGCGTCGGCTTCTTTCGGCCGCCCAGAGGGTCGAGCATGGTCACCGGCCCCGAGACCCACGAGCCGGACAGGCACACCGCGGTGATCAACGCGAGTCGGCAGGGTGCGCCGACCGTGCAGGTCGTCGCCGAATGGCGGCGTATCGACGGCCGGTGGAAGCTGGCGAGCAAATCACTGTGCAACGGCATCAAGACGATCGGCCTGCCGGTCCCGTGCAACTTCGAATGATCGAAACATCGTTTCTCGCCAAGAGTTTCGGCTCCACACTGGTGCTCGACGGCGTCTCCGTCGAGCTTCCGGCAGGTACGGTGACGGCACTGCTGGGCCTCAATGGAGCAGGCAAGACCACGCTTCTGCGGCTGATCGCGGGACTGGATCGCCCGGACCGCGGCACCGTCACGGTGAACGGTCGCCCGCCCAACGGGGACCCCGATCAGGTCGGTGTTCACCTCGGCCCCGGCGCGCTCGATCCGCGCCAGACGGTCGTGCGGCACCTCAGGTGGCTGGCTGCGCTCGCCGGTGCTGCGGCGGACAGGGTCACCGACGTTCTGGAGGAAACCGGGCTTTATACGCAGCGCCGGGAGCGGATCGGCGCGCTGTCGCTGGGCGCCAGGCAGCGGCTGTCCATCGCGGGCGCGCTGTTGTGCCGGCCACGGGCGTTGCTGTTCGACGAACCGCTCAACGGCCTCGACGTCCCCGGGATCGTCTGGTTCCGTGGGCTTCTCCGACGACTCTCCGACGACGGGTGTGCGGTGGTCGTAGCGACGCATCTGCTCGCCGAAGTCGTGCTGTCCGCCGATCACGTGCTGCTGCTCGACAGCGGCCGTCCGCGAGTACACGGTGCCCTCGATGACGTCATACCCACCGGCTACGAACCGCGCGATTGGTTGGAATCGGCACTGCTCGATGCGGCGATGTACGCATGAGCGTGGCACCAGTGGTGCGCGGTGCGCGCGCCGAGATGGTCCGGACGGGCGGCCGGAGTCGGCTGTGGACGGTCCTGATCCCTGCCGCGGTGGTGCTGCCGGCGGTGATCACGTTCGCGATCGCGATCGCCGCCGAGACCTTCGCGCGCATACCGGGGCAGATCTCGGTCCTGCAGGTGCCGACCTCCAACGCGGCCTATTGGGTGATCACCGTCACCACCGCGGTGGTGGCAGTGGCCGCCTCCGACGGGCAGGCCTGCGAGAGTCGTTACCACACTGGGGAATACGTTCGCCTGGCGGCTCACCGCCAGTGGCCGGTACTGGCAGGCCGGTGGTGGTTCTACGGCACGCTCGGCGCTGCGGCCGCCGCCCTCACGCTTCTCGCGGTGCTCCTGTTACTGCCGGTGGCCTCGCCGCACGTCTACGGATCGGTGTCGGCGACCGATCCGGTGGCACAGCGGCTGCTGTGGACCGTGCCGCTGCTGAGTTTCTTCGCCGCCGGCGCCGGTATCGGCGTCGGCGCGCTGACCCGGTCGCCGCTCGGCTCCGCGGCGGTGATCCTGTTGTGGGTGTACGCGGTTGAATCCGCCGCGGGATATCTCCCCAGTGGCGCGTTCCTGCAGCGGTTCATGCCGGTTCTCAACGGCGTCTACGCCACCGGCCAGGACGCGGTGCTCATTCCTCCGTGGAGCCAGAACGCCGCTCTGCTCTACGTGTGTTCACTGTCCACGGCGATCTTCCTGGTCGCCGCTGTCGAAAGGACTGTCCGCCATGGCTGATTCACCTCTCCCGCTCGCCGAGCGGGGTGACGCCGACCTTCCCGGCCACTGGCTGCTGGCCCGACTGGGCAAGAGAGTGTTGCGCCCGGGCGGGCTGGAGCTGACGACGCGTCTGCTTTCGGCCGCGCGTATCGAGGGCGCAGACGTCGTCGAGCTCGGGCCTGGACTCGGCCGCACGGCGACCGACATCGTCGCCCGGAAACCGCACTCCTACGTCGGCGTCGACGACACCGCCGCGGCGACCGAACAGGTGCGCTCCATCGTCGCCCCGGTCGGTGGCACGGTGGTCGTCGCCGACGCGGTGTCGACCGGGTTGCCCAAGGCCAGCGCTGACGTGGTGGTCGGCGAGGCCATGCTCACCATGCAGGGCGACAAGGCGAAGCGTGCCATCATCGGCGAAGCGTTCCGTGTGCTGCGGCCGGGCGGCCGTTACGCGATCCACGAGTTGGGGCTGACCCCCGACGGCCTGTCCCAGGACATCAAGGACGACATCCGCCGCGACATGTCGCGGGCCATCAAGGTCAATGCCCGCCCGCTGACCACTGCCGAGTGGACCACGTTGCTCACCGACGCGGGCTTCGAGATCTCGCGCGTCGACCACGCGCCGATGGCGCTGCTCAACCCGGCACGCGTGCTCGCCGACGAAGGACCCCTCGGTGCGCTGCGCATCGTGGGCAACTTGATCCGGCGTCCTGCGGCACGTCGGAGGGTCATCGGCATGCGCAAGACCTTCCAGCGGTACCGGCACTCGCTGACCGCCGTTGCGGTCGTCGGCGTCGTACCTGGGCAATGACACACTTGACTCATGGCAGTGGTGAGCAGCGCCGCCGGCGAGACGCGGGACCGCGCAGCGGGCCGCCAGCGCCACAGGGTGCTGGGTCTGTTACGGGAAGCCGACGGTCCGGTCGATGCCCAGGGTGTCGCCGATCTGCTGCAGATCCACATCACCACAGCGCGGTTCCACCTGTCGACACTGGAAGCCCAGGGGTTCGTGCGGCGCGCGGGCAGTCGCAAATCGGGAGCCGGGCGGCCCAAGCTGACCTACGAGCCGGCGCCACGACTCGACTACGCCGACATCGTGTCGCTGTTCGCGACGCATCTCGGTGGCACCGCCGAGGAGCGGGAAACGCGAGCACGCCGCATCGGGGCAGACCTGGCGCACCGCGTGCGGCTGGCCAGGGCCCGCGACGAGACCTCGGTCGGAGACCTCGTCGTGGCGACGCTGACCGAGTTGGGTTTCCAGGTGCGTTCGGTGATGTCGTCCTTCGGTGAGGTGACGGTGCAACTGTGCACCTGCCCCCTCGCTGAGGTCGCCAAGACCGCACCCGAGGTGGTTCGCGGTATCCAGCAGGGATTGATCCAAGAGGTGATCGACCTCAACGCCGACGCGGTCGGCGGCCGCTACGGTGTGGCGGTGACACCGGATCCCCATGGGGGTTCGTGCGAAGTCGGATTGGTGCTCCGCCCTACACGTGTGGTGGCGGACGACAGTGAAGGAGTGTGAGTCATGGACGTGGTGTCCCTGAAAGAGACCGCAGCCGAACAGCTCGAGGCTGCTCGCAATGCGCGCGCGGGCCGGGCCGCGCACACCGTGTACGGCGGGCACGAACACAAGTTGCGCCAGACCGCGATCGCGCTGCTGGCCGATCAGCGCCTCGACGATCACGAAAGCCCGGGTGAGGCAACACTTCTGGTGCTACACGGCCGGGTTCGCCTCAATACGTCGAGCGCATCGGCCGAACTCGGCGAGGGTGAGTACCTGATCATCCCCTCGGAACGGCACAACCTTGCCGCGCTGGAGGATTCCGTGATCCTCCTGACCGTCGTCACCGGGATCTGACCCTCAGATCGACAAGGTGCCGTCGTCGTTGATGGTCCACTCCGGGTTCAGTGCGACCTCCCAGACGTGGCCGTCCGGATCGGCGAAGTAACCCGAGTAACCGCCCCAGAACACCCGTTCGGCGGCCTTGAGGATTGTCGCCCCCGCGGCGTGCGCCTGGGCGAGCACCGCGTCGACATCGGCTTCGGTGCGCTGATTGATCGCGATGGTGATACCGCTGAACCGGCCGTCGACAGGATGGTGCGCATCCGCGGCGAGGTCGGCCCGTCCGAACAACGCGAACGCGAGGCCGGGCAGCTGATAGAACACGACGCCGTCCGGAGCGGCCTTCGGCACCCAGCCCAGACCCTGTTCGTAGAACCGACGCGCACGGACGAGGTCGTCGACGCCGAGGGTGATCAGGCTGATGCGTTGCTCCATGAACGCACGGTAGCCCGCGGCGGCGACATCTCACTCAGCCCAACAGCGTCGACCAGAACTCGACGGTCACTGCTGCCTGCCTCGCGTCCGGCTCGACCGTCCCGAACTCGGCGGAGACGTAGTCGGCAAGGTTCGCGCCGCGGATGACGACATCGGTGCGCACCACCGACAGCACCGGATGCCCGGACAATCCATGGCCGGCCGGCAGGTAGTGGTGAGAACAGATCGGCACCAGCATCGGCGCACGCTCCAGGTGGTAGCGCGCGGTGCGCAGCGCGTGCTTCGTCTGCGCCGGCCGCCGACCCCAGCCGTCATACCAGAACCGATCCCACTCGACGGCGAACAGCACGCCCACGATGGGCAGTTGCAGCCGTCTGGTCAGACTTCTGCGGCCTTCGGCGCGCCAGTTCGGCCACGACCCGCCCGTGGGCAGTCCTGCCGCCAGGAACGCGCGGTGATCGTCGGCGAACTCGACACCCACCTCGTGCTCGACACGGTCCAATTCGTCGTCGGACATGCCACGCTCGATCGTCACGGTGCCTGCTGCGTCGAGGCGCCGAGCAGCCTCGGCTCCGAGGGTCACCGCGGCTTCGTACACAGGACGTGCCGATTCAGAAGCTGTGCTGCGGACCCTGGGCCTTCTTGTACAGCGCCTTGAGCATTCGGTCACGGAACGCCGCGTTGTCGATGAGCTTCACGCCGGCGTTGGCCAGCTTGGGCTGTCCGATCAACTTGTGCATGTAGCGGCCGCGCCGATACTCCCTGCCCCACGCAGCCTCCATGCGCTGCGCGTAGTTGGTGAAGTCGTCGGGACCGCCGTTGGTCAGCGCCGCCACCGCGCATTCGCCTGCGGCCAAACCGGATTCGAGCGCCTTGGAGATGCCCGCGCCGGAGGCCGGCTTGCCCGCCCCCAACGAGTCACCGGTGAACAGCACGCCGGGACGCCACGGCGGCCACGCGGTGAAGCCCATCGGCAACCGCCACGCGCGCACGCTTTTGTTCTTCTTGAGCTCCTCGATCGGCGGCAGATCCCACTCGCGCGGCAGCGTGCGCAGGAAGTCGCCGAGGAACTGCGTGGCATTGATCGACTGCCAGTTCTTGTAGCTGTTGACGTAGCCCAGCCCGATGTTGAAGAGTCCATTGCCCATCGGGAACACCCAGCCGTATCCGGGCAACTGGTCGCCCTGGAACATCAGCTTCAGGTAGATGTCCAGCGAATCGGAGTCCGGGCGGTTGGCCGGCATCTCTGAGCGGATCGCGATCGCGGAGTAGCCGTTGTACTCGGAGTCGATCTTCAACGCCCGCTTGATGGGGGAGTAGGCGCCGTCGGCGGCGATCACCGCGTCGCCGTACACCTTCTCGCCGCTCTTGAGCACCACACCGATCACCCGTCCGGTGGCGTCGAACTCCGGCCCGGCGACCTCGGCGCCCTGCCGGATCTCGGCCCCGGCCGACTCCGCGTGCTTGAGCAGCACGGTGTCGAGGTGTTCCCGGCTCACGGTGTGACCGTGGTCGGGCATGCCGGGACGTTTGGGGAACGACAGCTCCCAGCGGCTCGGGCTGAACACCGTGACCCGGTTCACCCGGTGATAGGTGGCGACCTCGTCGGCCAGGCCCATCTTCTGCAGGTAGCTGACCGCACGGGCGGTCAGACCGTCACCGCAGGGCTTGGAGCGGGGAAACTGTGCCTTGTCCAGTACCACTACCTTGGCACCGGTCTGCGCTGCCTGCCACGCGGCGGCTGACCCGGAGGGTCCTCCACCTGCGATGACCACGTCGTATCGCTGCGTCATGAATCTCTCTCGTCGAGCGGCTGTCGCTGGAGATAGTACCCAAACTCCCTGTATGTGCGCGGCGGGCGAATTCGCCTGGCCACACCGGGTCATGACGGTGAGCCGAGTGTGACGTCACGCGGTCTTAGCAGGTCAGCAACGCTGGGGCGGGTACAGTGATCGCGTGCGACGAGGGTCGAGGACGCGTTCCTCCGAAGAGCCGGGTGCCAAGGTGGACGCCCGCAGCGAACGCTGGCGTGAGCACCGCAAGAAGGTGCGTTCGGAGATCGTCGACGCCGCGTTCCGGGCCATCGACCGGCTGGGACCCGAGGTCTCGCTGCGCGAGATCGCCGAAGAGGCCGGCACCGCCAAACCCAAGATCTACCGCCACTTCACCGACAAGTCCGACCTGTTCCAGGCGATCGGTCAGCGCATGCGGGACATGCTGTGGGCGGCGATCTTCCCGTCGATCAACCTCTCCACCGATGCCGCGCGCACCGTGGTGTACCGGGCCATCGAGCAATACGTCCGACTGGTCGACGAGCACCCCAACGTCATCCGTTTCCTGATGCAGGGCCGCTTCGCCGAGCAGAGCGAGTCGGCGATGCGCGCACTCAACGAGGGCCGCGACATCACATTGGCGATGGCCGACATGTTCAACAACGAGCTCAGCGACATGGAGCTCGACTACGCGGCCTTCGAACTCGCCGGGTTCGCGACCTTCGGGGCGGCGGCTTCGGCCACCGACTGGTGGTTGGGCCCCGAGCGCGACAGTCCGCGGCGGCTGCCGTCGGAGAAGTTCGTCGACTACCTGACCACCATCATGGTCGGCTCCATCAACGGCACCTGCGAGGTGCTGGGCATCAAGATCGACCCTGACGTGCCGCTGCACGAGGGCGTCAAACGCCGCGAAGAGGTCGCCTGACCCTCTTCGCCGAGATCGCGTTCCACGTGCACTTTTCGCGCGAACCGCCGCGCGGAATGCAGTTTCGGCGGGTCCGGAAATTGAGGCAGATGCCTCATGTGGCGCGACGGGCGCGCGCCGACGATCTACAGGCATGAACACCTACCTCACCCCCCGGGCCGCCGCCGCGGCCGTTACCGCACATCCCGTCCTTCCCGCCGGAGACGACGAACGCTTCGTCGGGTTCGGCATCATGGGGCTGCCCTTCTCGAACGGCCACTACCTGGCGTTGCGACAGTTCCCCGCAACGACTTTCGCACCCGCCTACGTCTCCGTCTGGCACCGAGACCCGGCATGCACGTGGACCTTCTACGCCACCACACCCGGCCAGCAGAGTTGCGCGCGGTACTTCAGCTCGGCAACCCCCAACGATCCCGTGCAGTGCGACATCGGCCTGACCTGGGAGTCGCCGTGGTCGGTGCGCATCGAGATCCCCGGACTGCTCCGATGGACGGTCGAGATGCGCAACACCTGGGCCACCCGGCTGATGACGTCCATCGGCGGGCGGCTGCCGGAGTCGGCGTGGACCAATCCGTCGACGCTGTCGCTGATCAGCCGGATCGCCGGCCCCACCCTCGGGGTGGGCGACATCCGGCTCACCGGCACCGCCGCCAACGGCCAGCGCTACATGGTCGCCCCGAGAACGGTGTGGGCTGTCAGCGCGTCTGAGGCGATGCTGCGCGGTCAGGACCTCGGTCCGATCGGCCCGTTGTTGCGCCAGGCCCGGCTCGGGGACTTCCGGCTTCCGCAGCGCGGCATCGGCGTGATCGGGTCCGGCCACTTCGAGAACTTCGACGCCGATCGGCATCGGGCCGCCGAGCGCACCGTGGCGTTCGGCTGACCAGTGCGAGCGTGAACAGGCAGAATCAGCGGATGGCGCCGCCGGCCGAGCATCCGGCCCGATCGCCCAGCAGAGCCGAACTGCTGGCGGCGCTGTCCATTGCCATCGACCTCGGGCTCGGGCAGCCGGCCGAGCACATGCTGCGGTCGGCGGTCATCGCCACCCGGATCGCCGACCGGCTGGGATTGGACCGCGCCGAGCGCGACTGCTGCTACTACATCGCGTTGCTCATGTGGATCGGATGTCACGCCGATTCGCACGAGTACGCACGCTGGTTCGGTGACGACATCGCCGTGCGGCATGACTCCTACCTCGTCGACTGGTCGGGTCTGCCGTACCTGCGGTTCCTACTCGCCAACACCGGCCGGGGACAGCCGCTGCTGCACCGATTGAGCGTCATGGCAAGGTCAAGTCCATGGGCGTGGTGTACGACGCTGTCGTGTGATTCTTCGAGTTAATGGTTCAGGCGGTCAGTGCCGCGGGGGTGGCCTCCTGTTCGGTCGGGGTGTCGTTGACGGCGCGTGATTTGCTGAGGACGTCGAGGCCGAGGTAGCGCCGGGATTCAGCCCATTCGTCGTGTTGTTCGGCCAGCACGGCGCCGACGAGGCGGATCAGGGCGTTGCGGTCGGGGAAGATGCCCACGACGTCGGTGCGGCGGCGGATCTCTTTGTTGAGCCGATCGGTTAACCGGCCCTCCCACGACACGACTGTGGATGCGGCGTGAGGTTCGAGGCCGCGGGTCATGTGTGGCGCATGCTGGCGGGGCCGAGAGGGGTAGGCGATGACTGTTCGGGTGCGCACCAGCAGTGACGGCTATGTGATCGATGGCCCGTGGGAGGGGTGCGCAGCGGCAAACGCATTCCTGGTGCATCTGGCCGGACGCGGGTTCAGTGCGGCGACGGTGCGGGCGTATGCGTTCGATGTGCTCAATCTGGCTCGGTTCCTGCTGGACCGTGATCTCGCGGTGGCGGCGGTGACGCCGGTGGAGGTGTTCGAGTGGATCGACTGGCAGGATGTGCGCCGTGACCACCGGCGCAGCCCGGCGAGAAGGAATGGCGGGAGCGCGGCGGCATCGACGGTCAACCGGCGGGTCTCGGCGGTGCGGGCGTTCTTCGAGTACCTGGTGATGACCGGGACGCGCTCCGAGAACCCGGTGCCCTCACCGCGGCGCGGGCAGGGGCTGAGACCGGTGGCGCGGGGACTGCTCGGGCATCTGGGCCCGGGTCGGCCTCGGGCCGGAGGCCGGCTGGTGCGGCAACCGCGGTTACTGCCCGAGTCTCTCGATGCCAATGCAGTCGAGCGGTTCGTGGCGTCGTTGCGAACCCACCGGGATCGGGCGATGGTGTGGGCGATGCTCTTTGGGGGCCTGCGCAGCGCCGAGGTGCGGTCCTTGCGGTTGGCCGACATCGACTTCGGTCGACGGCGGGTGCGGGTGCTTGGTAAAGGCTCGAAGGAGCGGGTGGTACCGGTCGATGCAGCATTCTTCACCGAACTGTCGGCCTATCTGCGCCTCGAACGCCCACCAGGGTTGACGACCGAGGAGTGTTTCGTGGTGCTGCGCGGACCCTCCGCGGGGGCCCCGGTCACCGAGGCCGGACTGCGGTCACTGTTTCGGCGGCACCGAGACCTGTCTGGTGCGACGAGGGTACGTCCACACCGGCTGCGCCATACCTACGGCACCGAACTCGCCTCTGCTGGAATCGATCTGATGGCGCTGCGGGAGTTGATGGGCCACGTGTCCCCGGAAACCACCGCCGGATATGTGCACCTGTCGGTCGAGCAACTCGCCGCCGAATACGGTGCGGCTCGCGCCAGCCTTGCCGGGACACGACGATGACCACCCAGACGCTCGCATCGATGGACCTGCTGGCTGACCCGGATGCGGTGCTGGACGACTATCTCGAACACGTTGCCAGCCTTGGTCTCAGTAGCAGGTCGGTGCGTGGCCGCACCCGCGGCGCGAGCACCTTCCTGACCGAGCACCCGGATCTGCGGGACTGGATGACCAGACCGGCGGTCGAGCGGTTGGCCGATCTGCGCAACAACGGGGCCTGGCCACTGCTGTGTCATGTCATTGGCCGGGGCGAGTTGCGCCTCGACCTCGAACTCGCGGCCGTCAAGAACCTCACTGGTCTGGGACGAGCCGTCGAGGACCGTGACCCGGGCGGATTCGCCGCCGTGCGCACCGCCGGGCTGGCCTTGGGCTGGACACCACAGTGGATCGAGACGGTCTTGGGTGAATGTCTGGCGGTGCTGCTCGCCTGGCACGGCGGACTCGTCGACGATGTCGACAACGGCACGGTCGACAAGTTCGACACCGCGCTGGCTGCCACACAATCGATTCCGGCATCGTCGAGGCGCGCCTACCGCAACCGGATAGCCGGGTTGCGGCAGATGCTTTTTCAGGCTCGCATCGTCGATACACCACCACGGCGGCGGCGTTGGGCCCGCAGCTACGCCCAACGCTTCGCCGACGTGGCGATGACTGACCTGATCCGGGAGACGCTGCTGCGTTATGTCACCGTCCGGGCATCGGTGCTGCGTCCGAAATCCGTCGAATCGTTGATCAACGATTTGCTGCCGTTCGCGGACTATCTCACCACCACTCATCCCGAGCTCACCTCGTTCGGGGATCTGGATCGCAGTCACATCGAGGGTTTCCTGGTCTGGAATCGCGCCCGCACCTGGCGTGGACAACGCGCCGCCGCCGGCGCCGGACGCACCATCTCCAAGGCCGTGATCCAATCGACGGTACTGAGCGTGCGCAACCTACTCGACGACATCACCGAATGGGGCTGGGAGCAGGCACCGCCGCGTCGTCTGGTCTTCGCCGTCGATATCCCGAAACTCGATCAACCCCTGCCGCAGGCCCTACCACCTGATATCGACGCCGCGGTGATGAACGCGGTTGCCCAGCTGGAGGATACGTTCGCCCGCGTCGGGCTGACAGTGCTTCGCGGGGCAGGGCTGCGGATCGGGGAGCTGCTCGACCTCGAACTCGGCAGCGTCGTCGACTACGGACCCGCCGGCACCTGGTTGAAAGTTCCGTTGGGCAAGCTCGCCACCGAACGCATGGTTCCGCTCTCGGCCAACACCATTGCCGCATTGGACCAGTGGACCAGCAGACGTGGTGTTTGCCGCCCACTGCCGCATCCCCGTACCGGAGCGCCTACCGATTTCCTGTTCGTTGCGCACGGCCGCCGTCTCGGACAGACGCGGTTACGCAATGGCCTGCTCGCCGCCATCGAGTCCTGCGGGCTGCGCGGGACCGGCGGCGCACCGCTGGTGGTAACCCCGCATCAGCTACGCCACACATGGGCCACCGAGCTCGCGAACGCAGGCATGAGCCTGCAGGCCTTGATGGCACTGCTCGGACATGTCACCCCGCAGATGACTTTGCGTTACGCCACCTTGGCCTCACCGACGCTGCGCGATGCCTATGACCAGGCCATGGGAAAGATGCGACGACAGTTCACTCTCACTCCGGTCGGCAAACCCATCGTCCCCGATGCGGTCAGCTGGCTCGGTAGTGAGATGCTCAAAACACGTGTCGCCCACGGCTACTGCGCCCGCCACCACAGTGCCGGCGCCTGCCCCTATGCCAACATCTGCGAAACCTGCGACAACTTCGTCACCGGCCCCGAGTTCCGAGGCGCACTCGAAGCGCAACGCACCGACATCCAGACTCTCGAAGCAGATGCCCGCGCCCGTGGCTGGCTCGACGAAGCCGCCCGTCACCACCGTGTCGCCGAGGCGTTGACCGACCACCTGCACCGCCTCGACCGCTGACCAATCGACCACCGAGAGTTGATCCGACCCCGAGGGCCGGTTAAGTTCCTGGGGATTGTTGCTCCAGATCTGGCGCCAGATCTGCTTGGGGAACGCGGTGAACGCCAACAGGTCCGGTCGGGCCGCTTCGAGGTGATCGGCCACCTTGGGCAGCTTGTCGGCGAGCGCGTCGATGATCCGGTCGTATTGTGCAGCAACGGATTCCGCGTCGGGTTGGTCGAACACCGAATGCACTAGGGTGCGTACCCAGGGCCAGGACGCCTTCGGTGTGACGCTCATCAGATTCGTCGTGTAGTGCGTGCGGCAGCGCTGCCAGGCCGCACCGGGCAGAGTGGCTCCGATCGCGGCCACCAGCCCGGCGTGGGCGTCACTGGTAACCAGCTTCACCCCAGACAGCCCGCGGGCGGTCAGCGACCGCCAGAACGTCAGCCAGCCCGCGCCGTCCTCGGCGGTGGTGACGTCGATGCCGAGGATTTCACGGTAGCCCTCGGCGTTGACCCCGACGGCGATCAGGGCGTGCACGTTGACCACCCGGCCCTGCTCGCGGACCTTGAGGACCAAGGCGTCGGCGGCCACGAACGTGTACGGGCCGGCGTCCAGCGGGCGGGTGCGAAACGCCTCCACGGCGACGTCGAGTTCCTTGGCCATCACCGACACCTGCGACTTCGACAACGACGTGATGCCGAGAGTTTCGACGAGCTTGTCCATCCGCCGCGTCGAAACCCCGAGCAGGTAGCAGGTCGCGACCACCGTCGTCAGCGCCCGCTCGGCGCGTTTGCGGCGTTCCAGCAGCCAGTCCGGGAAGTACGAGCCCTGCCGCAGCTTCGGGATTGCGAGATTCAATGTTCCCGCGCGGGTGTCGAACTGGCGGTGCCGATAGCCGTTGCGGGAGTTGGTCCGCTCAGTGCTGCGCTCGCCGTAGCCGGCGCCGCACAGGGCGTCGGCCTCTGCACCCATCAGGGTGTGGATGAACGTGGCCAGCAGCTCACGCAGCACGTCAGGGTGCGCTGTGGTGAGTCGTTCGGCAAGCACCGCGGGCAGGTCGATATTGTGGGCAGTGGTCATCGCGTTGATTCCTTTGCTCGAGTGACTTTGACGGGTCTCTCGAAGAATCACGCGATGACCCTCAATCAGTCGGCTACGACACGCCGGTACCGCTGATCAGGTCCGACTCGTACACCACTCTGCTGGACGCAACCCATGGCAACGCTTTTCGCCGATGCGCGGGGCCAGATCTCGCAACTGATCCATTCCCACTGCTCGTCGGCGGGCATGCTGGCCGACCGGTTGGGCCTGAGCGCGGAGGTGCAGTCCGTGCTCGGCTACACCTTCGAGCGCTACGACGGCGGCGGACTTCCCGCCGGCGTCGGCGGGGACGGCATCCCGATGCCGATGCGGGTGGCACAGCTCGCCGACGTGGCGGAGGTGCACCATCGCACCTACGGCGTCGACGGAGCGGTCGCGATGGCCCGCAGCCGGCGCGGTGGTCAGTTCGATCCGCGCGTGGTCGACGCGTTCACCGCCGACGCCGGGCGTGTGCTGTCGCTTCCGGCCCCAGGGGAGGCCTGGACGGTCGCCTCGCGCGAAGCTCCCGACTACGGACAGCGGCTCGGCGCCGCGGAACTCGACTCCATGTTGGTGGCGCTCGGCGACTTCGTTGACCTCAAATGCCCTTTCACACTTGGGCATTCGCGTGCGGTCGCCGCGCTCGCCGCCGATGCCGCGAGCCTGGCGGGTTTGGATTGCGACACCGTCACCGTCGTGCGCCGCGCCGGACACGTGCACGATCTGGGCCGCATCGGGGTGTCCAACCAGATCTGGTCGAAGCCGTCGTCGCTGACCGCCGGGGAGCTCGAGCGGGTGCGGCTGCACCCGTATCTGACCGTGCGCATCCTCAGCCAGGTCGACGGCCTCGGGGTGGTCGCGGCAGTGGCCGGCAATCACCACGAGTGCGTGGACGGTTCCGGGTATCCACGCGGGCAGCCCGCCGCGGCCCTGGGCCTGCCCGACCGGATTCTCGCCGCAGCCGTGGCCTACCGATCCGCGCTGGAGCCCCGCCCGTACCGCGAGCCGCTGCCCGGAGCGGGGGCGGCGGCCCGGTTGCGTGAGCGGGTGCGCGGAGGTCAGCTCGACGAGGCCGCCGTCGACGCGGTCCTCCAGGCCGGCGGCCACCGCAGCCGTCGCCCCAGCCCGCGTCCCTGCGGGCTCACCCCGCGCGAGATCGAGGTGCTGTGCCTGGTCGCCCGCGGCGCGTCGAACAAGGAGATCGCCGCGACGCTCGGGATCTCGGGAAAAACAGCACGCAACCACGTCGAGCGGATCTACACGAAGATCGGCGCAGGCAACCGCATCGGCGCCAGCATGTTCGCGCTCAAGCACGGCCTGGTCACTCCGGCCTGATCAGCGCCGAAATTGCATTCCGCGCGCCGAAACCGCCCGAAAGCCCACGTGGAATGCGATTTCGGCGGAATGTACTTAAACGGTACCGGCGTTCCCAGGTACAGTCGGCGTCATGACCGTGGCTGAACACGCTGACACGACCTCCACCGGACAGGTGCCGGTCCGCACCCGCGCCCTGATCATCGGCTCCGGCTTCTCCGGGCTCGGCATGGCGATCGAACTGCAGCAACGCGGCGTCGAGTTCCTCATCCTGGAGAAGGCCGACGAGATCGGCGGCACCTGGCGGGACAACACCTACCCCGGCTGCGCCTGCGACATCCCGTCGCACATGTACTCGTTCTCGTTCGAACCGAAGGCCGACTGGACACACATGTGGTCGTTCCAGCCGGAGATCCAGGACTACCTACTCGGGGTCACCGCCAAGTACGGGCTGCGCCGCTACATCGAGTTCGGCGCGCATGTCGACCGCGCGGTGTGGGACGACGACGAGATGCGTTGGCACGTCTACACCAAGGACGGCCGCGAGTTCGTCGCGCAGTTCCTGGTCTCCGGAGCGGGCGGGCTGCACATCCCGCTGATCCCGGAGTTCGACGGCTACGACGACTACCTGGCCGCCGGGCGGATCGCATTCCACTCCGCTCAGTGGGACCACGACGTCGACATCACCGGCAAGAAGGTGGCGGTGATCGGCACCGGCGCCAGCGCCATCCAGATCGTGCCCGAGATCGTCAAGGACGTCGGTGAACTGCAGCTCTACCAGCGCACCCCGGCCTGGGTGATGCCCAGGCCGAACAACCCGATCCCGGAACGGTTGCAGCGTGTGTTCAGCAACGTGCCCGGTACCAGGGCCGCCATGCGCGCCGGCATCTACTGGCTGCACGAGGCGGTCGGATTCGCGATGACCAAGCAGCCCCGGTTGCTCAAGCTCGGGGAGATGGCCGGCAAGTGGAACATCCGCCGCTCGGTCAAGGACCGCGAACTCCGGCGCAAACTCACCCCGGACTACCGGGCGGGGTGCAAACGAATCCTCAACTCCGACACCTACTACCGCGGCATCGCCGACCCGAAGACCGAGGTGATCACCGACCGCATCGCCCGGTTCACCTCACGGGGCATCGTCACCGGCGACGGGGTCGAAAGGGAAGCCGACGTGGTGGTGTTCGCGACCGGCTTCCACGTCACCGACTCCTACACCTACGTCGACATCAAGGGCCCTGGCGGGGAGGATCTGGTCGACCGGTGGAACCGCGAGGGCATCGCCGCGCTGCGCGGCATCACCGTCGCCGACATGCCGAACCTGTTCTTTTTGCTCGGCCCCAACACCGCGCTGGGACACAACTCGGTGGTGTTCATGATCGAGTCGCAGATCCGCTATGCCGCCAAGGCGATCGCCGCGGTCGACAAGGCCGGCGCGCAGGCGCTGGCGCCCACGCGCGCGGCGCAGGACCGCTACAACGACGAGCTGCAGAACGAGCTCGCCGGCACGGTGTGGAGCACCGGTGGCTGCCGCAGCTGGTACCTCGACGAGCTCGGCGTCAATCGCACCCTCTGGAGCGGTATGACCTGGCAGTACTGGCTGGCCACCCGCCGGTTCGACGCCTCGGAGTACGCGTTCTCCAGCTGACCGTTCGAGAGTGCGGTGAGATCGCGAAACGGCGCCGGCAGACGATCTGTGTGCACTCTCGAGGCGACACGCCAGACACAACATCTCGTGTTGGCGCGCGACTCCCGATACCAGGGGTAGTGTCGATCCAGCCGGCCCGGATGGGTCTGGTGTGACAACTTTTCGCAGGTGAAGGGGTTTTCGTGAGCGATGGCATGAAACTGATCGACCGTGTCTCGGCCATCAACTGGAACCGCCTGCAGGACGACAAGGACGCCGAGGTCTGGGACCGCCTCACCGGCAACTTCTGGCTGCCGGAGAAGGTCCCGGTGTCCAATGACATCCCGTCCTGGAACACGCTGACCGACCACGAGAAGCAGCTGACGATGCGGGTGTTCACCGGTCTTACGTTGCTCGACACCATCCAGGGCACCGTCGGCGCCGTCAGCCTCATCCCGGACGCGCTGACCCCGCACGAGGAAGCGGTGTACACCAACATCGCGTTCATGGAGTCCGTGCACGCGCGCAGCTACTCCAACATCTTCTCGACGCTGTGCTCCACCTCCGAGATCGACGACGCGTTCCGCTGGTCGGAGGAAAACCCCAACCTGCAGCGCAAGGCCGAGATCGTCATGCAGTACTACAAAGGCGACGAGCCGCTCAAGCGCAAGGTGGCCTCGACCCTGTTGGAGAGCTTCCTGTTCTACTCCGGCTTCTACCTGCCGATGTACTGGAGCAGCCGGGCCAAGCTGACGAACACCGCCGACATGATCCGGCTGATCATCCGCGACGAGGCCGTGCACGGCTACTACATCGGCTACAAGTTCCAGCGGGGCCTCGCGCTCACCGACGAGGCCACCCGCCAGGAGCTCAAGGACTACACCTACGAACTGCTCTTCGAGCTTTACGACAACGAGGTCGAATACACCCAGGATCTGTACGACGAGGTCGGCTTGACCGAGGACGTCAAGAAGTTCCTGCGCTACAACGCCAACAAGGCACTGATGAACCTCGGCTACGAGGCGTTGTTCCCGCGCGATGAGACCGACGTCAACCCGGCGATCTTGTCCGCGCTGAGCCCCAACGCCGACGAGAACCACGACTTCTTCTCCGGCTCGGGCTCCAGCTATGTGATCGGCAAGGCCGTGGTCACCGAAGACGAGGACTGGGACTTCTAAAGGTCCAGCTCAAGACCATTTTGACACCGACCGAGGCTGCCTTGACCAGATCGGTGATGCCGAACCGCTCTTAGCTCCCGAGGCCTTCTGCCCACATTTTGCCCACATTTCTCTACGCTGTAGGCGTGGCAGTCGTGGCGGCATACGAAACAAAGCAGGGCAGGCGTTACCGGGTTCGATACCGCACGCCGGACAACCGACAGACCGACAAGCGCGGGTTCAGGACTAAGCGCGAGGCCGAGCGGTTCGCCAACACTGTCGAGGTGGCCAAGATGCGTGGCGAGTACGTCAACCCCGCCGACGCCCGTCGGACGCTCGACGACCTCGGGCAGGCGTGGCTGGACCGCCAGAAGGGGCACCTGAAGCCGTCCGGGTACGCCGTCATGGAGACGACCTGGCGCGTGCGGGTGAAGCCGCGATGGGGACATGTCGCGCTGGGGGACATCAAAGCGAGCGCCGTCGGTCACTGGATCGCCGAGCTAGGTCAGAGCACCGAGGAGGCCACGGCGATCAAGCCTGCGACGATCAAGCGCGCCCACTATGTGCTGGCCCAGATCCTCGCCGACGCCGTGACCGACAACCTGATCCCCAAGAATCCCGCCGCCGGTCTGGCGCTGCCCAAAGCGGCGCGCAAGAGGCCGGTGTACCTCGACCATCAACAGGTCGACTCTCTGGCCGACAGTGCGGGGGAGAACGGTGCTCTTGTCCTCACGCTGGCTTACACGGGTCTTCGGTGGGGCGAGGCGATCGGTCTGCGGGTGGCAGACCTGGACCTGTTGCGCAAGCGTGCCCTGATCCACGAAAACGCCGTGCAGTCAGGTACCGACATCCACGTCGGGACCCCCAAGGCGCACAAGCAGCGAGTGGTGCCGCTACCTGAGTTCCTAGTTCCTCTGCTGGCGCGCCAGTGTGAGAACAAGGGTAGGGGAGATCTGTTGTTCGGCGGAGGCGCGCACCTGCGCCGACCACACCCCGTATCTGGTTGGTTCGCCAAGGCGGTCACAGCCTCTGGGGTGCCTCGGGTGACGCCGCACGACCTGCGCCACACCGCCGCCTCGCTGGCCATTAGTGCGGGGGCCAACGTCAAGGCCGTGCAGCGCATGCTTGGTCATGCCTCGGCGGCGATGACCCTGGACATCTACGCCGACCTGTTCGACGACGACTTGGAGGCGGTCGCCACCGCTCTGGACAAGGCACGTACCGCCTCTCGGCAAGTGTCCGTTACCTAGTTGTGACTATTGGCCGAGGATCTACGACCCTCAGCAAACGACGTGACCTGAGGGCTAGATCCTTCTAGGTGGCTATAAGTTGGCCGGTCGCTACCTTCTAGGTGCTATGCGGGACAGGGCTTTTCGTGCTTTGGCGTGCCGCTTGGTGTCCGTACCGTTTTGGGCATGTCGCAGCAATCACGGTGCCCTCAAGCGAAAACGGGGCAACTCAACGAGGACCGCCATGCACCGGAGCGTGCAGGTCTCGCCAAGGCCCGAGAGGTGGCCGAATACCTCAACACAACCCTCAACCAGCTATCGCGGCTGCGGTTCGAGGGTCACGGCCCGCGCTATGTGAAGCTGGGCCGCTCGGTCCGCTATCGGTGGGAGGACGTCTACGCCTGGGTGGACGAGAACGTCCAGTCCGTAGGGGGTGCCAAGTGATGGACACCGCACCCTGCCGCGAGCAGGCTGACCGCGACCGGCTTGCAGACCCCGATCTGCCCGACCTAGACGACCAGGCGGGCGCTGGGCCACACGCCCAGCACGTCGAGGAGCCGAGTCCCTCGTGAGTCCTTCACATGAAGAGAGCCGCCCCGGCAGCAATGCCACCAGGACGGCCCACAAGTCCAACGCCTCGGACTGCAACGAGATTACCCTGGTGGGGTATGCCGGTACACCTCATCGGGAGGTGACCGATGTCTGCCGCGCTTGAAACCAAGCTGCTGAGCCGCATGATGACCGGCCAGGGCATGGCCGAGGTGATCCAGGCCAAGCTGTCCCCGGAGGTGTTCGAGGACCCGCTCCACCGTGCTGCGTTCGAGCGACTGCTGGCCTACCAGCGTGAGCACGGGATGCAACCGACCATGGTCGTGCTGGCCGAGGAGTTCCCCTCGGTGCAGATCCCGCACCCGAACGGGGTGGAGGAGGCCGCTGGCTGGCTCGTGGAGGAACTCCAGCGCCGCTATGTCGTCAACGAGGGCCAGGAGCTATACCGGCGCACCGCTGTGATGCTGTACGACGACCCGGTGGGCACGCTGCGTCAGGTGGCCCAGGATGCCCGCGAGATCGTCGAGCGCGCCGGGACCAACTGCAAGCTCGACAACGAGTTCCTGACCACCGACCAGCTCGACGAGCTTGAGCCGCCGGAACCGCTGATCGCAGATGTGCTGTCCCGTCACACCTACGCGATCCTGCGAGGCCGTGATGCGTCCTTCAAGTCATTCGTGGCCCTGGACTGGGGGCTGTGCCTGGCCACCGGCGCGCCATGGCAGGGCAAGGCCGTGGAGCGGGTCAAGGTGCTCTACATCGCCGCTGAAGGTGCTCACGGCATCGCCCAGCGCGTGCGCGCCTGGGAAGCCGCTCACGACATCAAGGTCGACCCCGACTGGTTCGTGGTGCGCCGGTCGGCGGTCAACGTGTTTCGCGCCCGCGACGACTACGCCCACCTGCTGGACCACATCGAGCGCGGCGGCTACGGGCTGGTCATCGTCGACACGCTGCGCAGGGTGTCCGGTGGTGCCAACGGCAACGACACCGACATGGGCGTGGTCGTTGACAACCTGGACCGAATCAAGCGCGCAACCGCCAACGGCTCGGTGCTCGCGGTAGCTCACACCGACAAGGGCGACAACGACACCCGTGGGTTCTCCGGCATCGAGGACGACGCCGACACCGTCTGGTCGGCCAAGCGCGAGGCCGACACCAACGAGGTGATCTTGCGGTGCGAGAAGTTCAAGGACGGACCCGACGGGCACCGGTTCGCCCTCGCCATGCGCAACGAGGCCGACTCGCTGGTCGTCGAAGGCCAGACCGCGAGCAGATCCCCGTTCGGCGATGAGACAGTCGCTGCACAGCGGCTGATGGCCACGATGCGAGAGACGTTCTCCAACAACGTCAAGGGTGCATCGGTCCCTGATCTGATCGTGATGACCGGGTTGTCTCGCGCCACGGTCTACCGCTGGCGCACGACCGAGATCCAACGGGGGCGCATCCGCGAGGACGCCAGAGGCAACCTGCACCTGGTCGCCCGCCAAGAGGCCATCGATGGGTAGCCAGATGCTGTCTCATCGCCGTAAGACACCCGTGAGACTGTGCAGGTCAGAGCGTTGCACTCTCTCAACCTGTCTCAAGCCTCTGACCTGCGAAGTCTCATCGTCTCTTATTCCGGTGAGACAGGCAGTCCCAGGGCAGTCTCACGGGCTCTACGCCTCTGACCAGCGCAGTCTCAGCAGTCTCATCGCTGTCTCATCCTCAGTCTCACCGCTGTCTCACAGGCGAGCGTGTCTATGGAATAGACACGCAGCGAGCCGGAAGGGTTTGAGACGACTCTCCAAGATCTCCTGGGAGGCCAACGACCCCGGTCCCTGGCCTTCAACACCGAAGGGCACCCGAGCATGACCACCTCCTGGCTGACCAACCTGACGCTGTTCGCCATGAGCTATGCCCTGGCCACCTCCTGGTACCACGCCACTGCGATCTATACCGGAAAAGTTCTAGCCGCCAACATCTTTCGACCGAGAGGAACGCCCGCACCATGACCGACGACCATGACGACGACCAGGAGGCCCGCGAGTACGCGAGGGCGCTGTTCGCCAACGTCGAGCCCCGACCACCTCGTGACGTCGTGCCCACCCCTGGGCTGACCCGTGTGGCCATGGAACGCCAGTCCGCCGCCTACGGCAAGCCCTGCACCGGCCACATCCCGGAGAGGTCCTTGCCGACCCTGACGGCAACCTCCTGGGCATGACCGCGTCCCGCGAGGTCTCGTCTCTCTCCGGCGGAACGTTCATCACCGAGCATCAGGCCGACGAGTTCGGCATCGAGCCCGGAGAATTTCCGGGCATCTTCATCACGGGACTCAATACGTAAGGAGCTAGAAGGTATGTGCACCAACGACATTGAGCAGACGAATGACGCACCCGCAGAACAGGGGACCCCCGCGCTGGACCCACAGCAGGCCCCGGAGCCCTGAGACCTTGATCCTGGTGACAGCTACGCCGGAGAACGGCTCTGAGGCCCCAGAAGCGGCCCTGAGGACTAAGGCGACGACAGGGGCGGCAAGGACGTGTTGCGCTACCGGCGCAAGTTGCCCGATGCCGAGGCCGAACCAGGCCCATTGGTCGCACGCACTGAAACCTTGTAGCGCCTAGAACAACTGAGACACAGCGGGTTTCGCGTTAATGACTGTGACCACCAGCTCGTGTATTACGTGGAGCGACGCTACACTCGATCAGTACGGTGCCACGTCGGCGGAGTTAATGGCGGGTGGTATCGACGACCGGTAGCGGATCTCAGGCACCGGCGACGTTGACCGGAAGTTCATGGCAACCGTCATAGAAGATCACTTCAGGCAGGGCACTTGGATTGTTGCGATGCCTCGTCCCCACGGGATCATCGGAGCTGCGAGTGCGCACGCAGCTGCATAAGTGCTGAGCGCAACGTGCCTTGCTCGCTCTGTAGTGCGGCTAAAGATTGGTGAAGTGAAGCGCAAGAATGCGCAAGAAATTGTGATTCGATCACCGCCTATGGGTGACCTGCAGCGCGGCTGCTCCGAAGTGAAGAATGGGAACCAGCCGGTCCTGTTATTTCTCCAAATTCGAGTCGCTTCTCGCATGCGGGGACTGGCTCTGAACTGGTAAAATCGGTCTACCGATGATTAAATCCACTGCAAACAGGCACGATTGCGCCACCCGCAACCAAGATCGGTCGACGCATCAGCCGTTAATCGCAAGGTCGCCTGATATAGCCACGCGTTGGGTGTACATCGCGCATCAGGTTGGTGGCGATGTTTATGGACGCTGACGCCATTTATGAAATGAATGGTGTCCTCTACACCTACGACGAGTTGGTCGCCGACGTCGAGGCGGAGGCGGCGACTTTGCCGCCCGAGACCTGGCGATCGGGCGTCTGGAATCTGAACGACTACCTGATCGAGGCGATACAGGTGGGCATCATCAACGAGATCCACCCTGACGACGACGATGACTGAAACTCCATTCAACGGAACCGGCGGAGCTGTGCGACCGACGGGCGCTGACGGTCCCTGCATGGTTGGTTCGCGGCCAGCCGATGACTCCGTTCCGTGCCGCTACTCTTTGCACGGTCGCCTGCATAACGGATGCAACCATGCTATGTGTTGCACGACGCCATAAGAAGAGATGCAGCGCCGAGGGCGGTGGAAGGTGAATCCGAGGGGTAAGCCAGGATGGCCGTTTGATTCGAGACGGAATGGTTAGGCTAATCGTTCCGGTTTTCTTTGAGTAGACCCAACATATCTGCTATCAGATTATTACAAGCGTAATGAGATGCTATCTATAGGGGCGAATTGCATCAAGAAGTTCCGAATTGTCGTCATCCCATTTTTGAACAATTTTCCATGAACTGTGGCCATTGACAGTATTGAGCGTGTATAGACCGTACTGTTGTTTTCTAATTGTAGGGTCGTCGCCTATGCCTGGTAGGATTTCTTGTTTTATGATCCTTGCTTGTTCTGTATTGGTCAGGTCTATGCCCATGAATGATTTTGATTTTATGCGTTCTAGCTCTGGTCCGACTTGTCGATATGCGGCAATAATCATGCCTTCCATAGGTACCATCTTGAAGAATGTCTCAAATCCTTCACAGCCTGGATCGATAACGAGTGGAAGCATGCGTTGACCTTCTTCTGGTTTATCTTGCTGCATACTCGCGTCCGCAATATCAATACTCACGATGTTTGCAACTTCCTGATCAGAGAGTTGTGATTTGTCGGTTAATCCCGGCATCTTTACAACTTCTCTCTGCTCAGGGGTCATATATTTATATAAGAATTTGAATGAATCTTCTCGCCAATCATCGAAATCTTGCGCATAGGCCTTCAGAAGGTATTCGGTGTCGATTTTTGCCGCCTCGAGGGGGTTACTTTGTTGGATTTCATCCTTCGTTACTTTTCCGTCGCCGTTCGTGTCGCCTCTTAGCTGAGAAATAATCTCAGCCGTTGAAGTGCCCTCTGTCACCGTCGCGTCCCGCACCGCATCAATCGATCCTTTCGCCGCGAAGTAGCCCCACGCGTACCAAGCACCACTACCGACGACCACCACGGCGACGGCAATCACAAGCCACTTGACCCACGACAGGCTGCTCTGCTGCGTTGGCTCCATCTGGCGAATCCCCCGTAACGTCTCAAGCCCCACTCGTCGGCTGCCACCGACATATCGCTCTCATCATGGCAAACGTTTCGGTTGGTTGATGTCAGTAGGTCAGATATAAGCCGCGCCGACACCTCGGATGCCCAGGCGGCCGATCCCGTCCGTTGCTGAACGGCATCGGCGTGCTGTGGCGGCCATGGTCACACGCCTCACGCGGAATGCGACCGACATTTCGTCGAGGACTTCCTCCACCCCGTCGGGGTGACATCTCGCGGACACGTCGTAGTCAGGCTGGGCACGCCGCCCGACATAGGAGTTGACGTGTCTCACTAATGACCACATTCGAGATAGCTCGCGAGCGGTGGCGGGTGAAGCAGTTCCGCCAGCTCGATGTGTCTCGAAAGTTAGTCTCGAATCTCGGTGTTTCATTAGTAGCGGCTAGAGCATTTATGAGACACTAGCTGGGTGAACGCAACCACCACGACCACCGGTACCCGCATCGGTTACACCCGCGTCTCGACCGTCACCCAGACCCTCGATCAACAAAACGATGCGCTGAACGTTGCCGGAGTCACGAAGATGTTCTCGGATGTGATGTCCGGTGCCCGTGACGACCGCCCCGGCCTGGCCGAGCTGATGGCCTACGTGCGCGAGGGCGACACTGTGGTGGTCTGGAAGCTCGATCGGCTCGGGCGGAACATGCTGCACATTCTGCAGACGGTGAGGGAATTGACCGAGCGGGGTGTCACTCTGGTGTCGACCTCCGACGGCATCGACTCATCCACCCCAGCAGGACGGATGATGATCGGAGTGCTGGGGTCACTGGCTGAATACGAACGTGAACTGATCAAAGAACGCACGGCCCTAAAGCGTGAAGCGTCTCGGGCGAACGGCACCAAGTTCGGGCGACCCCGCAAGGTCGACGACGTAGACCACATCGCCACTGCTAAGCGGATGAAGGCTGACGGGCACCTCGGTCGCGACATCGCAAAGTACTTGGGCGTCAGCCGAGCGACCCTATACCGCTACTTGGGCGACGCGACAGACCACACGGCTACCGCTTAAACGAAGTGCGCCGGTCGACTAGCTCGCGAAGCTCGCCGGGATTAACCGGTGTGCCGACGACTAGCGCATCACCGAGTCTGATGTCGCCGATGGTGTCCCACACGGACAACCTGACCAGGTGTAGCGAATCGGAGGCCAGTGCAGCAATGTCCTTCATGGCGTCGTAGAGAGCGCGTTGCTTCCATCTCGGAGCGCCCGGCCCCTCAAGCTCACCGGGTGCTCCGGGAGGCCCGAACATCGACTCGCAGGAGGGGGTCGTCCATCGCTTGCCCCACTTGCCAGCATCGAGGCACTTTGCTTCGTGCTGACTGCAGAAGGCGGGGTAGTCCTCGTACCACGGCAGGTTCGCTGCCCACGGTGATTCGAGGGTATTTGCCCGGTATCGGTTGAAGTGAAGCTCCTCGTCGAGTTCGACCACCAGCCCGCCATCGAAGGCCAGGTCCCAGGCTCCAGGGCGGGGAGGCCGCACCGGTTCCGTTCCACCGAGGGCGCGATACGTCGCGACCACCTCGGCCTGGGCTTCGTCCGGCAGGTCATCCAGCCGGGGCGCTGCGGGACTTGAAGCTGCGGATACCAGACCGGCGCGGTTCAAGAGTTTCTGCAGCGCCTGAGCGCGTGCACCAGTACGGACCATCCGCCCAGTGTGCATATGTCGACCGACACTTCTGCTGACCCACCCTCTCCCCGTAGATCCAGTGAGTCCTCGACACCCGGACCACCGAGCGAGGCAAACCCTGCCTGTGCTCTTCGGCGCGAGGTAACTTCCAGGGGTCTCGGAATCGGAAGTGGGGAGTAGATCGAGAACATGGCGCAGACCAACGCGAATCTGATCTGGAAGATCGCTGACCTGCTGCGGGGGCCATATCAGCCCAACCAGTACGGCGACGTGATCTTGCCGTTCACCATCCTGCGCCGCCTGGACTGCATTCTCGAACCGACCAAGGACGAGGTGCTCGCCGAGTACAAGAAGATTCAGGCGAGCAAGGTCGACCCCACCGTCATGTTGAAAGCTAAGTTCAAGCTGCCGTTCTACAACACGTCGCGGTGGACGTTCGCGGCCCTGGTGGGCGACCCCGAGGGTGTGGCTGACAACCTGATCGACTACATCGAGCGGTTCTCACCCAACGTGCGCGACGTCTTCGACGGCTTCCGCATGGTGGACCTCATCGGCGACCTCGCCAAGTCCGACCGGCTGTATCTGATCGTCAAGGAGTTCGCCGCCGTCGACCTGCACCCCAAGGTGATCAGCAATCACGACATGGGCTACGTCTTCGAAGAGCTGATCCGCAAGTTCGCCGAATCCAACAACGCTCAGGCCGGTGATCACTTCACGCCTCGCGAGGTCATCGCGCTGATGGTGGACATCCTGTTCCACACCCAAGACGACGTGCTCACCAAGCCCGGCACGGTCCGTACCATCTATGACCCCGCCGCCGGAACCGGCGGCATGCTCTCGACGGCCTACGACCACCTCATCGAGATGAACCCCAAAGCCCGACCCGTGCTCTACGGGCAGGACATCAACCCTCGCTCATACGCGATGTGCAAGTCCGACATGATCATCAAGGGCCAGGACGTCGACAACATCTACCTCGGCGACACCCTCACCGACGACGGCTTCCGCACCAAACACTTCGACTTCCTGCTGTCCAACCCCCCGTTCGGGGTCGCCTGGAATACCCAGCAGAAGTCGGTCACCGACGAGTACGAGCAGCGCGGCTTCGCCGGACGCTTCGGCCCTGGCCTGCCCCGAGTTTCCGACGGGTCGCTGCTGTTCTTGATGCACCTGATCTCCAAGATGCAGCCCGTCAAGAACGGGGAAGGCGGCAGCCGCCTGGCCATCGTCCTGAACGGTTCACCGCTGTTCACCGGCGGAGCCGGGTCGGGGGAATCGAACATCCGGCAATGGATCATCGAGAACGACCTGCTCGACGCCATCATCGCCCTGCCAACCGACATGTTCTACAACACCGGCATCAGCACCTACATCTGGATCCTGGACAACAACAAACCCGCCAAGCGCAAGGGCAACATCCAGCTCATCAACGCCGTCGACATGTTCGGCAAGATGAGAAAGTCGCTCGGCTCCAAGCGCAAGGAGCTTCGCCCAAAGGACATCGACCGAATCTGCAACCTCTACGACAGCTTTCGCAACCAGCACGCCACCGACGAGCACGACGCCCACTCCAAAGTCTTCAAGGGTGAGGAGTTCGGCTACTCCACAATCACCGTCGAACGTCCCCTGCAGCTCAGATTCACCCCGACCGAGGAGAAGGTCGAGGAAGTCCTGGCGCAGAAGAGCGTGGCCAAGCTCAAGGAAGGCGAGAAGGCCGCCCTACGGAATGCCCTCACGACGCTGATCGGCTGGGAGTGGAAAGATCGCGACGAGTTCGTCACCGAACTCAAAGACGTGCTCGACAAAGCCGGACTGACGAAGCCAGGCGCGCCTCTCGTGAAGACGGTCTGGTCGATCCTCGGCGAGCACGACGAAGACGCGGTCATCGTCACCGACTCCAAAGGCAAGCCCGAACCTAACCCCGCCCTTCGTGACACCGAGAACGTGCCACTGACCGAGGGCATCGAGGAGTACTTCGCCCGCGAAGTTCAATCCCACCTACCTACCGCATGGATCGACCACGACAAGACCAAGGTCGGCTACGAAATCCCCTTCACCCGGCACTTCTACCAATATGTCCCGCCGAGACCGCTAGACGAGATCCAGAAAGACCTTCGTGCCCTCGTAGGCGAGATCCAGGCGATGTTGGCCGAGGTGGGACCGTGAACCGGCCTTCATATCCTGCCTACAAAAAGACGGGACTCGACTGGCTTGATTCCGTCCCCATTGGATGGGACGTAAGCAAGCTCGCGTGGCACACCTCATGCACGAGCGGAGAGTTCCTTCCCACTGACCGGTTTGTTCGGATCAAGGATGAGCTGTCTGACGTGCCCGTGATCGGCGGTACGGGGTGATGGGCTACACGGACATAAGTAACACCAAAGTCGATGCGCTTGCGGTTGGACGCGTTGGCGCACTATGTGGAAACGTCCACCAAGTCTCACCGCCTGCTTGGATCACGGACAACGCTCTCCGTGTTGGAATCCGTTCGGGGTTCAATGCCCGCTATCTGCAGCTTGTACTCCAAGCCCGAAATCTCAATGAGCTGGCTTCTAAAACTGCGCAGCCGTTGATAACTGGAACTCAGGTATCGAGTCAACGTGTGCCTGCTCCGAGTTTGGCTGAACAGTGCTGGATAGTTAAGTTCCTCGACCTTGAGACTGCGAAGGTTGACGCCCTGATTGCCAAGCAGGAGCAGCTCATCGCCACCCTGCGTGAGGACCGCGCCGCCACCATCACCCACGCCGTCACCAAAGGACTCGACGCTGACGCCGAGATGACGGACTCCGGTGTTCAGTGGATAGGGCGCGTGCCTACTCACTGGAATGTGGTGAACATCCGCCGCGTGGCGACTATGAAGACCGGCCACACGCCAAGTCGATCGGTTGCCGATTACTGGAATAACACCACAATTCCCTGGTTCACCTTGGCTGACGTGTGGCAGTTGCGCAACGGTACGAGGATCTATCTCGCAGAAACAGCGAACAGCATCAGCGAGCTAGGCCTAGCCAATTCTGCTGCTGAACTCCTTCCGGCGGGCACTGTCGTGTTTTCACGCACCGCTTCCGTCGGTTTCAGCGGAATCATGCCCATTCCGATGGCCACAAGCCAGGACTTTTGGAATTGGATATGCGGACCTTCGCTGCTGCCGGAATATCTCGTCTTCGTATTCCGAGCGATGAAAGATCACTTCGCAGCATTGATGATGGGTTCAACGCATAAGACCATTTACCAAGCCGACGCGGCAGCCATTCATATTCCTCTTCCACCGTTGGCGGAGCAGCGGAGAATTGTAAAGCTAGTCACCGAGCGGACTGGTGCAATTGACACACTGGCGGCGAAGGCTGAGGAGATGATCTCGAGGCTCCGGGAGTACCGTTCTGCGCTCATCACCGAAGCCGTGACCGGCAAGATCGACGTGCGGGGGGCGGTGGCTTAGCCGTGACACGGGCGCAGACGATCCAGATCTACCTACCGTCCGGTGACCCCGCCGGGCTGCGGGTGGCCAATCTGACGACACGCACCGTCCGGGTATTTGAAGTGCCTCGTTCGTTGCTCCCGCACTTCCTGCAGCGTCCAGAATCTACGCAGGTCGGCGTGTACTACCTTTTCGGGTCGAACGAGGATGAAGCGCCTCAGTGCTACATCGGCCAGTCCGGGAACGTGGGTGTGCGGCTACAACAGCACACCTCGTCGAAGGACTTCTGGACTAAGGCCATGGTGGCGGTATCGCTGACCAACGAGTGGACCTCCACCCATGCGGCCTACCTCGAGTGGCTGTCATTGGGGCGGGCCAGGTCTGCCGGGCGGTACAACCTGGTCAACGGCAACCAGGCATCGAACCCGTTCACGCCGGAGCCTCTTGAGGCTGATTGTCAGGAGTTCATCGACACCATCGCGGTCCTGTTGGCCACTCTTGGCGCACCTGTGCTCGAAGCAGTGAAGCCCGCTGCGGCGTCGTCGCCGGAGAAGTCGAACAGTGACGAGTCGGAGAGCCTGTTCTTCCGCGAAGCCGGATGTGAGGCAACGGGATTCCAGACCCCGGAAGGGCTGTTAGTGGTCGCCGGGTCCAAGGGACGTCCCGACATCCGCAAGTCCGCCCGGCCTGGCATCGCGGTGCAACGCGCAGCTCTGGAAGCAGAGGGAGTGATCAAAGTGGGAGAGCACGAATTGGTGTTCCTCAAGGATCACCTGTTCGGCTCGCCCTCGGCGGCAGGATGCGCGCTGGTAGGTGGCGAGAACAACGGGCGAACGAGCTGGCGCAATGCACAGGGGCAGTCCATCAGCGACCTCGAACAACTCGCGATCGCGCCGACGAGCATCGAAACATAGCTGCAATGGCCCAACAGCATCACGAGTCCTCGTTCGAGGCCGAGATCTGCCAGTACCTTGCCGAGCATGGCTGGCTGTACTCGCCGACGGACGAGGGGTACGACCAGGAACTGGCTTTGTTCCCGGGCGATGTCTTTGATTGGCTCGCCGCCACACAGCCGGAGCAGCTCGCGAAGCGCGTCAAGTCCGAACTGACGGGTGAGGCTCTGAAGAGGGCGCGGGCAGGTGTGCTGGCGACCCTAGTGAAGCAGTTGGGCGCTGACCCGAAAGCAAATGGCGGCACGTTGTCGGTCCTGCGACGCGGGTTCAAGGACCTCAATGCGCAGTTCACGATGTGCCAGTTCCGACCCAATACCTCGTTGAACGAGACCACACAGAAGCGGTATGACGCGGTGCGGCTGCGAGTGATGCGCCAGGTGCACTACTCGACACAGAACTCCAACAGCATCGACCTCGTGTTCTTCGTCAACGGTATTCCGGTGGCTACGGCTGAGTTGAAGACCGACTTCACCCAGAACATCACCGATGCGGTGCTGCAGTACAAGAACCATCGCCTACCCAAGGGCGAGCCGTTGTTGGCCTTCGGGTCGCGGGCGGTGGTGCACTTCGCAGTGTCCAACAGCGAGGTGCAGATGACCACCAAGCTGGCGGGCAAGAACACGTTCTTTCTGCCGTTCAACCGGGGCAACAACCACCACGCCGGAAACCCGCCCAGTTCGCACGGGTCGCCGACGGACTACCTGTGGCGCGAGATCCTGCAGCGCGACACCTGGCTCGACATTCTGGGGCGTTTCCTGCACCTGCAGGTCACTGACAAGATCGACCCAGTCTCGGACAAGAAGGTCCGCACGCAGACGATGCTGTTCCCGCGCTACCACCAGTGGGATGCAGTCACCCGACTCCTGCAGGCGGCAAGCACGCAGGGGCCGGGACGCCGCTATCTGATCCAGCACAGCGCCGGATCGGGCAAGACAAACTCCATTTCCTGGCTCGCGCATCGGCTGTCGGTGTTGCACGACGAGGCGAACAAGCCGGTGTTCGACTCGGTCATCGTGATCACCGACCGCAACGTGCTCGATGCCCAGTTGCAGGAAGCGATCCGCCAGATCGACCGCACCCCCGGTGTCGTCGCGCACATCGCCGGATTGGGCGGATCTAAGTCCCAGGAGCTGGCAGACGCGCTCAGCGGCGGGACGAAGATCATCATCGTCACCATCCAGACTTTCCCCCACGCGCTAGATCTGATCCATACTCAGGCTTCGCTGAAGGGCAAGAACTTCGCGGTGATCGCCGACGAGGCCCATTCGTCGCAGGCCGGGGAAGCCTCCAAGAGGCTCAAGGCCGCCCTGGCAGCCACCGAGCTGGACGACCTCGAAGACGGCGGCTCCGTCGACGCTGAGGATGTTCTAGCGGCGGAGATCGCGGCACGGGCCGAGTCGACCAACATCTCGTTCTTCGCGTTCACCGCCACCCCGAAGGCCAAGACCCTGGAGCTGTTCGGGCACAAAGGCGCAGGCGGCAAGCCACACCCCTTCCACCTGTACTCGATGCAGCAGGCCATCGAAGAAGGCTTCATCCTCGACGTGCTGAAGAACTACACCCCGTACAAGACAGCCTTCCGCCTCACCCACAACGGTCAGTCCTACGAGTCGGAAGCGACCAGCACCGGCACCGTCGCGGTCACCGGCAGCGCCAACGGCGACCTGGTGGACAAGTCGGCAGCGGTCAAGTCGGTGATGAACTGGGTCAAGCTGCACCCGACGAACATCTCCCAGAAAGTGGCGATCATCGTCGAGCACTTCCGCGCCAACGTGGGCTGGCGACTCGACGGCAAAGCCAAGGCCATGGTGGTCACCTCGTCACGCAAGGCAGCGGTGCGCTACAAGCTGGCCTTCGACAAGTACGCCGCCGAGCAAGGCTATGACGATGTGGCGGCACTGGTGGCGTTCTCCGGCGAAGTTAGCGACCCCGACTCCGGCATCGACAAGGCCACCGAAACGACGCTGAATCCGGGCTTGAAAGGTCGCGACCTGCGCGATGCCTTCGCCACCGACGAGTACCAGGTGATGCTCGTCGCCAACAAGTTCCAAACCGGCTTCGACCAGCCCCTACTGGTCGCCATGTACGTCGACAAGCGTCTCTCCGGCGTCGCAGCAGTGCAGACCCTGTCGCGGCTCAACCGCGTCGCGCCGGGCAAGGACCAGACTTTTGTGCTGGATTTCGCCAACAGCGCTGAAGAGATCGTGGACGCCTTCGAGCCCTACTACGAAGCCACCACCCTCAGCGATGTCACCGACCCCAACATCGTGCACGAGACCATGGCCAAGCTCGACGCCGCCGCGATCTACCACGAAGCCGAGGTCGAGGGCCTCGTTGTCGACTACCTGGCCAACAAGGGCAACAACGCGCTCACCAAGTGGGTGACCCCGGCCCGAGACCGGTTCCGCGACCGCGAGCGCACCGCAGTCGAGGCCAACGACAACGCCGCACTCGATGAACTGATCATGTTCCGCAAAGACGTCGGCACCTTCCTGCGCCAGTACGACTTCTTGTCCCAGATCGTCAACTACGAAGACCTCGCCCTGGAGAAGCTGTCGATCTACCTGCGCCATCTCGCCCCGGTGATCACCGCCGAACAACTCCAGCACGAGATCGACCTGTCGACCGTGGACTTCGACTACATCGCCCAACACGAACAGGGCACTACCTCCGGCAAGCTCGCCGGGGGCGTGCCGCTAGAACCCACCACCGATGCCGGAACCGGCAGCGTCAAAGACCCAGAGATGGTCGCCCTGGCCGAGGTGATCGAAAAAATCAACGACCTGTTCTCCGGTGACCACCCAGAATCCAGCGTCAACAACGTCGTCACCCACGTGAAGGATCGACTCCAGGAGAGCGAAACCCTGCAGCAGCAGGCCCAGCACAACACCTTGGCTCAGTTCTCGGCCAGCCCGGACCTGCACAGCGAGTTCATCTCAGCGGTCATCGGCGCGATGGCCTCATCCGAGGATCTGTCGACTCAGATCATCAACAACCCCGATCTGTCCCAGAAGTTGCTCGCCGAGCTTGTCCCGATCATTTACCGGGGCCTTAAGGAGACGGCTTGACCTAGGGAGCCGGTGCCGCAGTCGACTCCTCTCCCCGAGAGAGACAAGGTCCGTTAATTAAGCGAAGAAGCCGAGGGTCTGCAGGCACGGATGCTAGGCCTCGCGTGCCCACATTTTGCCCACAACGTACTGAATATTACGGGTTACTAGAGGCATGAAGAGGTTTGAATAATTCCAGCTCAAACGCACTTTCAAGCCCGTGGCCTCACACCTGTGCAGAACCACGACTTCTTCTCCGGCTCAGGGTCGAGCTACGTGATCGGTAAGGCCGTCAACACCGAAGACGAGGACTGGGACTTCTAGCCCGTCGGGTGACCCGCGGCGACGTCGCCTGTCCTCCGTACGGCGCTGCGGTGCAACCAGACTGAGCGTGTGGCGGGTGGTGCGCGGAGGGCACCGTGTTTTCCCGCTAACAGGAATGCCGTCGGTGGCCGATGCTGCCAAGCTGGAAGCATGACTGCGCCGCGCTGCCTGATCGTCGACGACAGCGCCGACTTCCGGGACGCAGCCCGTACGCTGCTGGAGCGCGGCGGCATCGTGGTCGTCGGCTCTGCGGGCGACACCGACGAGGCGCTGCGCCGAGCCCGGGAACTGCATCCGGACGTGGCGCTGGTCGACGTGAACCTCGGCGCCGAAAGCGGGTTCGACGTCGCCGAAAAGATGCGCGACATCCCCGTCATCCTGACGTCGACCCACGACGGGCAGGACTTCGCCGACTTGATCGCCGCCAGCCCGGCTTTGGGCTTCCTGCCCAAACTCGCCCTGACTCCGCGGGCGATCAGAGAATTGCTGGACCGGGTCAGCGGGATTCCAGGTACATGATCACCGCGCGCACCCGGCGGTGATCGTCACCGGTCTCCGGCAGGTTCAGCTTGGTCAGAATGCTGCGCACGTGCTTTTCCACCGTGCCCTCGGTCACCCATAAGCGGCGCCCGATGCCGGCGTTGGACAATCCTTCGGCCATCAACGTCAGCACCTCGTGCTCGCGCGCGCTGAGCGCGGCCAGCGGATCGTCGCGCTTGCGGGCCGAGACCAGTTCGGCCACCAGGGCCGGGTCGACCACGGACGCGCCATTGGCGACCCGCTGCAGCGTGTCGACGAAATCGGCGACGTCGGTGACCCGACTCTTCAGCAGATAGCCGATCGCGTGGCCACCGGCCAGCAGCTCCATCGCATGGTCGACGTCGACATGGGCCGACAGCACCACGATGCCGACCTCCGGAGATTCCGCCCGTATCGTGCGGGCCGCGTCGAGCCCTTCGCTGGTGTGAGTCGGCGGCATCCGGATGTCGGTCAACACCAGTGTCGGCCGATGTTCCCGAACCAGATCCAGCAGCGACACACCGTCACCGGCCTGTCCGACCACATCGAAACCCGAGCGCTCCATCAGGCTGGCAAGCCCTTCGCGCAACAACACGTCGTCGTCGGCGACGACAACCCTCGGCGCGCTCATGTGTCCTCCCGGCCCCCGGCGTGAGCGTGGCGCCTCATTCTCGCACTGTCATGTCACCGTCGAATCGGTTCGCGCAGCATCGGCGCGCGGCCGCCGCGCACGGGGTGCTGTACATGCTGACGCCGTTGAACTGCCCTGCGCTGCAAGCACTCCCGGAGGAACTCACTTGGGACCGCGTTCGGCCGCCCCGGCAGCGGGCGCGCCGCCGGTTGAGAGGACACTGGATCCGTGAACGCCAAGTCCCTGTTCCAGTCGATCCTGGAATGGCTGCGCGCCGGTTATCCCGGGGGCGTCCCCGGTCCGGATCGTGTACCGCTGTTTGCGCTGTTACGTGCCACCCCATTGACCGAGGAACAGATCCGCGAGGTGATCGCCCGCCTCACCGAGGACCGCTCGCCGACCGCCGCCGAAACGAAGATCGACCACGACGAGATCGAGGCCTTCATCAAGGACGTCACACACCACGATGCCGGGCCGGAGAACGTCGCTCGGGTGGCGGCGATACTGGCCGCGGCAGGGTGGCCACTGGCGGGGCTGGACGCCGACAGAGACGACGCGGACTGACCGTCAGCGCAGCGAGCTGGTGTCGATGACGAACCGGTATCGCACGTCGCTGGCCACGACACGTTCGTAGGCCTCGTTGATGTCGTCCGGCTCGATGATCTCGATCTCCGGGGCCACCCCGTGCTCGGCGCAGAAGTCGAGCATCTCCTGGGTCTCGGCGATGCCGCCGATCAACGAGCCTGCGATGCTGCGCCGTCCGAACACCAGCGCACCGGCCGGGACCTCCATCGGATGCTCGGGCATGCCGAGTTCGACCAGGGTGCCGTCCAGCTTGAGCAGCTTGAGGTAGTCGTCCATCTTCAGGTTGGCTGACACGGTGTTGAGGATCAGGTCGAAAGTGCCCTGCAGCTCTTTGAAGGTGTCGCGGTCGCTGGTGGCGCGGTAGTCGGACGCGCCCAGGCGCAGACCGTCCTCCATCTTCTTGAGTGACTGACTGAGCACCGTCACCTCGGCGCCCATCGCGACGGCCAGCTTGACCGCAAGGTGTCCGAGTCCGCCCAGACCGATTACCGCCACCTTCTTGCCCGGCCCGGCGTTCCAGTGGTGCAGCGGCGAATACGTGGTGATGCCCGCGCACAGCAGCGGGGCCGCCTGGTCCAGCGGGATCGCGTCCGGAATGGTCAGCACATAGTTCTCGTCGACCACGATCGCGCCGCTGTACCCGCCCTGCGTGCGCTCGCCGTCACGACCGACAGCGTTGTAGGTGCCGACCATCCCACCGCCGGTGCAGTACTGCTCCTCGCCGGCGCGGCATGCCTCGCACTCGCGGCACGAGTCGACGAAGCACCCCACGCCGACCCGGTCTCCGACCTTGAATTTCGTTACCTCGGAGCCGATTTCGGTGACGATGCCGGCGATTTCGTGTCCCGGCACGATCGGGTACTCGGCGGCCCCCCATTCGCCCCGCACGGTGTGGATGTCGGAGTGGCAGATGCCGGCGAAGTGGATGTCGAACGCCACGTCGTGCGGTCCGACGTCACGGCGCGTGACGGTCGTTCTGGTCAGCGGAGCGTCGGGCGAAGTGGCTGCGAATGCGGAAACGGTGCTCATCATTACCTCTAACTCATCGAATTTCTGGCATGAGACCCCTGCCTGGGCAGGCCGGGTGCCGCGAAAATTGCCGCAACGCTGCGGCTCGTCGATTTCCAACCGCGGGGGCCGGTGCGTTAATCCCGGGCCGTCAGTTGATCGGTGCGTTGACCCATCGTAGGTCGGCGAGGATTCCGCGTGCGGCCACCACATTGCCGCCGCTCTGCCACACCTCGTTGTTCACCGCGAACACCCGATCGTCGCGGTTGGCCGACAGCCGCCGCCACGCATCGCTGTTGAGCACCTCAGGCGCGCGTTCGCGGGCTTCGGCAGTGGCGAACGACACATAGAGGATGTCGCCGTCGGCGATCGAGAAGTCGGGCGAATCCCCGAGATCCTCGTCTGTGATGCCGACCTCGACGTACGGCTTGCCGGTGAAGCGCTGCGCGGCCGGGCGATCGACCCCGACCTCGGCCAGCACGCTGCCGGGGAAGCTGTCGGGGCCGAACACCCTCATCGTGGTGTCTGTGAACTGCACCACCGATGCCTGGAAATGTGTCGCGTCGCTGTCCTGACCGATTTGGTCGGCCTGGCGGTCGAACTCCTCGATCACCGCGTTCGCTGCCCCTATGCGCCCGGTGGCCGCACCCACGGTCCGCAGCGTGTCCTTCCACGCCGCGCCCGCAGGACCGGTGAAGACGGTCGGCGCGATCTCGGCGAGCCCGGGATGGTCCTGTGGGGTCAGCGCCACCGATCCGAGGATCAGATCCGGTTCGGCAGCCCGGACGGCGTCGAGGTCGGGGTCACTGCGGTCACCGGCGCCGGGCAGTTCATGGATCACCGTGCCGAGGTAGGCCGGTTGTGTCTGCGAACCGTCGGGCAGCGCGGCCGCCACGATGCGGGACTGCAGTCCGAGCGCGCACAGGGCGTCGAGCTGGTCGCCCGCGAGCACGACGATGCGCTGCGGGTCCGCGCGCACCTGGGTGACTTCGGGAATCGGGGGAGAGATGCCGTGCCCGGTCGCGTTGCGCACCTCGCGGTCCGGGGGACCGTCGTCGAGCGGTGCCGGTTCGGGCGCGCAGGATTCGTCGGGCCTGCGGTCGTTGCCGAGCACGCCCGCGCTCGCGATGCGGGTGACGCTGGTGGTGACCGAGGTCGCGCCGGGCGTGGCGGCGGGGGCATCACCGGAGGAGCCGCAGCCGTTGAGCGCGGCGACGACGATCGCGGTGCCGACCGCGGTCAGGCCCGCCGACCGGGAGGCCCAGCGGCCCGCCCGCGCTCCCGTGATCAGCACGGGCCGACGTTAACATCTGTGCATCGCCCGGCAGGTCAGGGCATGTCACAAGATCCGCGCCAGGCCAATTACGACGGTATGTAGGACCACCCCGAGCGCAGTCGCTCCGGGGAGTTAGGATTCATACGAATCGTCGGCCCCGCCGACTGTTCGATCCGGTCATCCCGGTCAGCGATACGGAAGGTTGGAGGACCAGTTGGTAGCGGAAGCGCCCCCAATCGGAGAACTTGAAGCTCGGCGGCCGTTCCCGGCACGGCTGGGACCCAAGGGCAACCTGATCTACAAACTGATCACCACCACCGATCACAAGCTGATCGGCATCATGTACTGCGTCGCGTGCTTCGCGTTCTTCCTGATCGGCGGCCTGATGGCGCTGTTCATGAGGACCGAGCTGGCCGCGCCCGGGCTGCAGTTCCTGTCGAACGAGCAGTTCAACCAGCTGTTCACCATGCACGGCACGGTGATGCTGCTGTTCTACGCGACGCCGATCGTGTTCGGCTTCGCGAACCTGGTGCTCCCGCTGCAGATCGGCGCCCCCGACGTCGCGTTCCCGCGGCTGAACGCGTTCTCGTTCTGGCTGTTCCTGTTCGGCGCGCTGATCGCGACCGCCGGCTTCATCACCCCCGGTGGTGCGGCCGACTTCGGCTGGACCGCGTACTCGCCGCTGACCGACGCCATCCACTCGCCCGGAGCAGGCGGTGACCTGTGGATCATGGGCCTGGCGGTCGGTGGTCTGGGCACCATCCTGGGCGGCGTGAACATGATCACCACCGTGGTGTGCATGCGTGCGCCGGGCATGACGATGTTCCGGATGCCGATCTTCACCTGGAACATCCTGGTGACCTCGATCCTGGTGCTGCTGGCGTTCCCGATCCTGACCGCGGCGCTGTTCGGGCTGGCCGCCGACCGCCACCTCGGGGCGCACGTCTACGACCCCGCCAACGGCGGTGTGTTGTTGTGGCAGCACCTGTTCTGGTTCTTCGGCCACCCCGAGGTCTACATCATCGCGCTGCCGTTCTTCGGCATCGTCAGCGAGATCTTCCCGGTGTTCTCCCGCAAGCCGATCTTCGGCTACACCACGCTGATCTACGCCACCCTCGGCATCGCCGCTCTGTCGGTCGCGGTGTGGGCGCACCACATGTATGCCACCGGCGCTGTGCTGCTGCCGTTCTTCAGCTTCATGACGTTCCTGATCGCGGTGCCGACCGGTATCAAGTTCTTCAACTGGATCGGCACGATGTGGAAGGGCCAGTTGACGTTCGAGACACCCATGCTGTTCTCGATCGGCTTCATCGCGACGTTCCTGCTCGGTGGCCTGTCCGGCGTGCTGCTGGCCAGCCCGCCGCTGGACTTCCACGTCACCGACAGCTACTTCGTCATCGCGCACTTCCATTACGTGCTGTTCGGCACCATCGTGTTCGCCACCTACGCCGGCATCTACTTCTGGTTCCCGAAGATGACCGGCCGGCTGCTCGACGAACGGCTGGGCAAGCTGCACTTCTGGCTGACGTTCATCGGTTTCCACACCACCTTCCTGGTGCAGCACTGGCTCGGTGACGAGGGCATGCCGCGCCGCTACGCGGACTACCTGCCCAGCGACGGGTTCACCACGCTCAACGTGGTGTCGACCATCGGCGCGTTCATCCTCGGCGCCTCCACGCTGCCGTTCCTGTGGAACGTGTTCAAGAGCTGGCGTTACGGCGAGGTCGTCACCGTCGATGATCCGTGGGGATACGGCAACTCGCTGGAGTGGGCCACCAGTTGCCCGCCGCCGCGGCACAACTTCACCGAGTTGCCCCGGATCCGCTCCGAGCGTCCCGCGTTCGAACTGCACTACCCGCACATGATCGAGCGGATGCGCCGCGAAGCCCACGTGGGCCGGGCCCACGGGCCGGAGGACGGCGACGTGACCCGGATCGACGACGTCGAAGTACGTAGCTGACGGAGCCGACGAGCGGCACCCACGCGTGAGCGCATCACAGAACTGGACTGTCGGCTCGTCACGCGACCGGTCGTCGCTGCTGATCACCGTCACCGGGAAGGACCAGCCGGGCGTCACGTCCGCACTGTTCGAGGTGCTGTCCCGGCACCGGGTTGAGCTGCTCAACGTCGAACAGGTCGTGATCCGCGGTCGGCTGACGCTCGGAGTGCTGGTCGCGGTGACCCCCGAGGTCGCCGGCCGCTCCGAGTTGCGCGACGAGGTCGAAGCGGCGATCCACGGCGTCGGCCTCGACGTCACCATCGAGGGCAGCGACGGGCTGCCGGTGATGCGGGAGCCGTCCACCCACACCATCGTGGTGCTGGGCCGGCCGATCACCGCCTCGGCGTTCGGCGTCGTCGCCAAGGAGGCCGCCGCGCTCGGGGTGAACATCGATTACATCCGCGGTGTCTCCGACTACCCGGTGACCGGGCTCGAGCTACGGGTGTCGGTTCCTGCGGGGGTGTACAGCCGTCTGCAGCAGGTGCTGGCCCGCGTCGCCGTGCAGGAGAGCGTCGACATCGCGCTGGAGGACTACAGCCTGTCGCGGCGGGCCAAGCGGCTGATCGTTTTCGATGTCGATTCCACGTTGATCCAGGGCGAGGTCATCGAGATGCTGGCCGCCCACGCCGGCGCCGAGGCCGCCGTGGCCGAGGTCACCGAGGCCGCGATGCGCGGCGAACTCGATTTCGCCGAATCGTTGCACCGGCGGGTGGCGACCCTTGCCGGTCTGCCGGCCTCGGTGCTCGACGACGTCGCCGAGCAGATCGAGCTCACACCGGGCGCGCGCACCACCATCCGCACGCTGCGCCGACTCGGCTATTACTGCGGCATCGTCTCGGGGGGCTTCCGGCAGGTCATCGAGCCGCTCGCGCACGAGCTGATGATGGACTTCGTCGCCGCCAACGAACTGGAGATCGTCGACGGCAAGCTCACCGGCCGGGTGGTCGGCGACGTCGTCGACCGGCCGGGAAAAGCCAAGGCGCTGCGCAACTTCGCCCAACAGGCCGGGGTGACGATGGAGCAGACGGTGGCGGTGGGCGACGGCGCCAACGACATCGACATGCTGTCGGCCGCGGGACTCGGTGTGGCATTCAACGCCAAGCCGGCACTGCGTGAGGTTGCCGACGCCTCGCTCAACCTTCCCTATCTGGACACCGTGCTGTTCATCCTCGGCATCACCCGCGGCGAGATCGAAGCGGCGGACGCCCTCGACGGCGTGGTCCGCCGCGTCGAGATTCCCGACTGAGGCCGGCTCAGACCACGACGGCGGTCGGTTCCGGCGGGGTCATACCGGTGACGCTGCGCCAGGCCCGCGCCAGCAACTCGATCGCGTCGACCAGCTGAGGATCCGGCAGCGCGTAGGGCACCCGGATGAAGCGTTCCAGCGTGCCGTCCACCCCGAAGCGCGGACCGGGCGGGATCTCCAGCCCCATCCGCGACGCTGCCGCCGACAACGCCGAACTCATCGGGGCGGGCAACCGCACCCACAGCGACAGGCCACCGGTGCCCGGCACCGGTTGCCAGTCGGGAAGGTGCTCGGCGAGCAGCCGCAGCAGCAGGGACCGCCGGGACCGCAGCAGGTCGCGGCGCTCGGGCAGCACCTCATCCTCGGCCGCCAGAAGCCGGGCCCCGGCGAGCTGTTCGAGGATCGGGGTGCCCATGTCCACCGAAGGCCGCAACGCGGCGATGGTGGCCAGCGAGCTTCGGTCGGCGCGGATCCAGCCGATCCGCAGACCGCCCCAGAACGACTTCGACATCGAGCCGACCGTCAGCACCAGGTCGCGCCGCGTCGTCATCGACGCGGCGAACGGGGCGGGTACCTGTTCGTCGAGCCACATGTCGGTGATGGTCTCGTCGGCAACCGTGCGGGTGCGGGTGTCACTGATGATGTGCGCCAAGCGCTTCCGCTCGGCGACCGGCATGGTCATACCGGTCGGATTGTGGTTGTCGGGGATCAGGTACGCGAGCTTGGGTGCCAGTTGCCGAATAGTGGCCTCGACGGCGTCGAGCTCCCAGCCGTCGGGTGTCATCGCCACCGGCGCCGGTCGCACGCCGCGCGAGGCCATCGCCGCCAGTGCCCCGTGATAGGTGGGTTGTTCGACGAGGACGCGATCCCCGGGCTGGGTGTAGGTGGCCAGGATCAACCCGATCGCGTGCAACGCTCCGGTGGTCACCATGATCTCGTCAGGTTCAGTGGGAAGCCCACGCGCACAATATCTTTCGGCGATCGCAGCGCGCAGTGGCGGCACCCCGAACAATTCGATGCCGATGTCGTGCAGGTACGGGGTGACCTGTGCGGCGGCGTCGACGAATGCCTGCGAGACGACGGCCGCAGGGGCGGCCAGGGTGGCCGCCGCGAGATTGGCGGCGGCCGTGGTGGCGGGTGCGGGCTCGGTCGGGCTCAGCGGCAGCGCGGTGGTGCTGCGGGCGCCGCGCCGTGCATTGAGGTAGCCGTCGTCGCGCAACTGCGCGTAGGCCGCCGTGACCGTGGTGCGGGACACGTGCAGCGCCTCGGCGAGTGCCCGCTCGCTGGGCAGCCGGGCACCGACCGGGACCCGGCCGTCGATGATCAGCAACCGGATGGCATCGGCGAGACCGTGATACGCCGGCCCCGTGCGACTGGACGTCCGCCAGTTACCCAGCTCGCGAGCCAAAAGGTCCACATCGAGCGATCGCACCGCCATTGCGCCAGTCATTAGGGCCAGTATTGCTCAACTGGATATTGAGAGGCAAGCCAGTTCTGGCCCATCATGGCCGCATGACGCACTGGTTATCTCGCCTGGGCCAGCGGCTGGCCGACCTGTACTACCTGCCTTCGATGGGCAGCACCGTCGACGAGCGCGATTCCGACGCCCGACGCGTGCGCAGTGAGCTGGACGCGATCCGAATGCACTTCCCGGACCACGCGTAGTGGCGGCGGTCCCGCGCGCAGCACTGCGAGGCGCGGCGCTGCTCGCCGGGTTGTGCGGTTATGGCGTGTCGATGGCGATGATGGTCCGCAGCGGCCTCGGCCTGGACCCGTGGGACGTGTTCCATCAGGGCTTGTCGGAGCGGACCGGCATGAGCATCGGGACCGCCTCGGCGGTGACCGGCGTGGTGGTGCTGCTGGCCTGGATCCCGCTGCGCAACCGGCCCGGGATCGGCACCGTCGCCAACGTGGTCGTGATCGCGGTCAGCGTCGACGTCGCGCTGTGGCTCATTCCGGCACCGGAGTCTCTGCCCGTGCGCGCGACGCTTCTGGGCACCGCGGTCGTCCTCAACGCACTGAGCACCGTGCTCTACATCGGCGCCGGGCTCGGTCCCGGACCGCGCGACGGCCTCATGACCGGTCTGGTCGTGCGCACAGGCCGGTCGGTGCGCCTGATCCGGACCGGCATCGAAGTCACGGTGCTGGCGGTGGGTTGGGTCTCGGCGGCACGGTCGGCATCGGCACGCTCGTCTACGCGTTCGGTATCGGTCCGCTGGTGCAACTGTTTCTGCGGCTGACGCCGCGGCGGGTACTGGCGGCCAGCGGATGGGCCCGGGTCGAATCGCCGCGTCCGGGGACCGGCCGGCGCATCGCCGAACGGGATGCGGGCACCGCCGCGGTGGCCGATCGGGTCGTCCTCAACGGCGGCGACGGGCGGGCGATTTCGAGCTGACTACGATGGTCGGGTGCCAGTCGACGACCGCTCCGATGCCGTGCAGGATCCGGTGCCGGAAGCCGACCCCGACCTGCTGATCGACTTCGCCAACGTCACCCTGCGCCGCAACGGGCGGTTGCTGGTGGGCCCGGTGACCTGGTCGGTGGAACTCGACGAACGCTGGGTGGTGATCGGGCCGAACGGGGCGGGCAAGACCTCGTTGCTGCGCATGGCGGCCGCGATGGAGCACCCCTCGTCGGGCACCGCGTATGTCCTGGGGGAGCGGCTCGGCCGCGTCGACATGTCGGAACTGCGTTCGCGCGTCGGGCTGAGCAGCGCGGCGCTGTCCCAGCGGGTTCCCGACGACGAGACGGTGCGGGATCTCGTGGTGTCCGCGGGCTACGCGGTGCTGGGGCGGTGGCGCGAGGAATACGACGAGGTGGACTACGTGCAGGCCGTCGACATGCTGGAGAGCGTCGGCGCCGAGCACCTCGCCGAGCGCACGTTCGGGACGCTGTCGGAGGGCGAGCGCAAGCGGGTACTGATCGCGCGGTCCCTGATGACCGACCCGGAGCTGCTGTTGCTCGACGAGCCGGCCGCAGGGCTCGACCTGGGCGGCCGGGAGGAGCTGGTGGCGCGGATGAGCGATCTGGCCGCCGATCCCGATGCCCCGGCGCTGGTGCTGGTCACCCATCACGTCGAGGAGATCCCGCCGGGCTTCTCCCACTGCCTGATCCTGTCCGAAGGCAAAGTGGTTGACTCCGGACTCCTCAGCGATGTGCTGACCGCCGAGAATCTGTCCAAGGCCTTCGGCCAGTCCATCGCGCTGGACTACATCGACGGACGCTATTTCGCCCGCCGCACCCGTAGCCGCGCCGCCCACAGGAGACGTGCATGACCGACCCCGACCCGCTGGTGCCCCGCCCCGCCGCGACCGTGATGCTGGTGCGCGACACGCCTGAGGGCATCAAGATCTTCCTGATGCGCAGGCACTCGGCGATGGACTTCGTCGCCGGGGTGATGGTGTTCCCCGGCGGGGGCGTCGACGACCGGGACCGCAACGCCGACGTCGCCTGGCACGGTCCGGACCGCAACTGGTGGGCCGAGCGATTCAACGTGGATCCCGAACTCGCCGAGGCGCTCGTGTGCGCCGCCGCGCGCGAGACCTTCGAAGAGTCCGGCGTGCTGTTCGCCGGCGCGGCCGACGATCCGGACCTGCTGGTCGACGATGCCTCGGTGTACCGCGAGCAGCGGGCGGCGCTGGAGAACAAGTCGCTGTCGTTCGGTGAGTTCCTGCGCTCGGAGAAGCTGGTGCTGCGCGCCGATCTGCTGCGGCCGTGGGCGAACTGGGTCACTCCCAAGGAGGAGCGCACCCACCGCTACGACACCTACTTCTTCGTGGGAGCGCTGCCTCAGGGGCAGCGCGCCGACGGCGACAACACCGAAACCGACAAGGCCGACTGGGTGACCCCGCAGGCCGCCCTCGACGACTTCGCCGACGGCCGCAGCTTTCTGCTGCCGCCGACGTGGACGCAGCTCGACGCGCTGAACGGGCGCACCGTGTCCGAGGTGCTCGCCGTGGAACGCAAGATCGTCGCCATCGAACCCTCGCTCGCCGCCCGCAACGGCGGGAACTGGGAGATCGAGTTCTTCGACGGTGAGCGCTACAACGCGGCGCGCAACCGGCGGGCTCCGCAGGGCTACACCGACGGGGCGCCGCTCGCGTGACGGAGTTCGTCAGCACGGTCCTGGCCCCCGGCGACGGGCAGCGGATCGCCACGCTGCTGGTGTCCCGGCCGCCGACGAACGCGCTGACCCGCCAGGTGTATCGGGAGCTCACCGAAGCCGCAGCCGACCTGGGGGCCCGGCCCGAGGTGTCGGCGGTGATCCTGTTCGGAGGCCATGAGATCTTCTCGGCCGGGGAGGACATGCCGGAACTGAACACGTTGACCGCCGAGGAGGCCGCAGCCGCGGAACGGGTCGCCGTCGACGCGCTCGACGCGCTGGTGAACCTGCCCAAGCCGACCGTGGCCGCGATCACCGGTTATGCGCTCGGCGCCGGGCTGACGCTGGCGTTGGCGGCCGACTGGCGGGTGAGCGGGGACAACGTGAAGTTCGGGGCGACGGAGATCCTGGCCGGCCGGGCGCCCACCGGCACCGGCGCCGCGCGCCTGGCCCGCGCGATCGGCCAGAGCAAGGCCAGGGATCTGGTGTTCAGCGGCCGGTTCGTCGATGCCCGGGAGGCGCTGGCGCTCGGCCTGATCGACGAGATGGTGGCCCCGGACGGCGTCTACGACGCGGCGCGGGCCTGGGCCGGTCGCTTCACCGACTACCCGGCCGAGGTGCTGGCAGCCGCGAAGTGGTCGTTCACCCGCGATGAGAGCACCGGCGCCGACGGACGTTAGGCTGCCCTGCATGACGGAAACGAAGGAACCCGGCGCCTACTCTGATGTCGCCGTCCCGGCTCCGCAGCCCCACGCGACCAAAGAGCAGGTCGAAGCCGCGATGCACGACACCAAGCTGGCCCAGGTGCTCTACCACGACTGGGAGGCCGAAACCTACGACGAGAAGTGGTCCATCTCCTACGACCAGCGCTGCGTCGACTACGCCCGCGGCCGGTTCGACGCCGCGGTGCCCGAGGAGGTGCAGCGCGAGCTGCCCTACGATCGGGCCCTCGAGCTGGGCTGCGGGACAGGCTTCTTTCTGCTCAACCTGATCCAGGCCGGGGTTGCGCGTCGCGGATCGGTGACGGACCTTTCGCCGGGGATGGTCAAGGTCGCCACCCGCAACGGTCAGTCGCTGGGACTGGACATCGACGGCCGCGTCGCCGACGCCGAGGGCATCCCGTACGAGGACAACACCTTCGACCTGGTGGTCGGCCACGCCGTGCTGCACCACATTCCCGACGTGGAGCTGTCGCTGCGTGAGGTCGTGCGGGTGCTCAAGCCCGGGGGGCGGTTCGTGTTCGCGGGGGAGCCCACCACAGTCGGTAACCGGTATGCCCGTGAGCTGTCGACGCTGACGTGGCGCGTCGCGACCAACGTCACCAAGCTGCCGATGCTGGCCGGCTGGCGCAGGCCGCAGGCCGAGCTCGACGAGTCGTCGCGGGCGGCCGCACTCGAGGCCGTGGTCGATCTGCACACCTTCGATCCCGCCGACCTGGAGCGGATGGCCGCCAACGCCGGAGCGGTCGAAGTCCGCACGGCCAGCGAGGAATTCACCGCCGCGATGCTGGGCTGGCCGGTCCGTACCTTCGAGGCGGCCGTGCCGCCGGGCCGGTTGGGTTGGGGCTGGGCGAAATTCGCCTTCGGAAGCTGGACCACGCTGTCCTGGGTGGACGCCAACGTTTGGCGCCGTGTGGTGCCGAAGGGCTGGTTTTACAACGTCATGGTGACCGGGGTCAAACCGTCGTAGAGTTCGGCCTTTCCGATGTGGCCTACCTGCGCAGTGGCACCGGCCGGCAGGCCCTGGCCGAGATGTCCCGCCACGCGCTGACCGACTCATCGTTGGTAGCGGATATCGCCTCGGCCAGAAGCCGTTTCGGTGACCGGACAGCGGTGCTGGTGGAGACCGTCAGACTGCGGCGCAAAGCAGTCGCGAAGTTCGCCGATGCGGCGGACTGGTTGTTCACCGACGACGCGCTGCAGCAGGCCACGGCAGCACCGGTCGCCGAACATCGGGCGCGCAGGCTGTCCGGCAGAACGGTGCACGACGCCACCTGTTCGATCGGCAGTGAGCTTGCCGCGCTTCGCAATCGGGCCGACTTCGTACTGGGTAGCGACATCGACCCGGTACGGCTGGCGATGGCCCGGCACAACGTGGGCGCCACCGTGCCGCTGTGCCGGGCCGACGCGCTCGCGCCGGTCACCGCCGACGCGGTCGTCGTCGTCGACCCGGCGCGGCGCAGCGGCGCCAGGAGGCGGTTCGCTCCGCGTGGTTACGTGCCTGCGCTGGACGAGCTGCTCGACGTGCTGCGCCACCGCGACCACGTCGTGAAGTGCGCCCCTGGAGTCGATTTCGCGGTTCTCGCCGAGCTCGGCTTCGAAGGCGAGATCGAGGTGACATCGCTGGGAGGAAGTGTCCGCGAGGCATGCCTGTGGTCACGGGGACTGGCGGCAGGCGTGCGGCGGCGAGCGACCGTCCTGGACACCGGAGAACAGCTCACCGACACCGATCCCGGGGAGTGCGCGGTGGCGCCGGCGGGGCGGTGGATCGTCGACCCCGACGGCGCGGTGGTGCGCTCTGGACTGGTGCGCCAGTACGCGGCGCGGCACGGGCTCTGGCAGCTCGACCGCGACATTGCCTACCTGTCCGGCGACCGGTTACCCGACGGTCAGCGCGGCTTCGAGGTCCTGGAGCAGGTGGCGTTCAGCGAACGACACCTGCGGCAGGCGCTTTCGCGCCACGCCGCCGGAGCTGTCGAAATCCTCGTCCGCGGTGTCGCCGTCGATCCGGACGTGTTGCGCAGTCGGCTGCGGCTGCGCGGGGACGCTCATGTGAGCGTGGTCATCACCCGGCTGGGTTCCGGGGTGGCAAGCCGGGCAACGGCATTCATATGTCGTCCGTCACGCTGAAAGCTCACGTACCCTGGCCCTATCAGTTCGCCATGCGCCGAGTCCACGAGGCGCCGATCACGAGGACGTCCGACGATGCGCATCTTAGCCGCTGCTTTGACGGCCGCCGGTCTCTCGGTGGGCCTGGTGGCCGCACCCACGGCCGCGGCCCAGTCGGCCTGCGCGGAGCTGGGCGGCACCGTCGACGCCGACCAGATCTGCCACGTGCACGCCGAGAACCCCACCTATCGACTGGATTACACGTTCCCGGCCGACTATCCCGACCAGCGGGCGCTCGTCGACTATCTGAGGCAGACCCGAGATGGCTTCGTCAACGTCTCGGAGATGCCGGGTTCGTGGAATCTGCCCTACGTCCTCGACGCCCGGGGAACCGGTTACCGGACCGGGCGCGACGACGGCGGCACCCGCAGCGTGGTATTCGAGGTCTACGAGAATGTCGGCGGCGCGCACCCGCAGACCTGGTTCAAGGCGTTCAACTGGGACGTGGCGAAGAAGGCCCCGATCACCTTCGACACGCTCTTCAAGGCGGACAGCAAGCCACTGGACGCGATCTTCCCGATAGTGCAGGCCGACATCTCCCGCCAGCTTGGCGTCGACGCGCCGATCTCAGCGGCCGACGGGCTCGATCCGGCGAAGTACCAAGAGTTCGCGATCACCGACGATTCGCTGATCTTCTATTTCGGTCAGGGCGAGATCATGCCCGGTGCCGGCGGCGCGCTGCAGGCCACCGTCCCGCGCAGCGCGGTCGCTCCGATGCTGGCGCTGGAGACACCCGTCAGCCCCCGGTGACGGTCGGCTGCTTGTCCCTGCCGGTGGCGGGGTCGTAGTTCTCCCAGAACGTCGCGTTCCTGATGCCCAGGGCGACCGGATCGAACCTGGGATCCAGACCTTGCTTCTTCTGCTTTTCGTAGTCCCACAGCGCTTTGTAGGCGGGCTGCTGCAGGATCAGGATGCCGATGATGTTCAGCCACGCCATCAGGCCGACGCCGATGTCACCGAGCGTCCACGCCTCCGAGGCGGTCGAGACGGCGCCGATCGTCACCGACACCAGGATCAGCGCCTGCAGCAACATCGTGGCCGTCGATCCGACCGTGCTCCGAAGGTAGGGAATGTCGACGGTGGCGGCGTTGCCCAGAAGGAAGCGCAGGTTGGTCTCGGCCATGTAGTAGTAGGCGATGATCGTGGTCAGGCAGAAGAACGCCAGCGAGACCGCGATGAAACTGGAGCCCGCCCCGCTCCACAGGGTGTCGAAGCCTACCTGGGCGAACGTCGGGCCCACCTCGGCGTCGGCGGGCAGGATACTGCCGCCCTCGCTGAGCACCGCACCGTCGGCGCTCTCACCCTCGAACACCCGGTAGGCGCCGGTGGACAAGATCAGGAAGCCGGTCGCCGAGCAGACGAACAGGGTGTCGACGTAGACCGCGAACGCCTGCACGAGCCCCTGTTTGGCCGGGTGTGACACCTCCGCTGCTGCCGCGGCGTGCGGACCGGTGCCCTGACCCGCCTCGTTCGAATCGATTCCGCGTTTGACGCCCCACATCACCGCTGCACCGATGATCGCGCCGAACCCCGCGTCGACGCCGAACGCACTGGAGAAGATCAAGCCGATGATCTCCGGAATGTCACCGGCGTTCATCAGCACGACGATCAGCGCCAGCACGATGTAGGTGACCGCCATGAACGGCACCACGATCGACGCGAACGTCGCGATCCGCTTCACCCCGCCGATGATGACGAAGGCCAGCACGATCACTATGCCGACCGCAACCCACCATTTCGAGAAACCCCACGCGGAGTTCATCGCCGACGCCATCGAGTTGGACTGCACGCCGGGCAGCAGCAGACCCATCGCCAGCAGCGTGACGGCCGCGAAGACGAAGCCGTAGGCCTTCATCGCTCCCGCTGCGGCGGTGTGGGACAACGCGGTGCTGAAGTAGTAGGCGGGCCCGCCGCGGTACTCTCCGGTGAGCTTGTCGCGGTCCTTATAGATTTGGCCGAGCGTGCATTCCACGAATGACGTGGATGCGCCGAGAAAGGCGACCGCCCACATCCAGAACAGCGCACCGGGCCCGCCGAACGCTATCGCGGTGGCCACGCCGGCGATGTTGCCGGTGCCGACCCGCCCGGCCAGAGACATCGTCAGCGCCTGGAAACTGGACACCCTGACGGCGATTTCTCGCCCTTGAGCATGAGCCGGACCATCTCAGGGACTTGGCGCACCTGCACAAAGCGCGATCTGATCGAGAAGTAGACGCCCGCGGCAAGACAGAGGTAGACGAGGGTCTCATGCCAGACCAGGTCGTTGAATGCGCTCAGGAATTCGGACATATGCGTCCCCTCTACCTATTGGTTCGTCGGCTTGTCCGGGTCATCTGAGTGTGCATGTTCGCATCACTGCGCAAGGTCGGTATTTCCGGACCGTGACGCCTGCGTTAGCAGCTCCGCTCACGCAGGCGCGAAGCCGTAGACCTGCCCGGCGCTGGTGGCCGTGACGACGCGGCGGTCATGACCCACCGACACGCCGACCGGCCATCCGGTCGCGTTCGGGAGTGGATGGGTGTGCAGGGTCGCGCCGTCGCCGAGGCTGAACACCTGCAGCGCCAGCCCGGCAGGCCGCTCGTCGGTGTCCTCGCCGTCGCGCACCACGGTATAGCCGACCCCGGTCAGGCTGGAGGTGGTCAGGGGTGACACGTCGTCGCGGGTCCAGAGCACCTCGCCCTCTTCGGCGGTGTCGCGCACCGCAGTCAGCCGTGACCCCGGCCCGCCCCCGGCGACGATGAGCCCACCGGGCGTCACCGACGGCGGGGTCTGGGCCAGGTAGTCCATCGGAACCGACCACTTCGCACTGCCGTCGTCGACGTTGAGCGCCCACAGTCTTTCGTCGCGGCCGCTGACGTACACCGTCGACCCGTCCGGGGACAGCACCGGGCTGGCCAGCGGGCCGCCGCCGACGGCGTCACTGGTCCATGCGCGACTGAGCTGCGGGGTCTGACCGGGCTGATAGCGCAGACCGACCAGCATCGGTTTGTCCGCATCCGGCTCCCAGAGCGTCAGCACCACCATGCCGGCGGCCTCCGAGTAGGCCGGGGCGGCGGCCACCGGGCACCGCGGCCCACCCAGCCGGCAGTCCTGCAACCCGCGCTCCGAGTCGGTCGGGTCCACCCCGGCGACCAGATCCAGTGACGTGCCGGTGACGGTGCCGCGGTGGGCGTCGAACACCAGCACCTGCCCCAGATGGGTGACCACGAGCAGGCGCCCGGGGTTGAGGATGCGGGCCGTCATGGGCATGCCGATCACCGGCTGGCGCCAGCGGACCCACTGGGTGGTCGGGAAGGACAGGATGGCGCCGGGCTGGCCGATGTAGAGATTGTCGAATCCGTCGAACAGCGGGCTGGCGAAGCCGCCGCCCTGCACCAGGCGGGTGCACCAGCGTTGCCTGCCGCGGTTGTCGGTCTCCCACACCATCAGCGAGCAACCCGCCCTGGTCTGCCCGTTGGCCGCCAGGTAGTTGCCCGAGCCGAGCGCCACCTGCGCGCCGAGCTCACCCTTGACCGACCGCGCCCACTCCAGACGCAGCGTGTCGGCCCCGGTGACGGGGGAGGAGCTGCTGTTTGCGGCGTCGGCATACTGTGCTGACCAGCCGGTGGCGGCACGGGCCTCTACCCAGGAGTCGGTGTTGCCGCACCCAGCCAGCGCACCTGCGATCAGCGCCGTCGAGGCCAATGCGATGATTCGCCGGAGCACGGGATCCCTTCTGATCGCGGTGTACATCGAGCCCACGTGAGGGTAACCGTTGACCCTTTCGGAGGGCGGGAGCGGAGCGACCCGGGAATGTCACGGGCGGGCGCGTAGGCTCTCCGGCCATGACAACGATGTGGGGAGCGCCGCTGCACAAGCGCTGGCGGGGATCCCGTCTACGGGACCCTCGCCAGGCCGATTTCCTCACGCTCGCCTCGCTGAAATGGGTCCTGGCCAACCGCGCCTACACCCCGTGGTACCTGGTGCGGTACTGGCGACTGCTGAAATTCAAGCTGGCCAATCCGCACGTCATCACCCGCGGCATGGTGTTCCTCGGCAAGAACGTCGAGATTCAGTGCACGCCGGAACTCGCGCAGATGGAGATCGGGCGCTGGGTGCACATCGGCGACAAGAACACGATCCGCTGCCACGAGGGATCGCTGCGCATCGGGGACAAGACGGTGCTCGGCCGCGACAACGTCATCAACACCTACCTCGACATCGAGCTCGGTGATTCCGTGCTGATGGCCGACTGGTGCTACGTCTGCGATTTCGACCACAAGATGGACAGCATCGAACTACCGATCAAGGATCAAGGCATCGTGAAGAGCCCGGTGCGGATCGGCCCGGACACCTGGCTGGCCGCCAAGGTCACCGTGCTGCGCGGCACCAGCATCGGCCGCGGATGCGTACTGGGTGCCCACGCGGTGGTCAAGGGTGAGATCCCGGACTACTCGATCGTCGTTGGCGCACCCGGCAAGGTCGTCAAGAACCGCAAGCTGTCGTGGGAGACGTCGGCGGCCGAGCGGGCCGAACTGGCCGCGGCGCTAGCCGACATCGAACGCAAGAAGGCCTCCCGCTAGTCCGCCGAAACCGCATTCCACGCGGCCGTTCCGCACCAGCGACCGCAAGGAATGCGAGTTCGGCGCGTCACCGGTCGGGCAGCGGCCGTTCCACGATCGGTCGCCGGGGCTGGGGCCTGCGCTCGGCACGCTTGGCCGCCAGGTACACCTGTGCGGTCTCGGCCGCCACGGTGTGCCACGCGAAGTCCGACGTGAGGCGTTCCCTCGCCGCGATCGCCCTCCGCTGGGCCGCCGCCGGATCATCGAGCAGCGTGCGCACCGCGGTGGCCAATGCCGCCACATCACCGGCCGGATAGGACACACCCGTCACCCCGTCGATGACCGCCTCGCCGAGTCCGCCCGCGGTGGAGGTCACCAGCGGCGTGCCGGTCGCGGCCGCTTCGAGCGCGACGATTCCGAACGGCTCGTAATGCGACGGCAGCACCGCCGCATCGGCCCGGTGCAGCAACTGCAGCAGTTCTGAATGGTCAACGCGGCCGATGAAATTCGTCGCCTTGAACACCTTGTGTTTGCGCGCCTGCTCGGTCAGGAAGTTCAGTTGCGTGCCGTCACCGGCGATGGTCAGCGTGGTGCCGGGATGGGTGCGGCGGATCCGCGGCAGCGCCGCGATGGCGTCGTGGACGCCCTTCTCGTACTCGAGGCGGCCGAAGTACAGCAGTTCCGCCGGTCCGGGGTGGGGCCGGCGGGTCGCGAAAGGCCAACCGTCGGTGTCGATCCCGTTGGGGATCACCGAGATCTCGGCGAGCTCGGGTCCGAACAGGGTGGTGATCTCCTCGCGCATCGACGCCGAACAGGTGATCAGCGAGTCCGTATCCTGGACCAGCCACGATTCCAGCGCGTGCACCTGACGGCTCACCGCGCCCGAGACCCAACCGGAGTGTCGCCCCGCCTCGGTGGCGTGGATCGTGGAAACCAAAGGCACATCGAAGAATTGGGCGAGGGTGACAGCGGGATGGGCGACCAGCCAGTCGTGCGCGTGGACGAGGTCGGGCCGCCAGTCGGCCAGCACCAGACCGGCGCGGATCATCGCGTGACCCATCGCCAGGGTCCAGGCCATCATGTCGGTGCCGAAGGTGAACTCGTGCGGATCCTCGGCGGCCGCGATCACCCGCACCCCTTCGTGGACCTCGTCGGTGGTCGGATGGGTCTGCGGATCCGTTCCGGTCGGACGCCGGCTGAGCACCACGACCTCGTGGCCGGCCGCGACGAGTTCGGTGGCCAGATGGTGCACGTGGCGGCCGAGCCCGCCGATCACCACCGGCGGGTATTCCCACGACACCAGCAGGATCTTCATGTTCATTCGGTGGGCAACCTCCGGGCGTCGAGTGCTCCGAACAGCCCGTCGGCACGGTTCCAGCCCTCGGCCAGCCGCTGCGCCTGTTCGTCGCGGCCCGAGGCCGCCGCCGCCGCGATCTCGCGCGTGGCGTGTGCATGGAGGTGGGCGCGGTAGCGCGCATAGTCGGCCGCGGAGTCCTTGCTGACCATGAACGGCCAGTCGCTCGACACCGTCAGCAAGGTCTCGCGCAGGATCTGATCGGCCACGAAATCCCTTGGGGCGGCGGCATCCAACGATGCGCCGCGGGCCAGTGCCTTGTCGACGGTGCTCAGCGCCGTGTCGACGACCTCGTTGTTCAGGTGCACCAGATCGGCCACCTTCTCACCCGACCACACCTGCCAGTCCTTGCCCGAACCCCACGAGCTGGGCGGGAGTTCCACCGGCTCGCCGACATAGCCTTCGGCGATCGCGTCCGAGAGTGTTCCGACCCGCACACCGCCGGCAGGCAGTGCCCGCAACACCCGCTCCAGCCAGACCGGGCCCTCGTACCACCAGTGGCCGAACAACTCGGTGTCGAAGGCGGCGACCACATGTGCGGGCCTGCCGATCCGCTCGCTCTCGGACTGCAGACGCCGGCGCACCGTCTCCACGAAATCAGCGACATGGACGTCGACCGCGGCATCAGCACGGGCCGGGTCATACGGCGCCTTGTCCTCCGACGGCACATTGCGGCCGGTCACCCGGGCGGGTTTGAGGCCGGTGGCGTGGTCGTAAGTATGGAAGTCGCGGTAGGCGGCGTGACCCGGATAGCCGGACCGCGGCGACCACACGCGGTAGCTGACCTGCAGATCGCGGCCGAAAGCGACGACGCCGGAATCGCCGACCGGCCTGCCCAGCGCGGTGTCGCCGCGCAACGACGGCCCGTCCACCATGAAGTGGCCCACGCCCGCCGCGGCGTAACCGGTCTCCATGCCCGACGCATAGGCACACTCCGGCGCCCAGATGCCGGCCGGCGTGTGCGCGAACCGATGTCCGGCGTCGGCCAAGCCTTCGCGCAGCGCGAACTCGCGCAGCCGAGGGTTCAACAGCGGCTGGAACGGATGGGCCAACGGTCCGCCGAGTAGCTCGACGACCTCACCGTCGAGAAGCTCCCGGAACACCGGGCTGGCGCCGTGACGCCACAGCGAGTCAAACTCGCCGAGCTCACGCTCGGCCTCGGCGTGCTCGCGGGAACCGAACCGGCGCAAGGCTTTCCGATCCGAGGCCGGCGAGGTCCCCGCCGCGGTGCGCATGGTCGCCGCCTCGAGCGCACGCAGCTGCCAGTTGGCCAGCCAGTGCTGCATGCCCTGCAGGCAGTACGGGTCGTCGAGCTGCGCGGCGACCACCGGTGTGACACCGAGGGTGATCAGATGGCGGCGGTCCTCGGCGGCCAGCGTGCGCAGCACCCGCACCAGGGGCAGATAGGACGCCGACCACGACTGGTACAGCCACTCCTCGCCGACCGGCCAGCGGCCGTGATGAGCCAGCCACGGCAGGTGCGTGTGCAGCACCAGAGTGAACAGCCCGGGTACCGGTGCTTTGTTCGCTCCGCTCTCCGGTGCTTTGTTCGCTCCGCTCTCCGGTGCTTTGTTCGCTCCGCTCTCCGGTGCTTTGTTCGCTCCGCTCTCCGGTGCTCTGTTCGCTCCGCTCTCCGGTGCTTTGTTCGCTCCGCTCACGGCCGCACCGCTATAGCCACCAAGTCGAGGCTGTCGTCGATGTGTCGCCCGGTTTCGCCGGCCGTCGCCTGCACCAGGTCGAAGTCGTCGATCGTGACCGATTCGATGTCCGCGAGCAGTTCTGCAGTCCACGGCGCGTCGGCCAGCGCCCGCTCGATCTGTGCGTCGATGACCGAACCGCCGTGCCGGGCGTCGATCTCGGCGAGGCGGCGCCCGTGGAAGACCCCGAGCATCGCCTCCATCGTGAAACCGGCTCCTTCCAGAAGCTCGGTGAGCTCGGCGGCGTTGAGTTCGCGGGTGTGGAAGGGATTGACCGGGGTGTCCCGACCGGGGGAGAACGTGATGCGGTTGGGCGTGGACATGAGCAGCACCCCGCCGGGGCGCAGGACCCTGGCGCACTCGGCCGCGAACTGGCCCTGATCCCAAAGGTGTTCGATCACCTGGAAGTTCACCACCACGTCGACCGAGGCCGTCGGCAACGGCAACTCGGCGAGGTTGCCGTGGCGCATGTCGACGCGGGGATAGCGCGCCCGCACGTGCGCCACCGCCGACTCGTCGTAGTCCAGGCCGATCACCGAACGGGCGACGTCGGCGATCAGGTCCGCGCCGTATCCCTCGCCGCAGCCGGCCTCCAGCACGTCACGGTCACGGCACCGCTCGACCAGCCGGCGGTACACCACCTCGTGGCGGCGGAACCAGTAGTTCTCCTCGGCAACCCCGGGGACGGTCCGCTCGCCGGTCAATGCCATGGGGACCGGCTCGCCGACCGGACCGCTGGTAACAGATGCGCTCATTGCAAGGCAGGCTAACCCGTAACCGACCGATGGCGAACTCTTCGTGAGCACCATCTGATCGCCGCCCTGACTGAACGCAAACATCGACCAGCTATGGTGTTCGTGCGAAGCACCCAAAGTTACCCGCTGGTAACATCGTGGTGCCTGCGGCAATCGTGGTATGGCGGGTCGACCACCGGCCCCTTTCGAGGAGGACGAACCAGAGTCATGACGAACATCGTGGTCCTGATCAAACAGGTCCCAGACACATGGTCTGAGCGCAAGTTGTCCGACGGTGACTACACCCTGGACCGGGAGGCCGCCGACGCTGTGCTCGACGAGATCAACGAGCGCGCCGTCGAAGAGGCACTCCTGATCAAGGAGCGCGAGGGCGGCGACAGCACGGTCACGGTCCTGACGGCCGGTCCCGAGCGGGCCACCGAGGCGATCCGCAAGGCGTTGTCGATGGGCGCCGACAAGGCCGTGCACCTGGTCGACGAGGGCATGCACGGCTCCGACATGGTCCAGACGGGCTGGGCGCTGGCTCGCGCGCTGGGCACCATCGAGGGCACCGAGCTGGTGCTCGCGGGCAACGAGGCCACCGACGGCACCGGCGGCGCCGTACCGGCGATCATCGCCGAGTACCTCGGCCTGCCGCAGCTGACCCACGTGCGCAAGCTGACCGTCGAGAACGGCAAGGTCACCGCCGAGCGTGAGACCGACGACGGTGTCTTCACCCTCGAGGCCTCGCTGCCGGCCGTGGTCAGCGTGAACGAGAAGATCAACGAACCCCGCTTCCCGTCCTTCAAGGGCATCATGGCCGCGAAGAAGAAGGAAGTCACCAAGCTGACATTGGCCGACATCGGCGTCGAGAGTGACGAGGTAGGCGTGGCCAACGCCGGGTCGAAGGTGCTGTCCTCGACGCCGAAGCCGCCCAAGACCGCGGGCGAGAAGGTCACCGACGAGGGCGACGGCGGCACCAAGATCGCCGAGTACCTGGTTGCCCAGAAAATCATCTAGAACCTTCCCATCGACAGACAGACATAGAGGCAAACGAACCCATGGCTGAAGTACTTGTGCTCACCGAGCACGCTGAAGGTGCGCTGAAAAAGGTCACCTCCGAACTGATCACCGCCGCCCGCGCGCTCGGTGAACCCGCCGCCGTCGTGGTCGGCAAGCCGGGCACCGCCGAGGGCCTGATCGACGGCCTGAAGTCGGCCGGTGCGGCGAAGATCTACGTCGCCGAGTCCGACGACGCCGAGAACTACCTGATCACCCCGTACGTGGACGTGCTGGCCGCGCTGGCCGAGTCCGCCACGCCGGCGGCGGTGCTGCTGGCGTCCAGTGCTGACGGCAAGGAGATCGCAGGTCGGCTCGCGGCCCGCATCGGCTCGGGCATCCTGAGCGACGTCGTCGAGGTCAAGGAGGGCGGCAAGGGCATCCACTCGATCTTCGGTGGTGCCTTCACCGTCGAGGCCGAGGCCGTCGGGGACACCCCGATCATCACCGTGCGCCCCGGTTCCGTCGAGGCCCAGCCTGCCGACGGTGCAGGAGAGGTCGTCAACGTCGACGTGCCCGCCCCGGCCGAGAACGCCACCAAGATCACCTCGCGAGAGCCTGCGGTGGCCGGCGACCGTCCGGAGCTCACCGAGGCCACCGTCGTGGTGTCGGGCGGCCGTGGCGTCGGCAGTGCCGAGAACTTCGGCATCGTCGAGGATCTCGCGGACTCGCTCGGTGGCGCGGTGGGCGCCTCGCGTGCCGCGGTCGACTCGGGTTACTACCCTGGCCAGTTCCAGGTCGGCCAGACCGGTAAGACCGTGTCGCCGCAGCTGTACATCGCCTTGGGCATCTCCGGGGCGATCCAGCACCGCGCCGGCATGCAGACCTCGAAGACCATCATCGCGGTCAACAAAGACGAGGAAGCGCCGATCTTCGAGATCGCCGACCTCGGCATCGTCGGTGACCTGTTCAAGGTGACGCCGCAGCTGACCGACGCGGTGAAGGCCCGCAAGGGCTGAGTTCCGCTGCGCGAGCAGACACAAAATCGCACGTTTCGCCTCGCGGACGTGCGATTTTGTGTCTGGTGGGTTGGACACCGCGGGTTCCCTCACAGGTAGCCGAGGGTCAGTATTGACCCATGAGGATTTCAGTTGTCGGGGCCACCGGCCTCATCGGCTCGAAGGTGGTCGACCTGCTGCAGCGCGACGGTCACGACGTCGTGGCGGCATCGCGTTCGTCGGGGGCCGACGTGCTCACCGGCGAGGGCCTCACCGAGGCCCTCACCGGCGCCGACGTCCTCGTCGACGTCACCAATTCCCCGTCGTTCGACGACGACCCGGTGATGGATTTCTTCACCCGGTCCTCGGCGAACCTGGTCAACGCCGCCCGGGATTCGGGTGTCCGGCACTACGTCGCGCTGTCGATCGTCGGCGCCGACGGACTGCCCGCGAGTGGCTATATGCGCGCAAAAGTCGTGCAGGAGGAGACGATCGCCACATCCGGTCTGCCCTTCAGCATCGTGCGCGCCACCCAGTTTCAGGAGTTCGCCGACGCGATCGTCGGCTCGATGCAGGACGGCGACGAGGTGCGGGTGCCGGATGCCCGGATCCAGCCGATCGCCGCCGATGACGTCGCCCTCGAGGTGGTCCGCGTCGCCGTCGCCGCGCCCGTCAACGGGGTCGTGAACGTCGGCGGGCCGGAGAAGATCTCGTTCGCCGACCTGGCGCGCACGGTATTGGCCGGGCGGGGTGCCGACAAGACGGTCGTCGTCGATCCGCGGTCCACGTACTTCGGCACTCCCGTCGACGACACGAGCTTGGTCACCGGCGACGGCGCCGTGCTGGGCACCGTTCGGTTCGACGCCCGGCCGACGGCGGGCTGAACGGGCCAAGACGTCACCTGGCGCTCACGGACACGACACGCGCTGGACGCCCTGACGAGAGGCGGCTGCACGAGCGTGGCGCCATGAGCACTGCTTCTGTACTCATCGCCCCCGACGACATCGATCACGCGCAGCGCGGATCCGCCCCGTCCACGCCCCGCTACAGCCTGCTGTTGTGCACCGACGGCGACTCCATCGAGGCCGCGCAGCGGTTGCGCTACGACGTGTTCAGCACCGAGCCCGGCTTCGCGCTCGCCGGCGACGGCAATTCCGGCGGTCTGGACGCCGACCGGTTCGACGAATACTGCGATCATCTGCTCGTCCGCGACGACGCCACCGGCGAACTGGTCGGCTGCTACCGGATGCTGCCGCCGCCCGGTGCGATCGCCGCAGGCGGGCTGTACACGGCGACCGAGTTCGACGTCACCGCACTCGACCCGCTCCGGCCCTCGCTGGTCGAAATGGGCCGCGCTGTGGTGCGTGAGGGACACCGCAACGGCGCCGTGGTGCTGCTGATGTGGGCGGGCATCCTCGCCTACCTGGACCGCAGTGGCTACGACTACGTGGCCGGATGCGTCTCGGTGCCCGTCGCGGATCCCGCCGGTCGCAGCCCGGCCGGCAGCCACCTGCGCGGCGTGCGCGACTTCGTCAACCGCCGGCACGCCGCGCCCGCCGAACACACCGTGTACCCGTACCGGCCCGTGATGGTCGACGGTCGCACCCTCGACGAGATCGACCCACCCGCCCGGTTGTCGGTGCCGGCCCTGATGCGCGGATATCTGAGATTGGGCGCCCAGGTGTGCGGCGAACCCGCCCACGACCCGGATTTCGGCGTCGGCGACTTCCCCGCGCTGCTCGGCAAGCAGGACGCCGACACGCGGTACCTGCGCCGGCTCCGCTCGGTCGGGATGGCTTCGGCCGCGGTCGCCGACGGGACGCGGTCATGAACCTGACCCGCGAACACGCGTGGCTGCAGCGCGCGACCTGCGGCGCGCGGTGTGTGCACACTGGAGCCGACGGCCCCGGCCGGCGCTGGGTGGTCGCCGTGCGCACCACGGTGCGCGTCTGCGCAGCAGCCACGCTGTTCGCCGGAGTGTGGCTGCTGGCACTGCCGCTGCCCGGCCGGTCGCATCTGCAGCGCGGGTACTGCCGGCTGATGCTCCGCAGTCTCGGTGTGCGGATGTCCGTGTCAGGAGGGCCGATACGCAACCTGCGGGGCGTGCTGGTGGTCAGCGGGCACGTGTCGTGGCTGGACGTCTTCGCCATCGCGACGGTGCTGCCCGGTTCCTTCGTCGCCCGCGCCGACCTCGTCGACTGGCCCGCGCTCGGTCCGATCGTCCGGCTCATGAAGGTGATCCCGATCGACCGGGCCCGGTTGCGCCGGCTGCCGGCGGTGGTGGCCGCAGTCGCCAATCGGCTCAGGGCAGGGGACACGGTGGTCGCGTTTCCGGAAGGCACCACCTGGTGCGGGCTGAGCTACGGCCGGTTCCGCCCGGCGATGTTCCAGGCCGCGATCGACGCGGGACGCCCGGTGCAGCCACTGCGGCTCAGTTACCGGCACAAGGACGGCCGGGCGTCCACCGTGCCGGCCTTCGTGGGGGACGACACGTTGCTGACCTCTATCAGGCGGGTGATCACCGCACGCCGCACCGTCTGCCACATCCACGTCGACTCGCTGCAACTGCCGGGCGTCGACCGCCGTGACCTGGCGGCCCGCTGTGAGGCCGCCGTCCGCGGCGGGGACGGATTCGCCGCCCCCGGCGGGGCGGGACTCGACCGCCGGGCGATCTCCGACTGCGCCGAGGGTCACTGCATGGTGGCCTGAGCGCGATGGCGGCCGCCCATTCTGCGACGGCTATCCTTGAACGGTTATGTCTTCGCCGGTCTACCTCGACCACGCCGCCACCACCCCGATGCGCCCCGCCGCCATCGAGGCCATGACGGTTGCCATGGCGACGGTGGGCAACGCCGCCTCGCTGCACGGCTCGGGGCGCATGGCCCGGCGCAGGCTGGAGGAGTCCCGCGAGACCCTGGCCCAGCTGCTGGGCGCGCGCCCGTCGGAAGTGATCTTCACCGCCGGTGGCACCGAGAGTGACAACCTCGCAATCAAGGGCATCTACTGGGCGCGGCGCCGTTCGTCGCCGCAACGGCGCCGGATCGTCACCACCCCGGTCGAGCACCATGCGGTGCTGGACGCGGTGGAGTGGCTGGTCGAGCACGAGGACGCCGAGGTCACCTGGTTGCCGGTCGACCGGTACGGCGCCGTCGATCCGTCCGACGTGCGTTCGGCGGTCGGCGATCCCTCCGATGTCGCGCTGATCTCGGTGATGTGGGCCAACAACGAGGTCGGCACCATCATGCCTGTCTCTGAAATCGCCTCTGTCGCAAGTGAATTCAGCATACCGATGCATAGCGATGCGATCCAGGTGGTCGGTCAGCTGCCGGTGGACTTCGCCGCCAGCGGCCTGTCGGCGATGAGCGTCACCGCGCACAAGTTTGGCGGCCCCACCGGTGTGGGCGCACTGCTGCTGCGCCGCGAGACCGCGTGCGTTCCGCAGCTGCACGGCGGAGGTCAGGAGCGTGACGTCCGTTCGGGGACACAGGATGTCGCCGGCGTGATGGGTATGGCCGCAGCCGCGCGTGTCGCCGTCGACGGAATGGACACCGCGGCCGAGCGGATCCGCGCGCTGCGCGACAGGCTGATCGACGGCGTGCTCGACACCATCGACGACGTCGACGTCAACGGTGCAACGGGGCCGGGGCGGTTACCGGGCAACGCACACTTCACGTTCCGCGGCTGCGAGGGCGATTCGCTGCTGATGTTGCTGGACGCCAAGGGAATCGAATGCTCAACGGGGTCGGCGTGCACAGCCGGGGTGGCGCAGCCGTCCCATGTGCTGACCGCGATGGGCGCCGATCCGGCCAGTGCCCGCGGCTCGCTGCGGCTGTCGCTCGGGCACACCAGCACCGACGCCGACGTCGACGCCGTGCTCGACGTGCTGCCCGCCGCCGTGGAACGTGCACGAGCGGCCGCGCTGGCCAGTTCGGGGCGGCAGTAGCCATGCGGGTGCTCGTCGCGATGAGCGGTGGCGTGGACTCCTCGGTGGCCGCCGCCAGAATGGTCGATGCCGGACACGACGTGGTCGGGGTGCATCTGGCGCTGTCGACGGCGCCAGGCACGCTCCGCACCGGATCCCGCGGTTGTTGTTCCAAGGAGGATGCCGGCGATGCGCGCCGGGTCGCCGATGTGCTCGGTATCCCGTTCTACGTGTGGGATTTCGCCGACCGCTTCAAAGAGGACGTGATCGACGACTTCGTCGAGTCCTACGCGCGCGGCGAGACGCCGAATCCGTGTGTGCGCTGCAATGAGCGGATCAAGTTCTCGGCGCTGGCCGCCCGCGCGCTGGCGCTGGGATTCGACGCGCTGGCCACCGGGCACTACGCGCGGTTGGCCGACGGCCGGTTGCGGCGCGCGGTCGACCACGACAAAGACCAGTCCTACGTGCTGGCGGTGCTGACCGCCGAGCAGTTGCGCCACGCGGTGTTCCCGATCGGGGACACCCCGAAGTCCGCGATCCGCGAGGAGGCGGCACGGCGAGGCCTGGCGGTCGCCGACAAGGCCGACAGCCACGACATCTGCTTCATCCCGTCCGGCGACACCAAGGCGTTCCTCGGAGCCCGCATCGGCGTGCGCCGCGGTGCGGTGGTCGACGCCGCCGGCGCCGTGCTCGCCGAGCACGACGGCGTGCACGGGTTCACCATCGGTCAGCGCAAGGGCCTCGGCATCCCCGGCCCCGGCCCTGACGGCCGTCCGCGCTATGTGACGGGGATCGACGCGACCACCGGCACCGTGCAGGTCGGTGACCTCGACGACCTGGAGGTCACCCGGCTCGTCGGCGATGCGCCGGTGTTCACCTCGGGTGCCGCACCCGCCGGGCCGGTCGAGTGCGCCGTGCAGGTCCGCGCGCACGGCGGGGTGGTCGGGGCGGTCGCCGAACTCGGCGACGGTGTGCTTGAGGTGAATCTGCGCAGCCCGCTGCGTGGCGTGGCGCCGGGGCAGACCCTGGTGCTGTACCGGCCCGACCCGGACGGCGACGAGGTGCTCGGCAGCGCGACCATCCGCACCGCCCGCTGACCGTTCACCCCGGAACGTCGACCAGGATGTTGGTCATCACCAGCTCGGGCACCGACTCCGGGAACCCGCAGAAGGTGACTTCGACGAGCACCGCCGACTTCACCCGGTAGTCGCGCCCGCAGTCGCCGGGTCTGGTGTGCACCGAGTCGGCGGTGGTCGTCACCGCGCCGACCAATGCGCGGCCGGGGCTCGTCGCGGCGCAGCCGTCGATCTGGGCGACGACCGAATCGAAGGCCCGTTGCGCGGTGCCGGCATCCCGGTAGCCGGCCGCGCCCTGTGAGATCAGCGCGCCCCGCGGGGGATTCTGGTAGGTCAGTTTGTGGAACTCCTCGACCTCGGGTCCGAACACCCGGGTCTCGGCGTAAATCCAATCACATTGCGGCGGAACGGTTCCGATCATGAAATCGATGTCGACCGGCGCCTTGCTGTCGGTTCCCGGAATCGCGGTCAGATGTTCGCCGGCGCCGGTCACCGCCTGCATCTGAGGGCGATCGAGCAGGATGGCGTCCACGTCCACCGGCGAGCGGGAGCCCTCGTCCACGCCGGGGGCGGCGCGGGTCGGCGACCCGGTCACCTGCTGTGCGCATCCAGCGGCCAGGATCGCCACGGCGCACCACAGTGGCACCGATACACGGCCCGTCATGTACTGACCATAGTGGGTCCAATATCGTCGTACGAGTGAGTGTTTTCGCGACCGCGACCGGTATCGGATCCTGGCCGGGCACGTCGGCCAGGGACGCCGCGGAGGTGGTCGTCGGTGAACTGCACCGCCTTCCGCACCTGGTGGAGCTTCCCGGGCGGGGTGTCGGGGCAGACATGATCGGCCGGGCGGGTGCGCTGCTCGTCGACATCGGCCTCGACATCGTGCCTCGCGGTTACCGCATCGCCCAGGGCCGTAGTTCGGCGACCCGCCGCGCCGCCGGTCTACTCGACGAGGACATGGACGCTCTCGAAGAGGCCTGGGAGAAGGCCGGGCTGCGCGGTACGGGCCGGGTGGTCAAGGTGCAGGCGCCGGGACCGGTGACGCTGGCGGCGCAGCTGGAGCTCGGCGGGGGACACCGCGCGATCACCGACCGAGGCGCCGTCCGGGACCTGACGACGTCGCTGGCCGAGGGGGTGGCCGCGCACCGGGCAGAGCTCGCCCGCCGGCTGGAGAGCCCGATCGTGGTTCAGTTCGACGAACCGTCGCTGCCGGCGGCACTGGCGGGCCGGCTCACCGGGGTCACCAGTCTGAACCCGGTGCATCCCGTGGACGAGTCTTTGGTCACCGCGCTGCTCGACGAGTGCGCAGAGGCGGTCGGCGGTGAAGCCGCGGTGCACTGCTGTGCTGCCGAGGTGCCGTGGAAGGTGTTGCAGCGCAGTGTGATAAGCGCCGTTTCTGTGGACCTTGGCACGCTCACCGCCGCAGATCTGGACGGGATCGGCGAGTTCGTCGAGTCCGACCGCACGGTGCTTCTCGGTGCGGTGCCCGCCACGGCCCCCGACCCCCGACCGGCGGCAGAACAGATCGCCGCGTCGGTGGCCACGGTGACCGACCGACTCGGGTTCGCCCGCGACGTGCTGCGCAGCCGGATCGGGATCACTCCGGCCTGCGGACTCGCCGGTGCGACAGTGACCTGGGCGCGCAGCGCAATCGAATTGTCGCAGCAGGCCGTTGACAGACTGGTCGACGACCCCGAGGGGATCTGAAACGGTCGACCCTTGGTACGGACTCGTCTACTCTCGGGTAGGCGCTGATCGAGATCGGTCACGGGTAGAGCGCCGCACGTCACGGGGATGGTGCTGTTGTCGGGGAAGTGCTCGAGTCGACACGGTGCCGGGGACTGTCTCGACGGTGAGATCCCGCGCCTGCTCGCGCTGGACTCCTTCGAGATCCTCGACACCGCCGCTGAAGAGTCGTTCGACGGTCTGACGATGCTTGCTGCGCACGTGTGCGAGATGCCGATGGCGCTCATCGGCTTCATCGACGCCGCCCGCCAGTGGGTGAAATCCCGCCATGGCGTGGACATCACGGAGACCGCCCGGGAGCACTCGCTCTGCGCGCACACCATCGCGGATGCGGCCCTGCTCGAAATTCCGGACACCCACCGGGATCCGAGGTTCGTCGACCACCCGATGGTCACGGGGGCGCCGCACGTGCGGTTCTACGCCGGGGTGCCGCTGGTCACCGAGGACGGACACGCGGTGGGCACCCTCTGTGTCATGGACCGGACACCCCGCACGTTGTCCGACGTTCAGCGCACACACCTGCAAACCTTGGCCGGGCAGGTGATGAACCTGCTGGAGCTGCGCAGCCGGGCCCGCCTGTACGCCTCCGAGATCAAGCGGCGCCTGGCCGCGGACTCCGCGCTGCACGCCCAGCAGCGGATGATCGAAGCGGTGCTGGAACACACCGACGTGCTGGTCTTCGCCAAGGACGTCGACGGCCGATTCGTGATGGCCAATCGCGCACTGGAACACGTCACCGGCGCCGGCCGGACGTTGATCGGCGGGACCGATCACGACTTCTTCGACCCGCAGATCGCCGACGACTACCGCCGCAACGATCTGCAGATCATGGAAAGCCGGGAGTGGCGCGTGTTCACCGAGGAGGTCGTGCACCAGGACGGTTCGGCGCACATCTACCGCTCGTCGAAGTTCCCGTTGTTCGACGACCGTGGCGAGGTGATCGGCACCGGCGGGGTCTCGACCGACGTGACAGAGTTGGCCACCGCGCGCGCCGCGCACGCCGAGGCCGAACAGCGGTGGCGGGCACTGGTCGAGCAGTCACCTGCCGCGGTCGTGGTCGCCAACGTCGACGGCAGCCTGTCCTACGTCAACGGCGAAGCGGTCACGCTGCTGGGCGGGCAGTCCGCCGAGCAGATCACCTCGGTTCCCGGCCTGGAGTTCGTGCCGGAACGCTTTCGCTCGACCGCGCGCAGGCTGTTGGACGAGGTCACCGCCGGCGGACGCCTGGAGCGCTCCCAACGCGGCACGCTGCTGCGGATGGACGGCACCGAGATCGCGGTGGAGTTCAACGTGACGACGATCGATCACGCCGGGGAAGTGAGCGTCCAGCTGGAGGTGCGTGACGTGTCCGCGATCGCCGCGGTGCACGCCGCGCTAAAACACTCCGCGTCCACCGACCCGTTGACCGGTGTGCTGAACCGGCGCGCGTGGGACACCCGGGTGGCTGCACTGCTGGCCGATGCCGACGGTGCACCGATGACGGTGGCCGTCATCGATCTCGACAACTTCAAGGCGTTCAACGACACCCGTGGACACACCGTCGGGGACGCGCTGCTGCAGCACTTCGCGACAGCGGCGAGCGCATCGATCCGCAGCGGCGACATCTTCGCGCGCTGGGGCGGCGAGGAGTTCATCGTCGCACTGCCCGACACCACACCCGAGCAGGCCGAAAAGATCCTGCACCGGTTGCGCCAGTGTGTGTCGTTCGGTCAGACGTGCTCGATCGGCTACACCGCCCACACCCCGGCCGACACCCTGGTCGCCACCGTGTCCCGCGCCGACAGCGCCCTCTATGAGGCGAAAAGCCGTGGCAGGAACCAAATCTGGCGGCTAGACCGCGCCTAGGCGCGCAGGTCTTTGCGCAGGATCTTGCCGGAGGCCGATTTCGGGATCGCGTCGATGAACTCGACCTGACGGACTTTCTTATAGGGCGCGACCTGGCCGGCGACGAACTCCATGACCTCGTCTGCGGTGAGGGTCGCGTCGGGCTGCTTGACCACGAACGCCTTCGGCACCTCCTCGCCTTCGTCGTCGTGCACGCCGATCACCGCGGCGTCGGCGATGCCGGGATGGGTCAGCAGCACCGCTTCGAGCTCGGCGGGCGGCACCTGGTAGCCCTTGTACTTGATCAGCTCCTTGAGCCGGTCGACGATGTACACCAGTCCCTTGGCGTCGATCTGGGCCAGATCACCGGTGTGCAGCCAGCCGTCGTCGTCGATGGTGGTGCGGGTGGCCTCGTCGTTGTTGAGGTACCCGGCCATCACGTTGGGGCCTTTGAACCACAGCTCGCCGGTCTGGCTCAGACCCTCGTCGGGGATCGGGATCTCCTTGCCGGTCTCCGGGTCGACGAGTTTGGAGGCCGCGTTGGGCACCGTCCAGCCCACCGAACTCAGCGGCGCCTCGTCGTGCATGTCGACCAGGCCGCCGTCGAACGGGGTGATGTGGCTGACGGGGCTGAGCTCACTCATGCCGTAACCCTGAACCACCTTGCAGTCCAGGCGCTTCGCGACGGCGTGGCCGAGATCGGCGTCGAGCGGGGCGGCCCCCGACATCACGACGTTGAGCGAGGACAAATCGTGCTCGTCGACCAGCGGGTGCTTGGCCAGCGCCACCGCCACCGGCGGTGCGATGAACGCGATGGTGCAGCGGTGTTCGGCGATGTTGCGCAGGAATTCGCCGAGGTCGAAACTCGGCATGATGACCAGCCTGGCGCGCGCGTGCAGCGCGGCGTTGAGCAGCACAGTCATCCCGTAGATGTGGAAGAACGGCAGCACGGCCAGCACGACGTCGTCGGGCTCCATGCCGTGCAGCGGGCGGATCTGGGCGACGTTGGCGACCAGGTTGCGGTGCGTCAGCATCACACCCTTGGGGTTGCCCGTCGTCCCGGAACTGTAGGGCAGCACCGCAAGATGTGATGACGGCGCGAAATTCACCTGCGGCGCAGGCATTCCCGACGCCAGCAGGTCGGCCGCGTTGGGATGACCCGCCCCCTCGCCGGAGCCGTCACGGCCGGCGCCGTCGAGCACCACCAGATCCTCGTCGGACAGCCCGGCCGCCGCCGCGCCCTCCTTGGCCTGCGGGAGCAGAGCCGTCACCGTAAGAAGCATGCCGGCCCCGGAGTCGGTGAGCTGCTTGGCGATGTCCTTGGCGGTGAACAGCGCGTTGATCGTCGTCGCCGTGGCACCGGCACGCAGGATGCCGTGGAAGGCGACGGCGAACGCCGAGCTGTTGGGGGCGAGCAGCCCGACCACATCGCCGACGCCGATGCCGCGCTGGGCCAGCGCTCCGGCGAACGAGTCGATCCGGGCTATCATCTCGCGGTAGGTGGTGTGTCTGCCCGACCTCGCGTCGATCAGCGCCACCCGGTCGAGGTGAGGGTCGTCGGGTCCGGAGATGTCGGCGAAAAGGTAGTCGTAGACGCTGGCGGTCGGGATGTCGACTTCGGGGAAAGGGCTGGGAAAGGTCATGGTGACTCCGATCGAACCATGCCGTGGGCCCCGTCGGCCCGCCGTTGGTCGAGCTGCCTGACGAGTTTTTTCGAGGCCGCCATCCGGAAGGATGCGTCGACGAGTTCGGCGACCTCCGTCCAGTCCACCTTCGCCGCGGTCAGGTCCAGCCCCAGCCAACCGAACGGACCGAGGTAGGCCGGGAGGAAGAACCGGCGGTCCTGCTCGAGCGCCTTGCGGTCACTGTCGTCGACTTTCACCAGCACCGAATGCGGATGCTCGGTGAACTCACCCTTCGCGGCGCCTTTGACACTGCCTCCGTAGACGGTGAACATCTTCGGCGCGCAGAACACCGGCCGGCCCCAGGAGACTTTCTCGAACGCCTCGGGGAACCCGAGCGCGATGTCGCGGACCTCGGCCAGACCCATGTCGTCCTCGCCGAACATCAACGGATGAGGCATGTGTGCAGCCTACGCAGGGGTCTGTGTCGGGAGCCTTCGATAGCCTTCCAGGGTGAGTCCCGAGGCGACCCCGGATCCCGAGGCAGTGCTGGCCGAGCAGGCCGACGACCCGCGCGACGCGGATCTGCGGCGCCAGTGGCAGGAGCTCGCCGACGAGGTGCGCGACCATCAGTTCCGCTATTACGTGCGCGACGCTCCGATCATCACCGACGCCGAGTTCGACGCGATGCTGCGCAGGCTGCAGGCCCTCGAAGACGACCATCCCGAGCTGCGCACCCCCGACTCGCCGACCCAGCTCGTGGGCGGTGCCGGGTTCGCGACGGACTTCACCCCCGCCGAGCATCTGGATCGGATGCTCAGCCTGGACAATGTTTTCACCCCCGACGAGCTCGCCGCGTGGGCCGCCCGCATCAAGACCGAGATCGGGGCGAGCGCGCAGTATCTCTGCGAGCTGAAGATCGACGGGGTGGCGCTGGCCCTGGTCTACCGCGACGGTCGGCTCGAGCGCGCGGCCACCCGCGGTGACGGTCGTACCGGTGAGGACGTCACGCTCAATGCTCGCACGATCGACGATATTCCTGAACGGCTCAGCGGCACAGACGAATTCCCGCTTCCGGCGGTGCTCGAAGTACGCGGCGAGGTGTTCTTCAGGGTGGCCGACTTCGAGGACCTCAACGCCGGGTTGGTCGCCGAGGGTAAACCGCCGTTCGCCAACCCGCGCAACAGCGCGGCCGGCTCACTGCGCCAGAAGAATCCCGCCGTCACCGCACGGCGCCGGTTGCGGATGATCTGCCACGGCCTGGGCCACATCGAGGGTTCTGAGGGATTCCCCTTCACCTCCCTGCACGAGGCGTACCGCGCGCTCAAGGCGTGGGGGCTGCCGGTCTCGTCAAACACCGCCCAGGTGAAGGGCCTGGACGCGGTCACCGAACGGATCGCCTACTGGGGCGAGCACCGCCACGACGTCGAGCACGAGATCGATGGCGTCGTGGTCAAAGTCGACGACGTCGCACTGCAGCGGCGGCTCGGGGCGACCTCGCGCGCACCGCGCTGGGCGGTGGCTTACAAGTACCCGCCGGAAGAGGCGCAGACCAAGCTGCTCGATATCCGGGTCAACGTCGGGCGCACCGGGCGCGTGACCCCCTTCGCCTACATGGAACCGGTCAAGATCGCCGGATCCACCGTCGGGCTGGCCACGCTGCACAACGGTTCTGAGGTCAAACGCAAGGGTGTGCTGATCGGTGACACCGTGGTGATCCGCAAGGCCGGCGACGTGATCCCCGAGGTGCTCGGCCCGGTCGTCGACCTGCGGGACGGCAGCGAACGCGAGTTCCACATGCCGACCCACTGCCCGGAATGCGGCACCAAGCTGGCCCCGGCCAAGGAGGGCGACGCCGACATTCGCTGCCCGAACTCGCGGACCTGCCCGGCACAGTTGCGGGAGCGGGTCTTTCACGTCGCCGGCCGTGGCGCCTTCGACATCGAAGGGCTCGGCTACGAAGCGGCGACGGCGCTGCTGCAGGCAGGCGCGATCGGCGACGAGGGCGACCTGTTCGATCTCACCGCCGAAGATCTGTTGCGCACCGAGCTGTTCACCACCAAAGCCGGTGAGCTCTCGGCCAACGGCAAGCGGCTGTTGGCCAATCTGGGTAAGGCGAAATCCCAACCGCTGTGGCGGGTGCTCGTCGCCCTGTCGATTCGCCACGTCGGGCCGACCGCGGCGCGGGCGCTGGCCACCGAGTTCGGCAGCCTCGACGCGATCATGGCCGCCTCCGAGGAACAGCTGGCCGCCACCGAAGGGGTGGGGCCGACGATCGCGGCGGCGGTCACCGAATGGTTCACCGTCGACTGGCACCACGCCATCGTCGACAAGTGGCGCACGGCCGGGGTCCGCATGGCCGACGAGCGCGACGCCAGCATCGAACGCACCCTCGAGGGCCTCTCGATCGTGGTCACGGGCTCGCTTGCCGGCTTCAGCCGCGACGAGGCCAAGGAGGCGATCATCGCCCGCGGCGGCAAAGCGGCCGGATCGGTATCGAAGAAGACCGCGTACGTCGTGGCCGGTGATTCGCCGGGGTCCAAGTACGACAAGGCCATTGAACTGGGTGTGCCGGTGCTCGACGAGGACGGCTTCCGCCGGCTGCTGGAGAACGGACCCGACGCCGCGCCGGACGGCGACACCGGCGACGGTTGAGTCGCCGGTCAGCCGATGATGGTGGTGACGATCCCGGCCAGGTAGCCCAGGCGGGCGACCTCGCTGGGCCGGAACGCCGGGCCCCCGGGGCGGCCGAGCATGATCGCGGTCCGCGGGTCGGCCAGCGGTGCAGCGGCCAGCGCGGTGTCCATGTCCCGCCACACCTGGGGCACCCAATCTGCGGTGCCGTCCAGGGCCACCGCACGTTCGAGCGGCAGCCAGGGTGTCTCGGCGGCCTGAGTCTCGGGTGCGCCCGGGCTGCCGACCACACGCTCGGAGCCGGTGTCGGTCAGTTGCACCACGGTGCACCAGCCGACGCGCAACACCCGTGGCGCCTCGTCGACGAGCACCTGCAGCCGGGTGCGTCTGCCGTGCGCGGCCGCGACGTGGTCGATCAACTCGAGTTCACGATGTGCTTCCAGCAGGCCGGTGTGCGGGCGGATGCTGTCGACGTAGACGCCGTTGAGGTTCTCGGCTGCGGTGATCAGCATGTCGGGCATCGCCCCGGCGGGCAGTTCGACCACCAGGTCGTCGATCGCGTAACCGGCGCCGCGCTCCACCACGTCGAGGGACAGGATGTCGGCGCCCACCGAGCCGAGCGCGACGGCCAGGGAACCCAGGCTGCCCGGCCGGTCCGCCAGCTGAACCCGCAGCAGATAGGAAGGCACGGCCAACACTGTGTCACGGTCCGGGCGGGGCGGGCGACTCGGGCGGCGGCGCCCGGGCCCGGTTGAACTAGGCTTGATGGTCGTGTCACAGATCTCCCGAGACGAGGTAGCCCACCTGGCGCGCCTCGCCCGACTCGCCCTGACCGACAGCGAACTGGACAGCTTCGCCGGTCAGCTGGACGCCATCCTCGCTCACGTCAGCCAGATCCAGGCCGTCGACGTCACCGGCGTCGAAGCCACCGACAACCCGCTGAAGGACGTGAACGTGTTCCGGCCCGACGACCCGCAGCCGAGCCTGTCCCAGGAAGAGGCGCTGGCAGCCGCGCCGAAAGCCGTTGACGGCCGCTTCGCGGTGCCGCGGATCCTGGGGGAGCCCGAATGAGTCTCATCAAGCTCGATGCGGCAACCCTCGGCGAGAAGATCGCCGCCAAAGAGGTGTCCTCGACCGAGGTGACGCAGGCCTTCCTGGACCAGATCGCCGACACCGATGAGCGCTACCACGCGTTCTTGCACGTCGCCGCGGAGCGGGCGCTGGACGCCGCGGCCACCGTCGACAAGTCTCTCGCCGCCGGTGAAAGGCCCGCCTCGCCGCTGGCCGGTGTCCCGCTGGCGCTCAAAGACGTCTTCACCACGACCGACATGCCCACCACCTGCGGATCGAAGATCCTGGAGGGCTGGACCTCGCCGTACGACGCCACCGTCACCGCGAAGCTGCGGGCCGCCGGCATCCCGATCCTCGGCAAGACGAACATGGACGAGTTCGCGATGGGATCGTCGACCGAGAACTCGGCCTACGGGCCCACCCGCAATCCGTGGAACGTCGACCGGGTGCCCGGCGGGTCGGGCGGCGGCAGCGCCGCCGCGCTGGCCGCCTTCCAGGCCCCGCTGGCCATCGGCACCGACACCGGCGGATCGATCCGTCAGCCCGCCGCGCTGACCGCCACCGTCGGGGTCAAACCGACTTACGGCACCGTGTCCCGCTACGGGCTGGTGGCGTGCGCGTCTTCGCTCGATCAGGGCGGCCCGTGTGCGCGCACGGTCCTGGACACCGCGCTGCTGCACCAGGTGATCGCGGGTCACGATCCGCGCGACTCGACGTCAGTGAACGCCGAGGTGCCCGACGTCGTCGCCGCGGCGCGCGCCGGTGCGCACGGCGACCTCAAGGGGGTGCGCATCGGGGTGGTCAAGCAGTTGCGCAGTGGCGAGGGCTACCAGCCGGGCGTGCTCGAGTCGTTCAACGCCGCCGTCGAGCAGTTGACCGCGCTCGGCGCGCAGGTCAGCGAGGTCGATTGCCCGCACTTCGACCACTCGCTGTCGGCCTACTACCTGATCCTGCCCTCGGAGGTGTCGTCGAACCTCGCGAAGTTCGACGGCATGCGGTACGGGTTGCGGGCCGGCGACGACGGCACCCGCAGCGCCGAAGAGGTCATGGCGATCACCCGTGCAGTCGGGTTCGGGCCAGAGGTCAAGCGCCGCATCATGATCGGCACGTACGCGTTGTCTGCCGGCTATTACGACGCCTATAACAACCAGGCCCAGAAGGTACGCACGTTGATCGCCCGTGACCTCGACGAGGCATATCAGAAGGTCGACGTCTTGGTGACCCCCACTACTCCTTCTACGGCGTTCCCGCTCGGCGAGAAGGTCGACGATCCGCTGGCGATGTACCTGTTCGACCTGTGCACGCTGCCGCTGAACCTGGCCGGCCACTCCGGGATGTCGGTGCCGTCGGGCCTCGCGGCCGACGACAATCTTCCCGTGGGCCTGCAGATCATGGCCCCGGCACTGGCCGACGACCGGCTCTACCGGGTGGGTGCGGCCTACGAAACCGCGAGAGGACCGCTGCCGACCGCGCTCTGAGCGGGTTAGATGGAGCCATGCGTATCGGAGTGCTGACCGGCGGAGGTGACTGTCCCGGGCTGAACGCCGTGATCAGGGCGGTCGTGCGCACGTGCGACGTGCGGTACGGATCGTCAGTGGTCGGCTTCCAGGACGGCTGGCGCGGTCTGCTGGAGGACCGGCGCATCCAGCTGCGCAACGACGATCGCAACGACCGGCTGCTCGCCAAGGGCGGCACCATTCTCGGCACCGCGCGGGTGAATCCCGACAAGCTGCGCGCCGGTCTGGACCAGATCAAGCAGACGCTGGAGGACAACGGCATCGACGTGCTGATCCCGATCGGGGGAGAGGGCACGCTGACCGCGGCGCACTGGCTGTCCGAGGAGAACGTTCCCGTCGTCGGGGTGCCCAAGACCATCGACAACGACATCGACTGCACCGACGTCACGTTCGGCCACGACACCGCGCTGACTGTCGCCACCGAGGCCATCGACCGGCTGCACAGCACCGCCGAATCCCACCAGCGGGTGATGCTGGTCGAGGTGATGGGGCGGCATGCCGGCTGGATCGCGCTCAACGCCGGCCTGGCCTCAGGGGCGCACATGACGCTGATCCCCGAGCAGCCGTTCGACGTCGAAGAGGTGTGCCGGCTGGTCAAGCAGCGCTTCGTGCGAGGTGATTCGCATTTCATCTGCGTGGTCGCCGAGGGCGCCAAGCCGGCCGAGGGGTCGATGCAGCTGCGCCAGGGCGGCATCGACGAGTTCGGCCACGAGAAGTTCACCGGCGTCGCGCAGCAACTGGCGATCGAGGTGGAGAAACGGATCAGCAAAGAGGTCCGCGTGACGGTGCTCGGGCACGTGCAGCGCGGCGGTACGCCGACCGCCTACGACCGCGTGCTGGCCACCCGGTTCGGGGTCAACGCCGCCGACGCCGCGCACGCCGGCGAGTACGGCATGATGGTGTCCCTGCGCGGCCAGGAGATCGGGCGGGTGCCGCTGGCCGACGCGGTGCGCCAGCTCAAGTTGGTCCCGCAGAGCCGCTACGACGACGCCGCCGAGTTCTTCGGTTGACGGCCACTAGGATCGGGGGCATGACTTCCGTGACCTCGGCCAACGCACCGCTGCTCGATTACGACGAGGTCATCGCCAAGTACGAACCCGTGCTCGGCCTGGAGGTCCACGTCGAGCTCTCGACCGCGACCAAGATGTTCTGCGGGTGCGCCAACCGGTTCGGCGCCGAACCCAACACCCTGGTGTGCCCGGTCTGCCTGGGCCTGCCCGGTTCCCTGCCCGTGCTCAACGAGGCCGCGGTGGAGTCCGCGATCCGGATCGGTCTGGCACTCAACTGCGAGATCGCGTCGTGGTGCCGGTTCGCGCGGAAGAACTACTTCTATCCGGACCAGCCGAAGAACTACCAGATCTCGCAGTACGACGAGCCGATCGCGTTCAACGGGTATCTCGACGTCCCGCTCGACGACGGCAGCACCTGGCGCGTCGAGATCGAGCGCGCCCACATGGAGGAAGACACCGGCAAGCTGACCCACCTCGGCAGCGACACCGGACGTATCGCGGGGGCGACGACCTCGCTGGCCGACTACAACCGCTCCGGCGTGCCGCTGATCGAGATCGTCACCAAACCCGTCGAAGGCGCCGGCGAGCGTGCCCCCGAGATCGCCCGGGCGTATGTCACCGCGTTGCGGGACCTGTTGCGCGCGTTGGACGTCTCCGATGTCCGGATGGATCAGGGCTCGATGCGCTGCGACTCCAATGTGTCCCTCAAACCGATCGGGCAGGCCGAGTTCGGCACCCGCACCGAGACCAAGAATGTCAACTCCCTCAAGAGCGTCGAGATCGCGGTCCGCTACGAGATGCGCAGACAGGCCGCGGTTCTGGACAGCGACGGCACCGTCGTCCAGGAGACCCGGCACTTCCACGAGGATGGACACACCTCGCCCGGGCGCAGCAAGGAGACGGCGCAGGACTACCGCTACTTCCCCGAGCCGGACCTCGAGCCGGTGGCGCCCAGCGCCGATTGGGTGGAACGGTTGCGCGGCACGCTTCCCGAGCTGCCGTGGTTGGCGCGCAAGCGGATTCAGCAGGACTGGGGCATCTCCGACGAGGTGATGCGCGACCTCGTCAACATCGGCGCGCTCGACCTGATCGCCGCGACGGTCGAGCACGGTGTGTCCAGCGACGCCGCGCGCGCGTGGTGGGGCAACTTTCTGGTGCAGAAGGCCAACGAACTCGACGTCGAACTCGACGCGTTGCCGATCACCCCGGCGCAGGTGGCTGCGGTGGTCAAGCTCGTCGACGACGGCAAGCTGTCCAACAAGCTCGCCCGCCAGGTCGTCGAGGGTGTGCTGGCCGGGGAGGGCGAGCCGGAGCAGGTGATGGCCGACCGCGGACTGGTCGTGGTGCGCGACGACTCGTTGATCCAAGCCGCGGTCGACGAGGCGCTGGCCGCCAATCCCGACATCGCCGACAAGATCCGCGGCGGCAAGGTGCAGGCCGCGGGCGCGATCGTCGGCGCGGTGATGAAGGCCACGAAGGGCCAGGCCGACGCCGCGCGGGTGCGTGAACTCGTCATGGCCGCCTGCAACTAGATGACCCGCATCCAGGACCTGGTCTTTCGCGTCCTGCAGCACCCGCTGCGGCTGCTGTCGCTGCGGTCGATCGTCATCCTCGCCCAGCTAGGGGTGATCATCCTGGTGCTGACGCTGGGTGTATGGGTCTGGGTCGGCGTCACCAACGACCAGTACGACCAGCTCGACCGGCGGTTGGACTCACTGTCCAGCCTCGGCGACGTCACCACGCTGCTGCGCAGCGCGCAGGACGGCGTCGGCCCGGAACCGACCGAGGGCGGACTGGTGCGCACCGCTCGCACCGGCGGCACCACCGTGTCCATCCCGGCCGACATCGTGCTCCCCGAACTGCCGAGCGGGTACGCCGACGCGACGATCGACGGAGTCGAGTACCGGGTGCGCACCATCACCACGCCGAGTGCGTCGATCGCGCTCGGTGCGCCGCTGGCCGACACCCAGGCCCGCATCGATTCCCTGCACTGGCGGGTGTTCTGGATCTGTTTCGGGGTGATCCTCAGCACGCTGGTGATCGGCTGGGTCATCGGGCTGATCATGGTCAACCCGTTCCGGCTGCTGGCCCAGCAGGCCCGCGCCATCAACGCGCAGTCCGCGCCCGACGAGGTGCAGGTGCGCGGCGTGTGGGAGGCGGTCGAGATCTCCGAGGCGGTCGAGGGCATGCTGGCCCGGATAGGCGACGAGCAGCAGCGCACCCGGGCCGCGCTGGAGACGGCGCGCGACTTCGCGTCGGTGGCCTCCCACGAGCTGCGGACCCCACTGACGGCGATGCGGACCAACCTCGAGGTGCTCACCACGCTCGACCTCGGTGCCGAGCAGCGCGACGAGGTCATCGGCGATGTGATCCGCACCCAGTCGCGGATCGAGGCCACGCTGTCGGCGTTGGAGCGGCTGGCGCAGGGACAGCTGACCACGGTGGACGACTTCGTCCCGGTCGACGTCGCCGAGTTGCTCGACCGCGCCGCCCACGACGCGATGCGCAATTATCCCGGCCTGGACGTGTCGCTGGCGTCGTCGACGTCGGTGTTGATGCTCGGCATGCCCGCGGGGCTGCGGCTCGTCATCGACAACGCCATCGCCAACGCCGTCAAGCACGGTGGTGCCACCCAGATCCGGCTGAGTGTGGTCAGCTCGCAGTCCGGGGTGGAGATCGCCGTGGACGACAACGGCTCCGGGGTGCCCGAAGAGGAGCGCGCCGCGGTGTTCGAGCGCTTCCACCGGGGGACCACCGCGTCCCGCTCGGGTTCAGGACTCGGACTGGCGCTGGTCGCTCAGCAGGCTGAGATCCACGGTGGCACAGCCTCGTTGGAGGTCAGCCCGCAGGGCGGCACCAGGCTGATGCTGCGTCTGCCGGGCTAGGTGTTGTCGGCGTTGGTGCGCGGGAACCCGCCACCCTGCGGGAACAACGGGAACACCACGTCGTCGAGTTTCATCGCGTCGCCGGAGGTCTTGTTGACGGTGGCGCCCCACACGTTGCCGTCGGGAGAGACCTCCAGTGCCCAGGCGTGCCCGTGCTGGTCCTGACGGACCACCTCCGGATCCCCGGTCACCGCACCGGTTTCCGGGGCCATCCGCACCGCGACGGTCTGCTTGGTGTTGACCAGATTGACCAGCACGGTGCCGTCGAGCGCGGCGCAGCCCGCGACACCGGGTCGGTCCGGCCACGTCCACACCGTGGACACCTTGGAGTCTTTGGTGATGCGCTGCAGCCGGTCGGCGGTCGGCGTCCGGTCGGTGACGTAGAGCGACTCGTCGGCCGGGTCCACGCACACCCCGCCGCCGGGACCCAACCCTGACAGCGCGGTGGTGGTCGGGGCCTGATCGACGGTGGTCGGCTGCTCGATGCGCAGCAGCTTGCCTGCCAGCGAGCCGGGATCGGCGGCCAGCGCCGGGTTTCCGGCGTCCCCGGTCTGCACCATCAGGGTGGTCGGGCTGGTGAAGATCAACGAGCCGGTGTTGCCGGTGGCCCCTTTCGGGATGCCGGTCAGGATCGGCTTGGGCGGGTCACCCTCGACGATGCGCACGACACGGTTGTCGGTCGGTGTGCTGACGTAGGCGTACATCAGCCGGTCCTGGATGAAGGTCGGCGACATCACGATGTCCATCAGGCCGCCGTCACCGCTGGGGTCGACCGGGATGACCATCTTGGTGATGGGCTCGGCCCGCACCGACACCTGCTTGACCGCGCCGGTGGTGCGTTCGGCGACCAGCGCGGACTGGCTGTCGGGCAGCATGATCAGACCGCTGGTGCTCTCCAGACAGCCCTGCATGACGCCGGGCGCCGGGCACTCCTTGGGAAACGGCTTGGCCGGCAGGGGAGGAGGAGGCGGCGGCGTCGACGTCGGACCCGGGGCAAGCTGCGGTTCGGTCGTGAACGGCTGGGACTGCGCGGAGTCGAACCGGGCACAGCCGGCGCCGGCAAGCAGCGCCGCGCTCAGCAGCACGACAAGAGGCCCCAACGACCGACGCTCGCTCATGCAGGCCAGGTTACGGATCCCCGGACGGAGCCCGCCACGCGCTCCCCGCCGCGACCTGGGACGGCTGAAAGAAACACGTGTTCAACGCGCCGCGCCAATCCCCGGTTGTGAGCCGGACAGCACTTACCCTGGCTGACGTGACGAGCCCCCATGACCCAGGCCTCTGGCAGCGGCCCGACGATTCGGCTGGGCGGCCTGCGTCGGCGAGCCTGGTGGACCCGGAAGACGACCTCCCCACGACGAACTACGGCGGCGACTTCGAGACCACCGCAATTCCGCGCTACGACTCGGCCAAACCGGCCAATCAGCAGCCGTTCGCGCTGCTCAACGACCCTGAACCGCTGCCCTACGTGCAGCCCGGCGCCGGGCTGGCACCCGGGGCCTACGGTGCGACGGCAGCACCCACCGAGGTCGGTGTGGTCGACGCCGACCGGCGCGACGATCGCAGGGGCACCCAGGACCTCGGGCTGTTGCTGCTGCGCGTCACGGTCGGCGTGCTGCTCATCGGCCATGGCCTGCAGAAGGTGTTCGGTTGGTGGGGCGGCCCCGGACTGGACGGTTTCCGTGACTCACTCGGCGACGTCGGGTTCCGGCACGCCGACATCCTGACCTACGTCGCCGCCGGCGGCCAGATCGCCGCCGGTGTACTGCTGGTCATCGGTCTCTGCACCCCGATCGCCGCGGCCGGGGCCCTCGGTTACCTGATCACCTCGGTGCTGGCCGAAGCCACGATCGCCCATCAGGAAGCCAGACTCTCGGCCTTCCTCACCGACGGGCACGAGTACAAGATCGTGCTGGTCTGCGCCGTGGCGGCCATCATCCTCGTGGGCCCCGGCCGCTACGGCCTGGACGCGGGACGGGGCTGGGCCCGCCGTCCCTTCATCGGATCCTTCGCCGCGCTGCTGCTGGGTGTGGGCGCCGGCATCGCGATCTGGGTGCTGCTCAACGGGACCAACCCGCTGGGCTGATCCACCCTCACTCGTACGGGTTGGGCACCCGTCCGCCGCTGGCGGCGGTCAGCAACGGCAGCGTCGAGAACGTCACGGCCGGCAAGGACAGCTCGGTCCCGTCGCGCTTGTGTGCCACCGCCCACGCGGTGCGCCCGAATCGCAGCCCGTCGATGTCATCCCAGCGCACCGTCCGGCTGTGCAGCATGGTGCGCGCGGTGACGGTGTCCCGGTCGGCGACCGTGCGGTAGCGCATCACGACGATCGACAAGGTCAGCGGAATCAGGAAGAACAGGATGAACCAGGCCGGCCCGGCGAAGACGACGGCGAGCATGGCCACCGTCAGAAAGCCGATCGCGACATGAGCCATCGGTGAGATCCTGATGACGACGGGAGCCTTCTCCGAAGCCGGGGGAGTACGCATGCCGCCATCATCTCACCGTCTCGGTCGGCTTCCCGCGCCGAGCTGATTTGACCTTTTGCCAGTTCGGCGGCTACCGTCGTCTGCTATGCAGACCCCCGGGCTCGTAGTAATTGGGTTGCGCGTTGATGCCGCGCTGGCCCTGCTCGGGGCATAGCAAAACCGCATCGACGCGCAACCCTCGTACAGCCGCCGGGCTGACGGGGGTTTTTTGTTGCCCCAGCATCGATTTGAGAAGATCAGTCGACCGACAAGGACCAAGAGGACACCGTGAGCGCACCTACCAAGCGACCGCCCGAGCAGTCGGCGACCCCGACGAACGGGACAGCGGATGACGCGAAGCACGACTCCGCGTCATCCCCGTCGCAAGCCATTGGCCGACCGAACAACGTTGCCCCGCAACAGCTGACCGGAGCGCAGGCGGTGATCCGTGCGCTCGAGGAACTCGGTGTCGATGTCATCTTCGGCATCCCCGGCGGTGCGGTGCTGCCGGTCTATGACCCGCTGTTCGACTCGCAGAAGCTCCGGCACGTGCTGGTGCGTCATGAGCAGGGCGGTGGGCACGCCGCCAGCGGTTACGCGCACGCCACCGGGCGGGTCGGCGTGTGCATGGCGACCTCCGGGCCCGGGGCCACCAACCTGGTCACCCCGCTGGCCGACGCCTACATGGACTCGATCCCGATGGTGGCGATCACCGGGCAGGTCGGACGCGGGTTGATCGGCACCGACGCGTTCCAGGAAGCCGACATCTCCGGCATCACGATGCCGATCACCAAGCACAACTTCCTGGTGCGCGACGGCGACGACATCGCGCGGGTCATCGCCGAGGCGTTTCACATCGCCTCCAGCGGACGGCCCGGGCCTGTGCTGGTCGACATCCCCAAGGACATCCTGCAGGGGGAATGCACGTTCGCCTGGCCGCCGCAGTTCGAGCTGCCCGGCTACAAGCCGAATACGAAACCACACAACCGGCAGATCCGCGAAGCGGCCAAACTGATCGCCGAGGCGCGCAAGCCGGTGCTCTACGTCGGCGGCGGCGTGATCCGCGGCGAGGCCAGCGAGCAGCTGCTCGAGCTGGCCGAGCTGACCGGCATCCCCGTCGTGACCACGCTGATGGCCCGCGGCGCGTTCCCGGACAGCCATCCGCAGAACATGGGTATGCCCGGCATGCACGGCACGGTCGCCGCGGTGGCCGCCCTGCAGCGCAGCGATCTGCTGATCGCGCTGGGCACCCGTTTCGACGACCGGGTGACCGGCAAACTGGATTCGTTCGCCCCCGAGGCGAAGGTGATCCACGCCGACATCGATCCCGCCGAGATCGGCAAGAACCGCCACGCCGACGTGCCGATCGTGGGTGACGTCAAGGCCGTCATCACTGATCTGATCGATGCGCTGCGCAGGGATGGCGCGGCCGATTCGGCGCGACTGGACAACTGGTCGGAGTACCTGCGCGGAATCCAGTCGACCTACCCGTTGAGCTACGGCCCGCAGAGTGACGGCAGCCTGTCGCCGGAGTTCGTCATCGAGACGCTGGGCAAGATGGCCGGAGCCGACGCCGTCTACGTGGCCGGGGTGGGCCAGCACCAGATGTGGGCCGCGCAGTTCATCTCCTACGAGAACCCCAAGACGTGGATCAACTCCGGTGGTCTGGGCACCATGGGTTTCGCGGTGCCGGCGGCCATGGGCGCGAAGATGGGCCGGCCCGAGGCCGAGGTGTGGGCGATCGACGGCGACGGCTGCTTCCAGATGACCAACCAGGAGCTGGCGACGTGCGCCATCGAAGGGGTGCCGATCAAGGTCGCGCTGATCAACAACGGCAACCTCGGCATGGTGCGCCAGTGGCAGACGCTGTTCTACGAGGAGCGCTACAGCCAGACCGATCTGGCCACCCACACCCGCCGCATCCCGGATTTCGTCAAGCTGTCCGAGGCGCTGGGCTGTGTCGGGTTGCGCTGCGAGCGTGAAGAGGACGTCGCCGACGTGATCGCCCAGGCTCGCGCGATCAACGACCGCCCGGTGGTGATCGAGTTCGTCGTCGGCGCCGACGCCCAGGTGTGGCCGATGGTGGCCGCAGGCACCAGCAACGACGAGATCCAGGCGGCCCGCGGTATCCGGCCGCTGTTCGACAACGAAGAGGGGCACGCCTGATGAGCGCTTGCGCGAAGAACATGGACGCGGGCATGAGCGCTTGCGCGAAGAACGGAGCGCACTGATGAGCATCACCCACACGCTGTCGGTGCTGGTCGAGGACAAGCCCGGCGTGTTGGCCCGCGTGGCCTCGCTGTTCTCAAGGCGCGGCTACAACATCCAGTCGCTCGCCGTCGGGGGCACCGAACACAAGAACCTCTCCCGGATGACCATCGTGGTCGACGTCGAGGAATCGCCGCTGGAGCAGATCACCAAGCAGCTCAACAAGCTCGTCAACGTGATCAAGATCGTCGAGCAGGACGAGGAGCACTCGGTCTCCCGCGAGCTCGCGCTGATCAAGGTCCGCACCGACGCCGCCACCCGCGGTCAGGTCATCGAGGCCGTCAACCTGTTCCGCGCCAAGGTCGTCGACGTCTCCAACGAGTCACTGACCGTCGAGGCCACCGGGACACCTGGCAAGATCGAGGCGCTGCTGAGGGTGCTCGAGCCTTATGGGATCCGGGAGATCGTCCAGTCCGGTGTGGTGTCGCTGTCCCGCGGCCCGCGCGGTATCAGCACCAAGTAAATACCTGAAAAGCAAACAGAGAAAGAAGATTCATAACGATGGCAGTTGAGATGTTCTATGACGCCGACGCGGACCTGTCGATCATCCAGGGTCGCAAGGTCGCCGTCATCGGCTACGGCAGCCAGGGGCACGCGCACTCGCTGAGCCTGCGCGACTCCGGCGTCGAGGTGAAGGTCGGCCTCAAGGAGGGCTCGAAGTCCCGCGAGAAGGTCACCGAGCAGGGCCTGGAGGTCGACACCCCGGCCGAGGTCGCCAAGTGGGCCGACGTGATCATGCTGCTGGCGCCCGACACCGCGCAGGCCGAGATCTTCACCAAGGACATCGAGCCCAACCTCGAAGACGGCAACGCGCTGTTCTTCGGCCACGGCCTCAACATCCACTTCGGCCTGATCAAGCCGCCGGCCAACGTCACCATCGGCATGGTCGCCCCCAAGGGCCCGGGTCACCTGGTGCGCCGCCAGTTCGTCGACGGCAAGGGTGTGCCCTGCCTGATCGCGATCGACCAGGATCCCAAGGGTGAGGGCCAGGCGCTGGCGCTGTCGTACGCCGCCGCCATCGGCGGTGCCCGCGCCGGTGTCATCAAGACCACGTTCAAGGAGGAGACCGAGACCGACCTGTTCGGTGAGCAGGCCGTGTTGTGCGGTGGCACCGAGGAACTGGTCAAGACCGGCTTCGAGGTCATGGTCGAGGCGGGCTACGCCCCCGAGATGGCCTACTTCGAGGTGCTGCACGAGCTCAAGCTGATCGTCGACCTGATGTACGAGGGTGGTATCGCGCGGATGAACTACTCGGTGTCCGACACCGCGGAGTTCGGCGGCTACCTGTCCGGCCCGCGCGTCATCGACGCCGACACCAAGAAGCGCATGCAGGACATCCTCAAGGACATCCAGGACGGCACGTTCGTCAAGCGTCTGGTCGCCAACGTCGAGGGTGGGAACAAGGAGCTCGAGGGTCTGCGCAAGCAGAACGCCGAGCATCCGATCGAGGTCACCGGCAAGAAGCTGCGCGACCTCATGAGCTGGGTCGACCGCCCCATCACCGAGACCGCCTAGCCGGTCCGTTCCCGTCGCGGAATAGTAATCCCGGTCGTGATCAGTCGCTGATCACGACCGGGATTGCTGTTCCGGGGGACCCGCGCGGGGGTCGGTACTCTCGGTGATCATGACGGGCACCCCGACTCCGGCCTCGGCGCTGCTGGCGCGTGCCGGCGGCATCCGCGGACTCGTATACACCGCGCTGCCGGTCACGACGTTCGCCGCGCTCAACTCGGTTGCCGGGTTGACACCCGCACTGATCGCGGCGGTGGTCGCCGGGGCGTGCGTGCTGGCCTGGCAGCTGGTGCACCGCGAGTCCACCCGGCCCGCGCTGTTCGGTTTCGCCGGAGTCGCAGTGGGCGCGGGTTTCGCGTTGGTCACCGGGCAGGCCAAGGACTTCTACCTTCCCGGCATCTGGCTGTATCTGATGATGGCGGTCCTGTTCACCGGCTCGGTCATCGTCCGCCGGCCGTTGATCGGGGTCGTGTGGGCGTGGATGACCGGGCGCGACGGCACCTGGCGGCGAACCCGCCGTGTCCGCACGGCCTTCGACCTGGTGACGCTGATGATGGCGGCGGTGTCGGCGACGCGGTTCGGGGTGCAGTTCTATCTTTACGACACCGACCAGGACGGCATACTCGCCGTGGCGAGGATCGCCATGGGGTGGCCGGTGTTCCTGGTGACGTCGACGTTGATCTTCCTGGCCATCCGCACGGCGATGCGTGCGCTGCCCAAGGGCGGCGAGCCCGCCTAATGCAGCCGGTCGGCGACGCCGACGACCCGCCGGGCCAGGTGATCGAGCGCGGCCAGCGTCGTGTCGTCGAGCTCGTTGCGGTTCTCGGGGCCGGTGATGTGGCCGACGCCGTACGGGTTGCCGTCGGCGAACTTGATCGCGTCGGTGTATCCGGGCGGCACGATGATGCCGCCGAAGTGCATCAGCGTGATGTACAGGGTGATCAGCGTGGTCTCCTGGCCGCCGTGGGCGGTTTGGGACGACGTGAATCCGGCGTACACCTTGTCGGCGAGCTTGCCCTGCGCCCACAGCCCACCGAGGGAGTCGATGAACGTCCGGAATTGCGAGGCCATGTTGCCGAAGCGGGTGGGGGAGCCGAAGATCACCGCGTCCGCCCACACGATGTCGTCGCCGGTCGCGGCCGGAAGGTCCTTCGTCGCTTGATAATTCGCCATCCACGCGGGGTTGTTGGCGAATGTCTCGGGGTCGCGGGTCTCGGCGACGTGCCGCACCCGTACCTCGGCGCCGGCCGCCTCGGCCGCGGTCGCGACACGGTGGGCCATGGCAGTGCCGTGGCCCGTCGCCGAGTAGTAGATGACCGCCAGTTTCGTCATGGCGCCACCCTACGCGCGATATCGGCGTGCCCGTCGTCGCCGAAAAGAGTGTATGAACGCGCCGACATCACTGGGGCCGCGGGGCCAGCGACGGCAGAGTCTTGATGCCGAACTCCCGCCGCAACACGGTGCGGGCGGCGTAGAAACCGGCCATTCCGTGCACGCCGCCGCCGGGCGGGGTGGCCGACGAACACAGATACGCCTTCGGTACCGGCGTCGTCCACGGGTTCCACCGCAGCGCGGGTCCGGTCAGGGCGCTGACCATGTTGTTGGCGCCGACGCCGATGTCCCCGCCCACCAGGTTGGCATTGTGGTCGGACAACCGCGCCGCCGGGATGCTGCGCACGCCGACCACCACGTCCCGGAAGCCGGGGGCGAACCTCTCGAACACCTCGGTGACGGCCTCGGCCATGTCGACCGTCGAGCCGGCAGGCACATGGGCATAGGTCCACAGGGGCCGGCGGCCCTGCGCGTCGATGCGGCCCGGATCAGCCAGATGAGGCAGCGAGGCCAGCACCATCGGCCACTGAGGATGCCTACCCGCGGCGATTTCCTTCTCCGCCAAGGCCATCGTGGCGCGATCACCACCCAGGTGCAGTGTCGGCGTATCGGCCAGACGTGCGTCCCGCCAAGGGATCTCGCCGGAGAGTACGAAGTCGACCTTCGCCACACCGGGCCCATATCGGTAGCGCCGCAACGTTTTCGCGTAGCGCTCGGGCAACCGGTCGCCGTAGATGTCTAGTAGGGCCGTCGGCGCGGTGTCGTAGAGCACCACGCCCGCAGGCGGACTCGTCACCGTCTCGCCGAGGATCAGTTCCCCGCCGTGGGCGCGCAGATCCGCGATCAGCGCGTCCGGGACCGCCTGCGAGCCCCCTACCGGGATCGGCCATCCGACCGCATGGCCCAGGGTCGCCAACATCAGTCCGGCGCCGGCCGATACGAGCGATGGCATCCTCGAAATCGTATGTGCCGCAACGCCGGTGAACAAAGCGCGGGCATCCTCGCCGACCAGCGTGCCCCAGGCCGGGGTGCCCTGGGCCAACAGCCGGGGAGCGACCCGCACGGCGGCGGGCAGACTCGGCGGGATCGACCGCTTGTCGCCCAGCAGCAATCCGACCACGCCGTCGCAGTCGGCGACCAACGGCCCGAGCAGCCGCCGCCAGGACGCCCCGTGGTCGAGCTCGGCGCAGGTGCGTTCGATGTCGCGGTATCCGATGGCCGCCGGGCGGCCGAGCAGCGGATTGCCATAGGACACCTCCGGCACCGCCAGTGTCACCCCGCGGGCACGCAGGTCGAACTCGGAGAAGAACGGTGACGCCAGCGCCAGCGGGTGCACCGCCGAGCAGATGTCGTGCGTCACACCGCCGAACTCCGGATCGGGCAGCGTCCGTGCGCCCCCACCGGGTGTGGCCTGCGCTTCGATCACCCGCACCGACAGCCCTGCTCGCGCGCAGATCACGGCCGCGGCCAGTCCGTTGGGTCCACTCCCGACGACGGTCAATTCCACCTGGCCATTAGAGCCCATTAGGCTGAGGCCTCGTGAGTCTTCCTGTGGTACTGATCGCCGACAAGCTGGCCCAATCGACCGTGGAGGCCCTGGGCGACCAGGTCGAGGTCCGCTGGGTCGACGGACCGGACCGGGAGAAGCTGCTGGCCGCGGTGGCCGACGCCGACGCGCTGCTGGTGCGCTCGGCCACGACCGTCGACGCCGAGGTCCTCGCCGCGGCCCCGAAACTCAAGATCGTCGCCCGCGCGGGCGTGGGCCTGGACAACGTCGACGTCGACGCCGCGACCGCCCGCGGTGTGCTGGTCGTCAACGCGCCGACGTCCAACATCCACAGCGCCGCCGAGCATGCCGTGGCCCTGCTGCTGTCGACCGCTCGCCAGATCCCCGCCGCCGATGCGACGTTGCGCCAGCGCACGTGGAAACGCTCGGCATTCTCGGGAACCGAGATCTTCGGCAAGACCGTGGGCGTGGTCGGTCTGGGCCGCATCGGGCAGCTGGTAGCCCAGCGGCTCGCCGCATTCGGTGCGCACATCACCGCCTATGACCCGTATGTGTCCCACGCGCGCGCCGCGCAACTCGGCATCGAGCTGCTGCCGCTCGACGAGTTGCTCAGCCGCGCCGATTTCATCTCCGTGCACCTGCCCAAGACCAAGGAGACGGCCGGCCTGATCGGCAAGGAGGCGCTGGCCGGCACCAAGCCGGGTGTGATCATCGTCAACGCGGCCCGCGGCGGGTTGATCGACGAGGCTGCCCTGGCCGAGGCGATCGCCAGCGGCCACGTCCGCGGTGCCGGACTGGACGTGTTCGCCACCGAACCGTGCACCGACAGCCCGCTGTTCGATCTGCCGCAGGTCGTCGTCACGCCGCATCTGGGCGCGTCGACCGCCGAGGCGCAGGATCGCGCCGGCACCGATGTGGCGGTCAGCGTGAAGCTGGCCCTGGCCGGTGAGTTCGTCCCGGATGCGGTCAACGTCGGCGGCGGCGCCGTCGGCGAGGAGGTCGCCCCGTGGCTGGACCTGGTCCGCAAGCTCGGGTTGCTCGTCGGGGCCTTGTCGACGGAGCTGCCCACCAACCTGTGCGTGCAGGTGCGCGGCGAGCTGGCCTCCGAGGACGTCGGGGTGCTCCGGCTTTCGGCGTTGCGCGGCCTGTTCTCAGCGGTCATCGAGGACCTCGACGACGGCTCCGGCTCCGCGTCGCGTGTCACGTTCGTCAACGCCCCGGCACTGGCCGCCGAGCGCGGCGTCGAGGCCTCGATCGACACCGAGTCCGAGAGCCCCAACCACCGCAGCGTCGTCGACGTCCGCGGGGTGGCCGCCGACGGTTCCACGGTCAACGTCTCGGGCACGTTGTCGGGCCCCCAGCTGGTGGAGAAGATCGTCCAGATCAACGGTCGCAATTTCGATCTGCGTGCCGAGGGCGTCAACCTGATCATCAACTACGACGATCAGCCCGGCGCGCTGGGCAAGATCGGCACCCTGCTCGGCGGCGCCGCGGTGAACATTCTGGCCGCGCAGCTGAGCCAGGACGCCGACGGCAGCGGTGCGACGATCATGCTGCGACTCGACCGTGAAGTGCCCGAGGACGTCCTCGCTGCCATCGGCCGCGACGTGGACGCCGTGACGCTGGAAGTGGTGGACCTGACATGAGTGCAACGATCAAACTGGCCGTGATCGCCGGTGACGGCATCGGACCGGAGGTGATCGGCGAGGCGCTCAAGGTGCTTGACGCCGTGCTGCCCGGAGTGGAGAAGACCGAATACGACCTCGGCGCACGGCAGTACCACAAGACCGGTGAGGTGCTGCCGGACTCCGTGCTCGAGGAGCTGAAGGGTCACGACGCGATCCTGCTGGGCGCGATCGGGGATCCCTCGGTGCCCAGCGGACTGCTGGAGCGCGGTCTGCTGCTGCGCATCCGGTTCGAACTCGACCACCACATCAATCTGCGGCCCGGCCGGCTCTACCCCGGTGTGCAGAGTCCGCTCGCCGGCGACCCGGAGATCGATTTCGTCGTCGTGCGTGAGGGCACCGAAGGGCCCTACACGGGCAACGGCGGCGCGATCCGGGTGGGCACGCCGCACGAAATCGCCACCGAGGTCAGCGTGAACACCGCCTACGGGGTGCGCCGGGTGGTTCAGGACGCGTTCAAGCGCGCCTACCAACGGCGTAAGCACCTGACCTTGGTGCACAAGAACAACGTGCTGACCAACGCCGGCTCACTGTGGTGGCGCACGGTGCAGGCGGTCGCCGCCGAGTTCCCGGAGGTCGAGGTCGCCTATCAGCACGTCGACGCCGCGACCATCCACATGGTCACCGATCCCGGCCGCTTCGACGTGATCGTCACCGACAATCTGTTCGGCGACATCATCACCGACCTCGCCGCCGCGGTCTGCGGTGGTATCGGGCTGGCCGCCAGCGGCAACATCGATGCCACGCTGACCAATCCGTCGATGTTCGAGCCGGTGCACGGCAGCGCGCCCGATATCGCGGGGCAGGGGATCGCCGATCCGACGGCGGCCATCATGTCGGTGTCGCTGCTGCTGGCCCACATGGCCGAGATCGATGCCGCGACGCGGGTCGACCGGGCGGTCGCCGAACACCTGGCCACCCGGGGAGACGAGAAGCTGTCGACTACCGAGGTCGGCGACCGGATCCTCGGAAAGCTGTAGCCATCGCGGCGTGCGCGTCGCTGACGCGGCAGTGCTGGTTGTTCGCCATCGGCTCGTCGCTCTTCGCGCTCGCCACCGCGCCCCGCTTCCCGGGATGGGTGGGGGCCGCGCCGGCGGATCTGCTGTGCTTTGTCGGCTCCTGGTTCTTCACCACCGCGGCGTGGATGCAACTGGTCCTCGCCGACCGCGCCGAGCGTCTCGAATGGTCGGCAGCCGCAGCACAGTTCGCCGGGACGTTGTTGTTCAACCTGAGCACCGGCGCCGCGGTACGGGCCCACGCGGTGCTCGCCGAACGTCGCTACGTCTGGGTGCCCGACGTGACCGGCTCATTGTTCTTCCTGATCAGCGGCGCGATGGCGATGGCGGCGGTCGCCGCCGTCGGGGCGGTGAGGTCCGGGTCGCGCGACTGGATCACCAACGCGGTCAACCTCACCGGCTGCGTCGCGTTCGGGGTGTCGGCGGCCGCCGCGTTCATCCGCAAGGACGGCGTCACCGCAGACGAATGGCTGGCCAACTTCGGCACATTTCTCGGGGCGCTGTGCTTCCTGGCCGCGGCGTTGATCGCGCTGCCCCGCCACAGTCGGTCAGCGGTCTGACTCGACCGTCAGCGGCACCGCCGGAATCGCCAACAACGGGAACAGGGCGCACACCGCGAACGCCACCGGGTAGCCGGCGACCGCGATCAGTCCGCCGAACAGCGGCGGAGCGATGCCCTGGGCGAACAGTTGGCTGGTGTTCTGGGTGCCCAGTGCGCGTCCGCTCCAGAACGGACCCGCGTACTCGGCGATGAGAGTGAACGCCAAACCGTTGTCCGACACGGTGATCACCGAGGCGACGATCATCAGCGCGATGCTCACTGGCGAACCCAGCCAGTCGGTCACTGCCAAGAGGGCCATCGCGGCCGCCGCGGCGGCGGCGATGATGCGGATCGGACGCAGCCGTGAAGCGATCAGGTCGCCGGTGCGCCTGACGAACATGTCCGACCACCGGCCCGCACCGATTCGCCCTGCGGCCCCGAGGATCTAGGCCAGCATCACCAGCAGGCCCGCGGATTCGGCCGACCAGCCGTGCCGGGCGATCAGCCACACCAGCGTGAACGTCCACACCACGACCTGGGGGACGACGAGCAGCGCGGACGTGAGGTGGATGCGCCACAGCATCGGTGAGCCGCGGTACGGGTTGCTCAGGACACTGTCGCCGGCCTCGGCGCGCGGGGGCCGCGGTGGGTCGATCACCGCGACCGCGCAGAGCACCGCTGCCGCCGCGCACACCACGGCCGGGAAGAGTAGCGCTGCCGAGACTCCCTCGGCCTCGGCCAGCCGCGGGATCACCAGCGCGCCGACGCCCACGCCGAGGGGCTGAGCGGTCTGTCGGATGCCCATCACCAGGCCACGCTGTTCGGCGTCGAACCAGCCGACCACGAGCCGTCCACTGGCGGTATTGCTGCTCGCGGCGGCCATACCACCCAGGAACAGGAAAACACCTGTGGTCAGAAGGGAGTCCGCCGAGGCCGCCGCGAACGCCGCCGCGGCGGTCAGGGCCGACCCGAGCGTCAGCACGACCCGTTCGCCGACGCGATCGACGACGTAGCCCCAGGCGATCAGCGTCGTGACCATCCCCAGGCTGGGCAGTGACGACATCAGCCCGGCCGCCGCCAGATCGAGGCCGCGTTCGTCGTGCAGCGTCGGTATCAGGAACGCGACACCGTTGATGAACACGTTGGCGCACAGCGTCGCCGACAGCCCGACAGCCAGCATCGACCAGCGCCTCAACGCGCTGACCGACGTGGTTCCCATGGCGCCATGGTCGCACACGTGTCTCACAATCCTGAATGGGGTTCCCAAAATATGAGACTTTCTGGCGTGGGTGGCGTGCCGTCGGCGGCGGGTGTATCGCGCACTAGGCTGGCCCTATGCGTCTCGGACGAATTGCCAGCCCCGACGGTGTCGCCTTCGTCTCTATCGAGGGTCCGCCCGACGACCCGGCCGCGGCGGTGGCCCGAGAGATCGCCGAGCATCCCTTCGGTACGCCCACCTTCACCGGCAGGCAGTGGCCGCTGGCCGATGTGCGACTCCTCGCACCTATCCTGGCCAGCAAGGTCGTGGCGATGGGCAAGAACTACGCCGCGCACATCGAGGAGATGGGCGGGGGCACCTTCGAGGACCCGATCATCTTCCTCAAGCCGAACACGGCGATCATCGGGCCCTATACGCCGATCCAACTTCCCGCCGACGCCAACCCGGTGCACTTCGAAGGCGAACTGGCCGTGGTGATCGGCCGGCCCTGCAAGGACGTTCCGGCCTCGCGCGCCGCCGAGAACATCCTGGGCTACACGATCGCCAACGATGTGTCGGCGCGGGATCAGCAGAGCAAGGACGGCCAGTGGACGCGTGCCAAGGGCCACGACACCTTCTGCCCGGTGGGACCGTGGATCGAAACAGACCTCGACCCCTCCGACCTCGAAATCCGCACGGAGGTCAACGGCGAAGTCAAACAACGGAGCCGGACGTCGTTGATGATCCACGACGTCGGCGCGATCATCGAGTGGGTCTCGGCGGTGATGACCTTGCTGCCCGGTGATCTCATCTTGACCGGAACCCCGGAAGGGGTGGGCCCGCTGGAGCACGGTGACGTCGTCAGCATCACTGTCGAAGGGATCGGGACCCTCACCAATCCTGTTGTCAGAAAAGGAAGATCGTGACGACCTCGAATGCGGTACGTGTCAGATTCTGCCCGTCGCCGACCGGGACGCCCCACGTCGGCCTGATCCGTACCGCGCTGTTCAACTGGGCCTACGCCCGGCACACCGGCGGCGCGTTCGTCTTCCGCATCGAGGACACCGACGCCGCCCGCGACAGTGAGGACAGCTATGTTGCGCTGCTGGACGCACTGCGGTGGCTGGGAATGGACTGGGACGAAGGTCCCGAGGTCGGCGGTCCGCACGCCCCGTACCGCCAGTCGCAGCGCCGCGAGATCTATCTCGACGTGATCGAGCGCCTGCTCGCCGCCGGCGAAGCCTACGAGGCCTACTCGACCGCCGAGGAGGTCGAGGCCCGCCATATCGCCGCCGGGCGCAACCCCAAACTCGGATACGACAACTACGACCGCGAGCTGACCGAGGAGCAGCGCGCGGCGTTCCGCGCCGAGGGCCGCCGGCCGGTCGTCCGGCTGCGCATGCCCGACACGGAACTGACCTGGAACGACCTCGTCCGCGGCGAGACCACGTTCCCCGCGGGGTCGGTGCCGGATTTCGCGCTCACGCGAGCCAGCGGAGACCCGTTGTACACCTTGGTCAATCCGGTCGACGACGCGTTGATGAAAATCACACACGTGCTCCGTGGCGAGGACCTCCTGCCGTCCACTCCCCGGCAGCTCGCGCTCTACGCCGCGCTGATCCGCATCGGTGTGACCGATATGACACCGCAATTCGCCCATCTTCCTCCGGTCCTCGGCGAGGGCAACAAGAAGCTGTCCAAACGCGACCCGCAATCCAATCTGTTCCTGCACCGGGACCGTGGGTTCATCCCCGAGGGCCTGCTCAATTACCTTGCCCTGCTGGGCTGGTCGATCGCCGGTGACCGCGACATCTTCAGCCTGGACGAGATGGTCGCCGCGTTCGACGTCGCCGACGTGAACTCCAATCCGGCGCGGTTCGACCAGAAGAAGGCCGAAGCGCTCAACGCCGAGCACATCCGGATGCTCGACGAGGCCGAGTTCATCCGCCGGCTCGGGGAGTACTTCGCCGCTCACGGCTACCGCACCGGTCTGGACGAGGTCGGCTTCGCCGAGGCGGCCCGGCTGGTGCAGACCCGGATCGTCGTGCTCGGCGACGCCTGGGATCTGTTGAAGTTCCTCGACGACGCCTCGTTCGCACTCGACGACAAATCGGCGGCCAAGGAACTCAAGGCCGAGGCGGTGCCGGTACTCGACGCCGCGGTGCAAGCACTTCAGGGCATCGCGACGTGGGACGCGGCGGCCATCGAGGCGGCGCTGAAGTCCGCGCTGATCGAAGCGCTCGAGCTCAAACCGCGCAAGGCCTTCGGTCCGGTCCGGGTGGCCGCGACGGGCTCGTCGGTGAGCCCGCCGCTGTTCGAGTCGCTGGAGCTTCTCGGCCGCGACCGCAGCTTGGCGCGGTTGCAGGCCGGCCGGGATCACGCCGCGGCGGCCGCGACGGCGGTGCCGTGAAAAATCAGTCCGAAATCTTTGGTAGTCTGCTCGTCGGCCCGTGAAAGGCGCGCGAAGGTGACACCGACGCACGCCGGGCCGAAAAGGGGCTTGTGACCAGCGGTTACAAGCAGCCAATGGGGTATGGTGTAATTGGCAACACAGCTGATTCTGGTTCAGCCATTCTAGGTTCGAGTCCTGGTACCCCAGCCAACGCCACTGATTAGGTCTGCATTCTCACCTGAGCTATGCTTTCCAACCGGCACCAGTTCTAGCCCCCGTCGTCTAGCGGCCTAGGACGCCGCCCTCTCACGGCGGTAGCGTGGGTTCGAATCCCATCGGGGGTACAAAGCAACACTCCGGTTCCTCATCCGAGGGCGCCGGAGTTTTTCGTTGCGTACTCGCCCAGCACTCGCCCGGGACCGCGTGAGACCACGCAATGTCGACCGGGCGGTGGTGTCTCCGTAGCCCGGGCGCCGGGCGCTCGCTACAGCCGCCGGGTCAGCGCATCGGCCGCGGCGACCAGATCGGCCGCCCAGCGCGCCCCGGGCCGGCGGCCCATCCGGTCGATGGGCCCGGAGACCGAGACGGCGGCGATGACCGCACCCCGGCCGTCGCGCACCGGAGCCGAGACGCTGGCCACACCGGGCTCGCGTTCGGCGGCGCTCTGGGCCCAGCCCCGCTTGCGCACCTCGGCCAGGGTCCGGTCGGTGAACATGGCCGACGGCAGCACCGCCTGCTGGGTGGCCGCATCTGCGAAGGCGAGCAGCACCTTGGCTCCCGAACCCGCCGTCATGGGCAGTCGGGTGCCGACGGGAACGGTGTCACGTAGACCGGCGGGCGGCTCCAGGGCCGCGATACAGATGCGGGCGGTACCCTCCCGCCGGTAGAGCTGCACACTCTCCCCGGTCAATTCGCGCAGCCGGGGCAGCACCACAGCACCGGCGGTCAGCAGCGGATCGTTGACATGCCCGGCGAGTTCGGTCAGTGCCGGACCGAGACGCCATTGTCCGTCGCCGTCGCGTGCGAGGAGCCGGTGGGTTTCCAATCCGACGGCGAGCCGGTGCGCAGTCGCCCGCGGTAGGTCGGTGCGCTCGCAGAGATCGGCGAGACCGCAGGGGGACTCGGCTACCGCGTGAAGCACGGTGACCGCTTTGTCCAGCACGCCGATACCGCTATTCTGTCTCACAAGGAGATACTAGCTTCCCAGATTGTGAGACAGTCAAGATGGCCATCGCGAACCAGCCCCGCACGCTCGCCGAGAAGGTGTGGAGCGATCACGTCGTCGTTCCGGGCACCGGTGAGGGTGCCGCGCGTCAGCCGGACCTCATCTACATCGATCTGCATATCCTCCACGAGGTCACCAGCCCGCAGGCCTTCGACGGCTTGCGGCTGGCCGGACGCCCGGTGCGCCGGCCCGATCTAACGATCGCCACCGAGGACCACAACGTGCCGACCGTCGACATCGACAAGCCGATCGCCGACCCGGTCTCACGCACCCAGGTCGAGACTCTCCGGCGGAACTGTGCGGATTTCGGCATCAGACTCCACCCGATGGGAGATGTCGAGCAGGGCATCGTGCACATCATCGGGCCGCAGTTGGGTCTGACCCAGCCGGGCATGACCGTGGTCTGTGGTGACAGCCACACCTCGACGCACGGTGCGTTCGGCGCTCTGGCGATGGGGATCGGAACCTCTGAGGTCGAACATGTGCTTGCCACCCAGACGCTTCCGCTGCGGCCGTTCAAGACCATGGCGGTCAATGTCGACGGCGAACTCCCGCCCGGAGTCAGCGCCAAGGACATCATCCTCGCCGTCATCGCAAAGATCGGCACCGGCGGCGGTCAGGGTCACGTGATCGAATACCGGGGCAGCGCCATCGAATCGCTGTCCATGGAAGGCCGGATGACGGTCTGCAACATGAGCATCGAGGCGGGCGCCAGGGCGGGCATGATCGCCCCCGACGAGAAGACGTTCGAATTCCTGCGTGGCCGTCCGCATGCTCCTGCGGGGGCTCAGTGGGACGCCGCGGTCGAGGCGTGGAGCCAGCTGCGCACCGACGAGGGCGCCCAGTTCGACACCGAGATCTACATCGACGCCTCGACGCTGAGCCCCTTCGTGACGTGGGGCACCAATCCCGGCCAGGGTGTCCCACTGAGCGGATCGGTCCCAGACCCCGAGATGATCTTCGACGAGGGGGAGCGCCTGGCCGCCGAAAAGGCGTTGGCTTACATGGACCTTCGTCCGGGTACTCCGCTGCGTGAAATCCCGGTCGACACGGTGTTCGTCGGATCGTGCACGAACGGCCGGATCGAGGATCTGCGCGTGGTCGCCGACGTGCTGCGCGGCCGGAAGGTGGCCGACGACGTCCGGATGCTGGTCGTTCCCGGTTCGATGCGGGTGCGCGCCCAGGCCGAAGCCGAGGGCCTGGGTGAGATCTTCACTGCCGCAGGGGCCGAATGGCGCCAGGCGGGATGCTCGATGTGCCTCGGGATGAACCCGGATCAACTCGCCCCGGGGGAGCGATGCGCATCGACCTCGAACCGGAATTTCGAGGGGCGGCAGGGCAAGGGCGGACGAACGCATCTCGTCTCGCCCGCGGTGGCCGCCGCGACCGCGGTGCGCGGCACGCTGTCTTCCCCCGCCGACCTGGCCGCCGATTCGGCCCACTGAGACCTCAGGAGACTGTCATGGAAGCTTTCCGCACCCACACCGGGATCGGCGTTCCGCTGCGCCGCTCGAACGTCGACACCGACCAGATCATCCCCGCGGTCTATTTGAAGCGGGTGACCCGAACGGGATTCGAGGACGGTCTTTTCGCGGCCTGGCGCACCGACCCGTCCTTCGTCTTGAATTCACCGCCGTTCGACAGGGGCTCGGTTCTGGTCGCCGGACCGGATTTCGGCACCGGGTCGTCACGCGAACATGCGGTCTGGGCGCTGATGGACTTCGGATTCCGGGTAGTCATCTCATCCCGATTCGCCGATATTTTCCGGGGCAACGCCGGCAAGGCCGGTCTACTGGCGGCGGAAGTGGCGCAGGATGACGTCGAATTGTTGTGGAAGCTCATAGAGCAGCATCCCGGGACGGAAATCACTGTCAATCTTCAAGATCGGACCATCACCGCCGCAACCATGATGGTGCCGTTCAACATTGACGATTACACCGCTTGGCGGCTACTCGAGGGACTCGACGATATAGGCCTTACGCTGCGCAAACTCGACGAAATCGAGAATTTTGAGCGACGCAGGCCGGAGTGGAAACCCTCCACACTTCCGGCGTGATCGGGCGGCCGAAAGGCCGAAATCCCGCGCCTGAAACCCTCTTTTCGCGGGCTCCGATAGGACGGTAAGGGAGCCAAGCGGATTGAAAAAAGTTCGCTGTGCACGCCTGAAATTGCGCGTGGCTCTTGGAAATCAGCAGGCAATGGGTTTACCGTGTCCACTAGTCGGCCCAGAGAGGGCCACTGGTTTCGGAGGTTTTGCATGAACAAAGCAGAGCTCATCGACGTACTCACGGAGAAGTTGGGCTCGGATCGTCGGCAAGCGACTGCGGCGGTGGAGAACGTTGTCGACACCATCGTGCGCGCCGTGCACAAGGGTGAGAGCGTCACCATCACCGGCTTCGGTGTTTTCGAGCAGCGGCGTCGCGCCGCCCGCGTGGCGCGCAATCCGCGTACCGGCGAGACCGTAAAGGTGAAGCCCACCTCAGTTCCGGCGTTCCGTCCCGGCGCTCAGTTCAAGGCTGTTGTCTCTGGCGCACAGAAGCTTCCGGCCGAAGGGCCGGCGGTCAAGCGCGGCGTGACCGCGACGAGCACCGCGCGCAAGGCAGCCAAGAAGGCTCCGGCCAAGAAGGCCGCTGCCAAGAAGGCGGCTCCGGCCAAGAAGGCTCCGGCCAAGAAGGCCGCGACCAAGGCTCCCGCCAAGAAGGCCACCGCCGCGAAGAAGGCGGCTCCGGCCAAGAAGGCTCCGGCCAAGAAGGCCGCGACCAAGGCTCCGGCCAAGAAGGCCACCGCCGCGAAGAAGGCGCCCGCCAAGAAGGCTCCGGCCAAGAAGGCCGCGACCAAGGCTCCGGCCAAGAAGGCCACCGCCGCGAAGAAGGCGCCCGCCAAGAAGGCTCCGGCCAAGCGCGGACGCAAGTAACACGTTCTCACGGATACGCCGCGGATCTGATGATCCGCGGCGTATTTCGTGTCGCCGTTACGACGAAGTTGTATTCAATTGCGGCATCACTTTTTCGGGGGTAGTGGGCTGCCGATGTGGTCGGCGGCGATGAGCCGGCCCTCATGCAGGGACATCACCCACGTGCTGCCCTTGCGGTTGCGGGACTTGTCCGGCCGTACCCCGTCGCGCTCGCACCACCAGGCGATGAGGTCGGGAATCACCTTCCCCTGGGTGCAGATCACCGGTGTGACCGACTTCTCGGCGATTTCGAGAACGCGGTGCCGGGCGGCCTTGCGGTCCTCCGCGTACGCCTCTTCGGTGAGCATCGGCTCGACGTGGATCACCGTGCCGAGTTCTTCGGCCAACGGCTCGAGCGTCTGCCGGCAGCGCACCCGGTCGGCGGCGAACAGTTCTTCGGCTCCGAACGCCAGCAACTGTGTGACCAGTGCCTCGGCCTGGGCGCGGCCATGCTTGTCCAATGGGCGCTTTCGGTCGTCGCCGCGGTAGCGTTTCTTGTCACCGGCGGTGCCGTGCCGAACGATGAGCACCGTCTGGGTGTCGGCGGGATGTTTGAGGAAGTGGCGGAGAACCTTGCGGTCGTGCGGGTAGCTCAGCGTGGACATCGCGTCCTCGGCGGAGAGCCACCGCAGTTCGTCGACTTCGGCGTTCGGGGCGAATTCGCCGCCCAGGCAGCGCGCGGCCCAGTACCGCACCTTCTTCGTGGCGTTGTCGACCGGATAGGTGACGGTGGGCAGCCGCCGCCCGAGGCGGGCGCGGTAACCCGTCTCCTCCTCGATCTCACGCACCGCGGTGACCGGCTCGGTTTCGTCCGGGTCGACCTTGCCTTTAGGCAGTGACCAGTCGTCGTAGCGGGGTCGGTGCACCACCGCGATCTCCGGTGTGTCCGTGCACTCCTGGGGACGCCACAGTACTGCGCCGGCTGCCAGGATCGGTGACTTCTTCACCACGACGGCATCCCGCTTGTGCTCCTTCGGCACCTCAACTCCTGCGTGTCATTCGCGAATGGGAAGAGCGGTCACGGGTGCCGATGTCGCTCCATCAGCGATCGCTGATGGTCCCGCACGGTGTGCCCTTCCTGTGGCGACGCGGTCCAATTCCCGTCGGGACCGAGTTCCCAGCACCGCGTACTCGGGTCGACCGCAGATTCAAAGATGTCGTTCAGTTGTGCGGTCAAACGTGGATCTTTGACCTGCGCCATGACTTCCACCCGCCGGTCGAGATTACGGTGCATCATGTCGGCGCTCCCGATCCAGTATTCGTCGATGGCGCGGAAATGAATGATCCGTGAATGTTCGAGGAACCGGCCGAGGATCGACCGCACCGTGATGTTCTCCGAGAAGCCGGGTACACCCGGGCGCAGCGCGCAGATTCCGCGGACCACGACCTCGACGCGCACCCCGGCCTGCGACGCGCGGTACAGCGCGTCGATGACCTGCTCGTCGACCAAAGCATTTGCCTTCAAGCGAATCCGGCCGTCGGCTCCGTCCCGGGTGGCAGCGATCTCCCGTTCGATGCGCTCGATGATGCCCTTGCGCACACCGTACGGCGCCACCAGCAGGTTGCGGTAGGACTCCTTGCGTGAGTAACCCGTCAGTGAATTGAACAGGTCGGTCAGGTCGGCGCCGATGTCGGGTGCGGCCGTCAGCAGGCCGATGTCCTCGTAGAGGCGCGCCGTCTTCGGGTTGTAATTGCCGGTGCCGACATGGCAGTAGCGGCGGATGGTCGATCCCTCCCGGCGCACCACCAGGCACGTCTTGCAGTGTGTCTTCAATCCGATGAGCCCGTAGACCACATGCACACCGGCTTGTTCGAGTGCGCGCGCCCACTTGATGTTGGCCTGTTCGTCGAACCGGGCCTTGATCTCAACCAATGCCACCACCTGCTTGCCGGCCTCGGCGGCGTCGATCAGCGCGTTGACGATCGGCGAATCACCTGAGGTGCGGTAGAGGGTCTGTTTGATGGCAAGCACATTGGGGTCTGCGGCAGCTTGTTCGATGAAGCGCTGCACGGTGGTCGAGAACGAGTCGTAGGGGTGATGCACCAGGACGTCGCCGTCACGCAGCGCGGCGAAGATGCTCTTGGGGGTCTCGCGCTCGCCGAACGCCGACGGCGTGGCCGGCACGAACGGCGGATCCTTGAGCGCCGGCCGGTCCACCTTGTAGATCTGCCACAGCGACGAGAGATCCAGAAGCCCGGGCACCTCGACCACGTCCCCGGGCGCGACATCGAGTTCACGCAGCAGCAGTTCCAGCATGCTCTCGGTCATGTCGTCGGAGACCTCAAGGCGTACCGGAGATCCGAAGCGCCGCCGGGCCAACTCGCGTTCGAGCGCCTGCAACAGGTCTTCGTCGCGGTCTTCCTCCACCTCGAAATCGGCATTTCGGGTGATGCGGAACGCATGGTGCTCCACCACTTCCAGGCCCGGAAACAACACCGGAAGGAACGCCGCGATCAGTTCCTCCATCGGCAGGAACCGCACCGTGCCGGGGGTGTCTTCCCTGCCGGCGAGTTCGACGAAGCGGTCCACGTTGTCGGGCACTTTGATTCGCGCGAAATGCTGGCCGCCGTCGTCGGGGTGCTTGACGGTGATGGCGAGGTTCAGGCTCAACCCGCTCACGAACGGGAACGGGTGGGCAGGATCGACCGCCAGCGGAGTGAGCACCGGGAAGACCTGCTCGTGGAAATAGGTGGAGAGTCTGCCCCGCTCGGCCTCGTCGAGTTCGGCCCAGGTGACGATGACGATGCCCTCTTCGGCCAGTGCCGGCCGTACCGAGTCGAGGAACACTCGCGCGTGCCGGCTGGCGATCTGCTGGGTCCGTTCGCTGATGCGGCGCAGCTGTTCACGCGGCGAGAGCCCATCGGCAGAACGCACCGACAGTCCCATCTCGTCGCGGCGCTTCAGCCCAGCCACCCGCACCATGTAGAACTCGTCGAGATTGGACGCGAAGATCGCCAGGAACTTGGCGCGTTCCAACAGCGGCAACGACGGGTCGGCCGCGAGCGCGAGCACACGGGCGTTGAAGTCCAGCCAACTCAATTCCCGGTTCAGGTAGCGGTCATCAGGCAGTGGGTTCTCGACGGTGGGTGACGTCGCCGCGGGCGGCGCCACGGGTGCCGAATCCGTGGGTGCGGCGACCGGCGGCGGGGCGACCGTCTCGGACGTCTCGGAGAGCCCGGAGGGCTCCGCCTGGTCGGGCCTGGTCTGGGCTTCGGTCATATCTGTCGATGATTCCCTATACCCGGGTGCTCCTGCCACCGAGATGGGTCACGGATTCACGACGCGTCCGATCGCCTGCGCGGTGGCCGGGCCGACGCCGTGGTCACGGGCGGCGAGCAGGTCCTCAGGGGTGTCGATGTCCGAGCGCAGCCCCGGCCAGGGCCCGGCCAGCTCGACGGCACCGGAACGGCGATGACGCCGCGCGGAGTCGGGTCCGAACCGCGGTTTAAGCGCGACTCCGAACGCGAACAGAGCCGAGGTTCCGGTGCCGTGCCGGTCGGCGACGAAACTGCGCGGATGCGCCCGCGCCGCGGCGATCGCCTCGGCCAGTTCGATGGTCTGCAGACAGGGCAGATCACCCTGTAAAGCAACGATATTCGCGCTCTGCCGGCGGGCCACTGCCTCGGCCGCGTTCAACGCGTTGTTCAGTGGGTCCCGATGGCCCTCCGGTGTCGGGTCGGTGAGCACGCGGGCGCCGGTCCTGCGGGCGGCCTCGGCGGCATCGCGGTCGGGGGTCACGACCAGCACCGAGCGCAGGGCTGGGACGGCCATGGCAGCGGTGATGGTGTCGACGAGCATCGCCAGCACGACGTCCTCGCGGGCCGCGGCCGAAAACACCGGAGCCAGCCGTGTCTTGGCAGCAGTGAGCCGCTTGACCGCGATCACCAGGCCGATGTCGGCGCGGTTGATGTTCATGCCGCTCACGAGCGCCATCCTGCCAGTCGGTTATTCCCGGTTAGTCTGAAGCCGTGGTGGAAGCAGCGGTAATGGGGGCCGGGGCCTGGGGAACAGCCCTGGCCAAGGTGTTGGCCGATGCCGGCAACAACGTCACGTTGTGGGCCCGCCGGGCGGAGTTGGCCGACGAGATCAACCGGACCCACCGTAACGCCGGCTACCTGGATGTCGCGCTGCCCCCATCGATTCGCGCCACCAGTGATCCGGCCGAAGCGCTCGGTGCACCGTGCACGGTGTTTCTGGCGGTTCCGTCACAGACCCTGCGGGCCAATCTCGAACTGTGGAAGGGGTACCTCGGCGCCGACACCACGTTGGTGAATCTGGCCAAAGGCATCGAACTGGACACGCTGATGCGGATGAGTCAGGTCATCATCTCGGTGACCGGCGCCGACCCGGGAAGGGTCGCCGTCGTCAGCGGGCCGAATCTGGCCCGCGAGATCGCCGAGGAGCAGCCGGCGGCCACGGTCGTCGCCTGCAGCGACTCCGGCCGGGCGGTCGCACTGCAGCGGGCGCTGGCCACCGGGTACTTCCGGCCGTACACCAACTCCGATGTCATCGGCGCCGAGATCGGCGGCGCATGCAAGAACGTCATCGCGCTGGCCTGCGGAATGGCCGCCGGTGTGGGGCTCGGCGAGAACACCGCAGCGGCCATCATCACGCGTGGGCTGGCCGAGATCATGCGTCTGGGAATTGCGTTGGGAGCCAAGCCCGCCACCCTGGCCGGCCTCGCGGGGATCGGAGATCTGGTGGCCACCTGCACCTCACCGCAGTCCCGGAACCGCTCGTTCGGGGAACATCTGGGCAAGGGTGGCACCATCGAGGCCGCCCGGGAGGCGACCGGAGGCCACGTGGCCGAGGGGGTGACGTCGTGCCAGTCAGTGCTGGCGTTGGCCTCGAGCTACGACGTCGAGATGCCGCTCACCGAGGCGGTGCACCGGGTGTGCCACCGGGGATTGTCGGTCGACGATGCGGTCTCGCTGCTCCTCGGTCGCACCCCCAAGCCGGAGTGAGCGCCGATGACCGGCACCTACGGAGACTCCACACGCAGCGTCAAATCCGTTGTCGCCCAGGGTATTCCGGGCGAGCCAGTGGCGCAGCCGCTGGTGCCGGTGGCGGCCTATCACCTCGGCGCGGACGAGGACGAAGCCCTTGACAGCTATGGCCGCAAGTCCAACCCGACGTGGCGGCAACTGGAGTCCGCGCTGGCCCAGCTCGAAGGGGCTGCGCGCGCACTGACTTTCGGTTCGGGAATGGCCGCGCTGACCGCGGTGCTGCGGATCCTGGCCGAGCCGGGCCACACGCTGGTGGTGCCGGCGGACGGGTATTACCAGGTGCGTGCCTACGCCAAGGAGTACCTCGCGCCGCGCGGCGTCACCGTCGTCGAAGCGCGGTGCGACCAGATGTGCGACGCAGCCCGTGACGCGGACGTGGTGCTGGCCGAGACCCCGTCGAACCCCGGACTCGACGTGGTGGAACTGCACCGGCTGGCCATGACGTGCCGGTCGCAGCGGACGGTGCTCGTCGTCGACAACACCACCGCCACTCCGCTCGGACAGCAACCGTTGTCGCTCGGCGCCGACCTGGTGGTCGCCAGCGCCACCAAGGCGCTGGCCGGCCATCACGATGTCCTCGCCGGCTACGTGGCGGGAAGCCACCCCGAACTGATGGAACGCATCGAGCGCGAACGACTTCTCGCCGGGCCCATCCTCGGTGCCTTCGAAGCCTGGCTGGTGCTACGCAGCCTGGGCAGTGCCGGATTGCGGTTCGAGAGACAGTGCCAGAACGCCGCGGCGTTGGCGCTGATGCTGCGTTCCCACCCGGCGGTGCGATCTGTGCGCTATCCCGGCCTACCCGAGGATCCGTCACACGCGATCGCGTCCGCTCAGATGCGGCGGTTCGGCGGCATCGTGGCGGTGGAGTTGGCCGACGCCGACGCGGTGCACGATCTCGTGCGGCGAAGCGCGTTGCTGGTGGCGTCCACGAGCTTCGGCGGAATCCACACCTCGGTCGACCGACGGGCCCGCTGGGGGGACCCCGTCTCCGGCGGGTTCGCCCGGATCTCGCTGGGGATCGAGGACACCGACGACATCGTCGACGACGTCCGGCAGGCACTCGGGGCGGCGTGACACGGGCGGGCCGGTAGCCTCTCTAGGTTGTGACTGCCCGCATCCGAGTCGCCGTCGTCTACGGCGGACGTAGCTCCGAACACGCGATCTCGTGTGTATCCGCAGGCAGCATCCTGCGCAACCTCGACCCGCAGCGGTTCGAGGTGGTCGCCGTCGGCATCACGCCCGAAGGATCGTGGGTGCTCACCGACGGCCGGCCCGAGGCGCTGGCGATCACCGACGGCACCCTGCCGGGCGTCAGCCCCTCGTCTGGCATCGAGCTTGCCCTGGCCGCCGACCCCGGTCGGCGCGGCCAGCTGGTGTCCCTCGGCGACCACGCCGGTGAGCTGCTGGCCTCCGTCGACGTCGTGTTCCCGGTGCTGCACGGCCCCTACGGCGAGGACGGCACGATTCAGGGACTGCTGGAACTCGCCGGGGTGCCGTACGTCGGCGCCGGGGTGTTCGCCAGTGCGGCCGGCATGGACAAGGAGTTCACCAAGAAGCTGCTCACCGCCGCCGGACTGCCGGTCGGCGACCATGTGGTGCTGCGCCGCGGTGCCGCCACCGTGTCGCTCGATGACCGGGAGCGGCTCGGTTTACCGGTGTTCGTCAAACCCTCCCGCGGAGGGTCGTCGATCGGTGTCAGCCGCGTCGTGTCCTGGGACGACCTGGACGCCTCGGTCGAGCTGGCCCGACGTCACGACCCGAAGGTCATCGTCGAGGCCGCCATCCCGGGACGCGAACTCGAATGCGGTGTGCTCGAATTCCCGGACGGGCGGCTCGCGGCCAGCACGGTGGGTGAGATCCGGGTGGCCGGCGTGCGCGGCAGGGAAGACGGCTTCTACGACTTCGAGACCAAGTACCTCGACGACGCCGCCGAACTCGACGTGCCCGCCAAAGTCGACGACGACGTCGCCGACGTGGTGCGGCAACTGTCGATCCGCGCCTTCCAGGCGATCGACTGCCAGGGTCTGGCCCGGGTGGACTTCTTCCTCACCGATAACGGGCCCGTCATCAACGAGATCAACACGATGCCCGGATTCACCACGATCTCGATGTATCCGCGGATGTGGGCGGCCAGCGGCGTCGATTACCCGACCCTGCTGGCGACCATGGTCGACACGGCGCTCGCCCGCGGCACCGGTCTGCGGTAGCGGCTAGCGCGGCGGCGCGCCAACGGGCCCAGGATCCGGCGGGCGGGGCGCAAGAGTGTCGGTGATCGCTTGCGAGAGCACCTGGATCGGTGTCGGGCCGGAATCCGCCGGCAACGTCAGCGCCACGTACACGGGCCGGTCCACGACGAACCAGGTGCTGCGCGAATCTCCCGCCCCCGCTTCGCCCAACCGGTCATTTCCCGCCCCCGCTTCGCCCACCCGGTCATTTCCCGCCCCCGCTTCGCCCACCCGGAACCACTGCACCCCGTCCACCACCTGCACGGGAGTCCCGGATACGAACTCGGCGGGCCGCTCCAGTCCGCACCGCAGGATCAGCGCTTCACCACCGTGCTCCCGCTGCCACGCGGCCGTGCCGGGGGGCGCGGGTTCCACGACCTCGGCGCGCCGGTAGTCGCCGAGCGCGTCGGGCAACGCAGCGACCAACCCCGCGCATTGCGGGCTCTCGGCCTGGGGGGCGGGCAGCGCCGCGATCGCCACCGGCTGAGGCGCCGGCACGCGTTGCCTGACCGCGATCGTGCCGATCACGGCGACCACACTGCCGACGGCGATGATCAGCGCGGCGAGCAGCGCCCACCGCGGCGGACCGTCTGTGGTCGGGCTGTTCACACGTCAAACTCTAGGGGTGCGCCCCCCTTGCGATAGGACAGGTCAGGGTGCGGGTGATCCCGGCAACCTGCTGCACACCAGGCACGATCGTCGTCTTCAGCTCGTCGAGAGACCCCGCGGTCACCCGCACCACCACGTCATAGGGGCCGGTCACGTACTCCGACGACGACACACCGGTCAGCCCCGCGAGCTGTTTGGCGATGACTTCGGCGCGGCCGACCTCGGTCTGGATGAGAACGAAAGCCTCGACCACTGGCGAAATCCCTTCATTGGCTGCATAGACTCCACGCCGCAGGGACCAAACGTACCGCAGGTGCGTCGAGCGTTCAGGACGGCGGGAGGATCGGGCGATGGCGGACGAGGGCGCCGACGACACGCTGTCGCAGTCGGGCGAATTCGCCGTGATCGACAGACTGGTCGCCGGCCGTCGCCAGCCCCCGTTCGTCGCGCTCGGCCCCGGTGACGACGCGGCCGTCGTCATCGCGTCGGACGGCCGGACCGTCGTATGCACCGACATGCTCATCGAGAACCGGCATTTCCGGCTGGACTGGTCCACCCCGCACGACGTCGGGCGAAAAGCCATCGCGCAGAACGCCGCTGACATCGAAGCCATGGGCGGGCGGACCACCGCGTTCGTCATCGGATTCGGGGCGCCCGGGCACACCCGCACCGCGAGCGCGGTGGAACTGGCCGACGGGATGTGGCACGAGGCCGAGTCGATCGGCGCGAGCATCGTCGGCGGAGACACCGTCTCGGCACCGCAGTGGGTGGTGTCGGTCGCCGCGCTGGGCGACCTCGACGGTCGGGAGCCGGTGCGTCGCGACGGTGCCCGACCCGGGGACATCGTGGCCATAACCGGTGAACTCGGTCGCTCCCATGCGGGATACGCATTGTGGCACAAGGGAATCGAAGGGCATGCGGCGCTGCGTCGCCGCCATCTCGTTCCCGAGCCGCCCTACGGGCAGGGCCGGATCGCGTCCCGGGCGGGCGCGACCTCGATGACCGACGTCTCCGACGGACTGCTTGCCGACCTCGGGCACATCGCGTTCGCGTCGAACGTGCACATCGATCTCTCCAGCGAAGGTCTGCGTCCCGACATCGAGGCAGTCGCCGAGGCGGCGGCCGAGGCCGGCGCCGATGCGCTGCAGTGGGTGCTCGGCGGGGGAGAGGACCACGCACTGGTGGCCACGTTCCGCGCCGAACCGCCGCCGGGCTGGCGCGTCATCGGCAGCGTGGCGGTTCCGCCCGCTGCCGCCGGTGTCACCGTCGACGGCGCACCGTGGCAGGGAGACCGGGGCTGGCAGTCGTTCTGAGGCCCGCTAAGTTGGCCTCTCGTGACAGCACGTCCTCTGCGGGAACTGATCGACGACGGGTGGGCCGCGGCGCTGGCGCCGGTCGAATCCCAGGTGGCACAGATGGGGGAGTTCCTGCGCGCCGAACTCGCCGCCGGACACCGGTACCTGCCCTCCGGGGAGAACGTACTGCGTGCGTTCACGTTTCCGCTGGACAAGGTCCGGGTGCTGATCGTCGGTCAGGATCCGTACCCGACACCCGGCCACGCCGTCGGCCTGAGTTTCTCGGTCGCGCCCGACGTGAAGCCGCTGCCGCGCAGTCTCGACAACATCTTCAAGGAGTACCGGGCGGATCTCGGCCACCCGGCGCCCGTCTGCGGGGATCTGACGCCCTGGTGCGAACAGGGCGTGATGCTGCTCAACAGGGTGCTGACGGTGCGGCCCGGCACCCCCGCCTCACATCGGGGTAAGGGCTGGGAGGCGGTCACCGAATGCGCGATCCGCGCGCTGGTTGCCCGCGAGCAGCCTCTGGTGGCCGTGCTGTGGGGCAGGGACGCCTCGACACTGCGCCCCATGCTGGGCGACACCGCAGTCATCGAATCCCCGCATCCGTCGCCGCTCTCGGCGTCGCGCGGATTCTTCGGGTCAAAACCGTTCAGCCGCGCCAACGACCTGCTCACCCAGATGGGTGCCGAGTCGATCGACTGGCGTTTGCCCTAGTGTCCTGAGTCATTAATTCGGTTGCAGTAGTTGGCGATGCTTGCCAGGATCTGGTCGGCGGTCTTAGTCCAGACGTAAGGCTTGGGGTTGTCGTTCCAGGTGTCGATCCAGGCACGGATATCGGCGTTGAGTTGCCGCACCGAGGTGTGAGTGGAGCGGCGCAGTTTCTTGGTGGTCAGCTCGGCAAACCAGCGCTCGACGAGATTGAGCCACGAGGAGCTGGTCGGGGTGAAGTGCAGGACGAATCTGGGATGGCTTGCCAGCCAACGCTTCACCGCAGGCGTCTTGTGTGTGGAGGCATTGTCGAGGACCAGATGCACATCGAGATCGTCGGGAACTTCGGCATCGATCTTCTTGAGGAAGGCCAGGAACTCGGTGGCCCGGTGCCGGGAGTGCAGCGCGCCGATGACCTTGCCGGTGGTCAGGTCGAGGGCGGCGTACAAGCTGGAGGTGCCGTGGCGGACGTAGTCGTGGCTGGCTCGCGCCGGGGTTCCGGGCAGCATCGGAAACACGGGCTGGGTGCGATTAAGGGCCTGGATCTGCGTCTTCTCATCCACGCAGAGCACCAGCGCCCGCTCCGGCGGGTCCAGGTACAGGCCGACGACATCGCGGACTTTGGCCACGAACAGCGGATCCTTCGATAGCTTCCATGAGTCCTGCTTGTGGGGAGCCAGTCCGAACGCTCGCCAGACCCGCGACACCATCGACTGACTCAACCCCAAATGAGCGGCCATCGAGCGGGTCGACCAATGAGTGGCATCCGGCGGGGTGGTCTCCAGCGTCTTGGTGATCAACGCTTCGATCTGGTCGTCGCCGACGACCCGCGGACGACCCGGGCGAGGCTCGTCAACCAACCCGTCTAGACGTAATTCGACGAACCGGTTGCGCCATCGCCGCACCGTGCCGATCGACAGTTCCAGCCGATCGGCGAGTTCGGTGTTGGAGCCACCGTCGGCGGCTGCCAACACAATTCGAGCCCGCATCGCCAGACCCGCGGCACTGGATCGTCGCCGCGCCCACCCCTCCAACTCGGCCCGCTCGTCAGTGGTCAAGACAATCTTCGCGGCATGAGGTGTCGGCACAACCCAGTCTAACAACTAGATCGCAATTAATGACTCAGGACACTAGCGGGCGGCGCGCGGGGTCAGCGAGTACGCGCATAAACGAACAGCGGTCGGCGTATCACGCCGACCGCGCTTCGTCACCCGTCGAATGCCTCGCCGGGTCGAGTATCAGCCGCGCGAAACCTTGCCGGCCTTCAGGCAGGACGTGCACACATTGACGCGGTGCTTGTTCCCGCCCGGGCCCGACACCGCGCGCACCGACTGGATGTTCGGGTTCCACCGACGGCTGGTCCGGCGATGGGAGTGCGACACCGACTTGCCGAAGCCGGGGCCCTTCCCGCAGATCTCGCACACGGCAGCCATGTTGAAACTCCTCGAATTAGTACTTAAGGGTTCTTGGGTCGGGGTCTGGATTCCTCCGGCCACCTCAGAGGCGGCGCGACCCGACAACCTGATCAGGATACCGGCCGTCGCAGAGAACACCAAAACCCGGGCCCGCGCTGTGCACAGGCCATCCTGCACGCTTCGGCGCTGTCCCCGCCACTGGCTAGGCTGACGCCGACGTCGGAAGCAGTGTGGAGGTGGGATGTCGGTTCGGCGCCTCGATGCGTCCGCCCTACGGCGCTGGGCGCATGCTGCCGTCGCGGACCTGGTCAGCCACACCGACGAGATCAACCGGTTGAACGTGTTCCCGGTCGCCGACTCGGATACCGGGACGAACATGCTGTTCACGATGCGTGCGGCGTGGGCGCAGGCGGACGCCTGCGACGCCGGCGCGGACGTCGCGGAAGTCGCCGCGGCGCTGGCCGACGGGGCGCTGCGCGGCGCCCGCGGCAACTCCGGGGTGATCCTGTCCCAGATCCTGCGGGCCCTCGCCGAGGTCACCGCGTCCGCCGCTGAAGATCGGCAAGGCGTGCTCACCGACATCAGCGGTGCGCTGCTGAGCGCTTCGCTGCGGCACGCGCTGACGCTCGTCGTCGCATCGATGGGCGAAGCCGTGCCGGGAACCATCGTCTCGGTCCTGCACGACGCGGCCGAGGCGGCCGAGGACTCGGTCCTGGCGGATGCGGACCTGCCTGAGGTGGTGACCGTGTGCGCCCACGCCGCCGGAGCCGCGCTGGATCGCACCCCCTCCCAGCTCGACGTGCTGGCCGACGCCGGGGTCGTCGACGCCGGGGGCCGCGGCCTGGTGGTCCTGCTCGACGCACTGTGCGCGACGCTGACCGGACAGGCGCCGCGCCGGACCGTCTATGCACCCTCGAAAACCCCACCGCCGGCACCGGCAGCGCACACCGGTCCCGGTTTCGAGGTGATGTACCTGCTCAGCGGATGCCAGGTCGAGGGCGTCGAGAAATTACGGGCCCGACTCGACGAACTGGGCGACTCGATCGCGATCGCGGCCTCGGGATTCGGCGGCGATGCCCGCCCCGGGCACTTCTCGGTCCACGTCCACGCCGACGATGCGGGGGCCGCGGTCGAGGCGGGTCTGGCGGTGGGCACCCTGAGCCGGATCCAGATCACGTCGCTGCGCGGTGGTGCGGACCGGCCGGCCGCCGGCAGCTGGAGCCGGCAGCGCGCCGTGCTGGCCGTCGCCGACGGGGACGGCGCCGAAAGCCTGTTCACCGGAGAGGGCGCCGAGGTGCTGCGGCCACGCCCCGATGAGCCGGTCAGCGCTCAACGGTTGCTGCATGCCCTGGTCAACACCGGAGCCGCCCAGGTGATGGTGCTGCCCAACGGGTACGTCGCCGCCGAGGAGATCGTCGCCGGATGCGCGGTCGCCTCCGACTGGGGGATCGACATGGTGCCGGTGCCGACCGGGTCCATGGTGCAGGGCCTGGCGGCCCTGGCCGTCCACGACCCCGAGCGCCGCGTCGTCGACGACGGCTACACCATGGCCAGGGCCGCGGCGGCGGCTCGGTACGGCGCGGTGCGCGTCGCCGCCGAAGAGGCATTGACGTGGGCCGGCGCCTGCAAGCCCGGAGACGGTCTGGGCATCGTCGGCGACGAGGTGGTCATCGTCGGCGACGACCTCACGGCGGCGGCGGCGGGATTGATCGACCTGCTGCTCGCCTCCGGAGGTGAGCTGGTGACCGTGCTGACCGGTGACGGTGTGGATCCCGAGATCGCCGACGCGCTGATCCGGCACGTCCACCGCCACCATCCGGGGACCGAGATGGCGGCCTTCCACACCGGCCACCGCGTCGACGCGGTGCTGATCGGAGTGGAGTGAGATGGCCAAACTCGACGACAGCCTGGATTTCGTGCTCGGCAAGAAGGCCGCAGCGTCGCTCGAAGAGCACCTCGGGCTGCGCACCGTCAACGATCTGCTGCGCTACTTCCCGCGCAAGTACAGCGACGCGATGACCGTCCGAGGCGAAGGCGAGGAGCTCGACCTCTCCGAAGGCGAGCACGTCACCTTCGTCGACGTGATCGAGAAGGCCGAGCTGAAGCGGGCTCAACGCCCGCCGTCGCGCGAGTTCCTCGTCGTCACGCTGCGCGACCGGCGGCCCAAGGTGACGGCCACCTTCTTCAACCCCAAGTACCTGAAGAACACTCTGGTCGAAGGCGCCAAGGTGATGCTCTCCGGTGAGGTCGGCTATTACCGCGGCACCATGCAGTTGACCCATCCGGCGTTCATGGTGCTGAACTCGGCGTCCGGCAAGAAGATCGGCACCAAATCGTTGACGTCGATCGCCGCCACCACCGACGCCAGCGACGACGAGCTGCTGGCCGAGTTCGAGAAGAATTTCTTCCCGATCTACGGGGCCACCGCCAAGGTGCAGACCTGGGAAATCTACGCGTGCGTGCGCCAGATGCTGGCCGTGCTCGATCCCGTCCCCGAAACCTTGCCGGATTGGTTTGTGCGCGAACACGATCTGATGTCCGAGGACGACGCGTTGCGCGCGGTGCACCGCAGCGACGACGCCCAGGAGCGCGCCCGCGCGATCGAGCGGCTGACCTTCGACGAAGCGGTCGGTCTGCAATGGGGTCTGGTGGTGCGACGGCACGGCGAGCTCAGCGCATCAGGGCCGCCGGCACGACGGCGCGACGACGGCCTCATGGCGGCGATGTCGGCGCGGCTGCCGTTCGCTCTCACCGCGGGCCAGCTCGAGGTCCTCGACGTCATCTCGGCCGAACTCGGCGGCGCCCGGCCGATGAACCGCATGCTGCAGGGCGAGGTGGGTTCCGGCAAAACCGTGGTGTCGCTGCTGGCGATGCTCCAGATGGTCGACGCCGGCTACCAATGCGCGCTGCTGGCGCCCACCGAAGTCCTTGCCGCCCAACATGCTCTGTCGATCCGGTCGATGCTGGGACCGCTGGCGGGGGCCGGAGAGCTCGGCGCGGCCGACAACGCCACCCGGGTCGCACTGCTGACGGGATCGATGTCCGCCCAACAGAAACGCGATGCCCGCCGGGAGATCACCTCCGGTGCGGCCGGCATCGTCATCGGCACACACGCGCTTCTGCAGGACGCCGTGGAGTTCGACAACCTGGGCATGGTCGTGGTCGACGAACAGCACCGGTTCGGCGTGGAGCAACGAGACCGGTTGCGCGCCAAGTCCCGTGTCGGCATCACACCGCACCTGCTGGTGATGACCGCCACGCCGATCCCGAGGACCGTCGCGCTCACCTACTACGGCGACCTGGAAACCTCCACCCTGCGCGAGCTGCCCCGCGGACGCCAACCCATCAGCACCAACACGATCTTCCAGACCCAGAAACCGGCCTGGTTAGACCGCGCGTGGGCCCGCATCGCCGAGGAGGTCGCGGCCGGCCGTCAGGCCTACGTCGTCGCCTCGCGGATCGACGAGGACGACAAATCCGACGGCGAATCCGACGGCAATGGGAGGGGCGACCCGAAGACGGCTGCCGGGAAGAAGGACCCCCACACCAGGGCCAAGAACCAGAGCAACGAGCAGGGCCCGCCGCCGGTCACGGTGGTGGAGATGTTCGAGCGGCTGCAGCGCGGCCCGCTGAAGCACCTGCGCCTGGGCCTGATGCACGGACGCCTGTCGGGCGATGAGAAGGAAGCGGTGATGGCCGCGTTCCGGGCCGGTGAGATCGACGTGCTGGTGTGCACGACGGTGATCGAGGTCGGTGTCGACGTGCCCAACGCCACGATGATGGTGGTGATGGACGCCGACCGCTTCGGCATCAGCCAGCTGCACCAGTTGCGTGGCCGCATCGGCCGCGGTGAGCATCCCAGCCTCTGCCTGCTCGTCACCAGGCTGCCCCAGCATTCCAAAGCCGGACAACGCTTGACGGCGGTGGCGAGCACCCTGGACGGGTTCGCCCTGGCCGATCTCGACCTGCGGGAGCGCAGCGAGGGCGACGTGCTGGGGTACTTCCAGTCCGGCCGGCCCATCACGTTGCGGTTCCTGTCGCTGGCCCAACACCTCGAGATCATCCTGGCCGCCCGGGAACTGTGCGAGACCGTCTACGACACTGATCCGCACGACCGGGGCATGGCGACGCTGTCGGCGCCGTTCACCGACACCGATCGGGTCCAGTTCCTGGACATGTCGTGAGCCGTAAGCAGACGCTGTGGCTCGCCGTCTCGGTGCTGCTCGCCGTCATCGTCGCCTACCAGGTCAGCGTCGTTGCGCAGTCGCCGTCGTCCCACATCGCTGTGGCGGACATCCCGACCGTCGCCCCCGGTGCCGATGTGCTGGAAGGCATTCCGATCGTTCCCGCCCGGGTGCGCGGAAATGACTACCGCCGGTCGGCTTTCGGCGAGTCTTGGACCGACGACACCAGCGCCCCGGGCGGGCGCAACGGGTGCGACACGCGAAACGACATCCTGGACCGTGACCTCGTCGACAAGACCTACGTGGCGATCTCTCGCTGCCCCACCGCCGTCGCGACGGGGACGCTGCGCGACCCGTACACCAACGCGACGGTGGCCTTCGTCCGCGGCAACCAGGTGGGCGCCTCGGTGCAGATCGACCACATCGTGCCGCTGGCGCTGGCATGGGATCTCGGTGCGCGGCACTGGACCGACGAGCTGAGGGAGCGGTTCGCCAATGATCCGGCCAACCTGCTGGCCGTGTCCGGTGAGGCGAATCAGGACAAGGGCGACAAGCCGCCGGCGGTGTGGATGCCGGCCAACGGTGCGTTCCACTGTCAGTACGCGATCCAATTCATCGCGGTGCTGCGGGGATATGGGCTGCCGGTGGATGCGCCGTCGGCGCCGGTGCTGCGGGAGGCGGCAGAGACCTGCCCGCGCGGTTGAACGAGGCGAGAAACCGCCGCCGGCGATATCCGCAGCCACCGGTATGCAAGGGGCCATCTGAACAGGACGGCGCTCGCGCGCAGCTCATTCCAGCAGACCCTGGCCCAGGTAGCCGTCCTCGGCGGCGCCGGGCAGGATCGCGAACACCGCCGACCCGATCGTGGTGATCCACGGGTTGAGCGCATCGGCTTCGGCCAGCCTCTGCTGGACGGGCACGAACTGGCGTGCCGGATCGCGTTGGTAGGCCGCGAAGATCAGCCCGGCGTCGGTGGTGCCGGTCAACGGAGGGTCGTCGTAGTTGTAGGCCCGGCGTAGGAACTGCTCACCGTCGGATCGGTGTCGGGCCAACGCCACATGAGAATTGGGGGCAATGACCGGGATGCCGTTCTCCGTGGCATCCAGATCGGGCTCGTCGCTCTCGTGAGAGCCGGTCAGCGGCGCTCCGGTGGCGAGCCGCCGGCCCACCGTCAACTCCTTGCTGGCCCGGTCGAGTTCGTCCCATGTGTCCAATTCGATACGGATGCGGCGAAGCGCCAGCACCGTCCCGCCGGCGAACCACGGCTGGCCGGAGCCGTCGTCCCACACCAGACGGTCCAGATCGGCGCTCTCCCTCGGATTCACGGTGCCGTCGACCTGCCCCATCAGATTGCGCATGGTGGCGCCCGACGAGTCGGCGCCCCGGGCCGTACGGAAGCCGCTCTGACGCCAGCGCTGGGTCGTCATGGTGCGGACGTTCTTCAACAACACTCGTGCGGTGTGCGCGACGACGAGTGGGTCGTCGGCGCAGATCTGGAGCGCAACGTCCCCGCCACACCACCGCGGTTCGAGGCGGTCGGTGCTGAACCGCGGCAGCTCGGCGACCGAACTCGGGAGCCGATGCGCCAGACCGCTCTTGCCGAAAACCTGCGGACCGACACCGACGGTGACCGTCAGTCGGGCGGGTCGGTGGGCCAGTTCCGGTTCGGTGTCCGCCAGTGCGGGGCGCCCCTGGGTCAGGCGTGCGGCGTCCGCGCTCCACAGCTTGAGGACCGCGGCGAGCGTCTCGCGAAGGTCACGCCCGTGGGTGGGAACGAGGTCCAACGCCACGAACAGGGCGTGGGCCTGGGGATCCGTGCCGACTCCCGCCTGGTGCGGACCGTGAAACGGAATCGTCTCAGTGCCGAATCCTGTTGGCGAACTTGATGATTCTACGGGGGTGCACCCGGTCAGGGATGCCGCACCGGCCAGTGCGGCACCCCCGGTCAGCAGGCGACGCCTGCTGACCAGGGGATGCCGCCGGTCAGCCATGACCGTGTTGGTGGTCACCGGAGGAGTACTCCTCGTCGGCCCCGGCGAAGTCGCGGACCTGTGCGGTGACGGGCAGGGTGGAGCCGTCGCCGAACGCGACGGTGACCTCCACGTCGGTGCCCGGGCGCAGCGGGCCGGCGAGGTCCATCAGCATCAAGTGGTCGCCGCCGGGCGCCAGTTCATGACTGCGGCCCGGCGCGATCGTGATCCCGCCTGCCTTGGGCCGCATGGTGTTGGCGCCGTCGCCGCTGCGGGCGATCTCGTGGATCTCCACCCGCGCGGCCGAGGGCGATTCCGCGCCGACGATGTGCACTTCTGCGCCGCCGGTGTTGGTGAACGTTCCGAACACCGCCGTCATGCCGGTGTCCGCCGCACGTGCCCACTGGTCCTCGACGCTGACTCGCGAAGCCATCGTCGCATCTGTGTCATGGCTCGTCGACGTGCAGGCGGTCGGCACCGAGATCGCCAGTGCCGCCAGGGTGATACCGAGTCGTCTGTCAAACATGGTGTTCCGCCTTACGGCGTTTGGCAGTGCCGATGACGGTGTCAACCGCGATGAACGCGGCCAGGGTGAGTCCGAGCGTCGGTAGGAACCACCCGACGGCCACGGCGGTCACGATGACTGCGCACATCGCGGGTAGGGGGAGCGACCGTAGCCCTGCGCGCAGCGGAGGCCGGCCAACGGCCCAGGCGGAGCCGCGCGTAGGCCTGCGCTGCCACCACATCCGGTAGCCGCGGACGATCACGGTAAGCAGACCCACCGCGACGCCCAGCAACAGCAACCGGTTGAGCAGTCCGAACAACATGCCCATGTGCGCGCGGATGCCCCAGTCGGCGAGCTTCGCGACCAGCGCGTAGTCGCGCCAGTAGTCGATGCGCGCGGTGACCGCGTTGCTGCCGGGGTCGACCACGGCGGAGTTGGTGGTCAACCGGTACGGCTTGTCGATCTCGGTCACGGTGATGCCCTGTCCGTGGTCGGCGGGCACGCTGACTTCCACCGGGAGGTGGACGCCGGCACCGGCCGCGGCGTCGAGTGCGGCGTCGTAGTCGATCGGCGTCGGTGCGGGTACCGGGCCGCCCGCCTGGTGCCCGCCGTGTCCGGAATGCCCATCCGTGGTCGGCAGTGTGGAATCCAGTTGCGGGCGTTGCCAGTTCAGTGCTGTGCGGATGTCGCTGACGTGGGCGCCGGCGTAGGTGGACCAGGTGATCCCGGTGGCGGACAGAAACAGCAGCCCGGCGAGCAGCCACACACCCGTGACGCCGTGCCAGTTCAGGGTGCGGGAGCGCCCGCGCCCGCCGCGATCCACGGTCAGGATCCGTGCGGTGCGGCCGCGGCGGCGGTCGTCCGAGGCCTTGGCCAGCCATAGAAACAGGCCCCCGAGCGCGATCACCCAGAGCCAGGACGCGGCGGTCTCGCTGTAGATGCGGCCGGGCTCGCCGAGATTGAGATGGCGGTGCAGGCCATCGAGCCACGTGCTCACCGGCAGGTATCCGAACCACGTGGGCAGATCGCCGAGGACCTGCCCGGTGTACGGGTCGACGAACACCGCTCGCAGCATGTCCTCGGCCAGCCCGGGGTCGGCGAAGTAGACGCGGGTGGACTCGGTCGCCGTGGCCGGCGGCCGCAGCCCGGTCGCGTCAAGGTCGGGGAACGCCGAGCGCGCAGCGGTGATCTGTTGGTCCAAGGGCAGCGCGACGTCGCCGGAATCGACGGTCAGAACGTCGCGGTAGAACCACTTTTCGACGGTGGGCGCCAGCGCGTACAACGCGCCGGTGACGGCGGCGACCACGAGAAGCGGCGCCACCAGCACCCCTGCGTAGAAATGGAGCCGAGTGGCCAGCGGCCGCCATCGGCGCTTGGGAATCGCCTGAGGCAGGGACAGGTCATCAGACGGGTCGAGGGTGTTCTCGGGAAGGGGCATCGGTGAGGCCTTTACGGGTCAGTGCGCACACGCGGCCATCCGGTGCGCACGACGCGGCACCGGTGGGCACGTGAAGACCGCAGCGCAACCGCTGCGGCGCACAAGGAAATGGGGTGAGAGCGAGGGCGAACGTCAGGCGGTCGCGACACCCCGTGGCGGGGCCCGCATCCCCAACCCGGTGGCCAGAACAGGCCGGGCCACAACCACTTTCGTCGTCCGGCGCCTGGCGCGCGGAACAGGGCGGGGGGCGCGGCCGGCGAAGAGCCGCAGCCAGCACAGCACCGAGGCGCAGACGATGTACAGATATTCCGCCGCGGCGATGGCGCCGCCGAGCGTGACCGCCGCGCCGAGATGCACGGCCGTCATCAGCGTGCCGGGTACGAGCCCGTCACCGCCGTGGTGGTGGCTTGTCACGGTCAGCGCCACGTGCCCCAGAACCTGGGCGAAGGCCAGGGCGGCCGTGGTGGCGGCCCAACTCGCTGCTCGTCCCTCGACACGGACAGTGGCCGAGACCGCCCCGACCGTCGCGCAGAGCAGCACGGCGAGTATCAGAGCGCCGCCGCGCGGGAAGCTTCCGCCCGCCGCGAGGTGGGCGCCGGATGTGAGCGTCGCCGACGAGAGCCCGATCAGGGCTCCGCGAAGCCCTCGGGCACGCGCTCTCGGCGTACACATGCGGCAGACCCTACCGCTCGGGTTCGCCGAAGCCGGCCATCGCTGGACGGTTGCCCGTTAGGAGCCGGCGTAGGTCTCGGGGTCCGGGCGGAACCGGGTGCCTTCGTCGAGCGCGTTGAGGGCGTTCATCTGCTCGTCGTCGAGTTCGAAGCCGAACACGTCGAGGTTCGACGTGATGCGCTCCGGCGAGGTCGACCGCGAGATCACGACGTTGCCGAGTTGCAGGCTCCAGCGCAGCAGCACCTGCGCCGGTGTCCTGCCGTGCGCGTCGGCGATGCCGGTGACCACGCTGTTGCTCAGCAGGCGGCCCACCCCGAGCGGGCCGTAGGCCTCGGTCACGATGCCGTGCTCGGCGTTGACCGCCCGCAGTTCGGCCTGGTTGAGCAGCGGGTGCAGCTCAATCTGGTTGACCGCCGGGGTGAAGAATGACAGGCCGATGACGTCGTCGAGGTGGTGGGCGGAAAAGTTGCTCACCCCGATCGAACGAGCCAAGCCGACCTCTTTGGACTTCATCAGCCCGCCCCAACTGTCGATGTACTTGCCCTGCTCGCCCGCGGGCCAGTGGATCAGATACAGGTCGACGTACTCCAGACCCAGACGCTCCAGGCTCGCCCTGATGGCGTCCTGGGAGGACTGGAAGCCGAGTTCCTCGGTGGCGAGCTTGGTCGTGATGAACAGCTCCTCGCGAGGCACCCCGGACTGTGCGACCGCGCGCCCGACGGCGGCTTCGTTGCCGTACGCGGCTGCGGTGTCGATCAGCCGGTAGCCGGCCTCCAACGCCGCCAGCACGGACTGCTCGGCCTCGGCCTCCGACAACTCACCCACACCGAGGCCGATCACCGGCATGGTGTTGTCGTCGTTGAGTGTGACGGTGGGGATAGCTGCCGCCGACGTCATGTCACCTTCTTTTCTGAAGTGGAATGCTGGCGAAGACTATATTGCCGCCATCTGTACCGGCCTAATCAGCGCCACACCACGAGGAGCAACCGTGACCGAAACCGTGACGGACCCCGTCGCCGACCGACCAGCACAGCCGCAGGTGCGTCGCAAACTCGGCGTCGCGGGGCCGAGCAGTGACGTGCTGGCGAACAGGATCGCCGGTGTCACGCTGCGCGGGATGCCGCGGATCCCCGACTCCGTCAAGCGGGTTCTGCTGGGTGGACGCTCGATCACGCTCGACGGGAACACCCTCGACACCACGATGCAGCTGATGCTCGCCGGCCAGCATCTGCTCGGGCTCGACGGGTTGGTGGCCGACGACGACCACGTGGCCGCCCGGCGGCAACTGGAACAGCTCGCGAGCAGCTTCGCAAAGCGGATCCCGGTCGCGGCCGTGACAGACCTCACGGTCGACGGGGCCGACGGCCCCCGCAAGGCGCGGCATTACCGCACCGATCTGCCCGAGGCGCCGCTGCTGGTGTTCTTCCACGGCGGCGGCCACGTGATCGGCAGCATCGACAGCCACGACGACCTGTGCCGGGAGATCTGCCGCACCGGCGGCGTACACGTGCTGTCCGTGGACTACCGCCTGGCGCCGGAGCATCCGGCACCCGCCGGAGCCGAGGATGCCTACGCCTCCTACCTGTGGGCACGCGAGCACGCCGCCGACTTCGGCGCCGACCCGGGCCGGGTGGCCGTCGGCGGTGACAGTGCGGGCGCGAATCTGTCCGCGCTGGTCGCGATCCGGGCCCGGGACGAGGGCGCGCCGCGGCCCGCCCTGCAGCTGCTGCTGTACCCGGTGACCGACTACCAGAGCGAGACCAGGTCCAAGACGCTGTTCGCCCGCGGCTTCTTCCTGACCAAGCGGGACATGGACTGGTTCAGCGAGCGATTCCTCGGGGAGGCGCAGCTCGAAGGCACCGACGCCCGGGTGTCACCGCTGCGGGCCGGCGACCTGTCCGGGTTGTCGCCGGCACTGGTCGCGACCGCCGGCTTCGACCCGCTGCGCGACGAGGGCCGCCATTACGCCGACGCGCTGCGCACCGCCGGCACGCCCGTGGACTACCGGGAATACGGTTCGCTGATCCACGGCTTCGCGAACTTCTTCCCGCTCGGCGGTGCCAGCGCGGCCGCCACCGGCGACCTCATCTCGGCGATGCGTGCGCATCTGACCCGCGCCCACTGAAGGGGGGCCGGCGACGCCGGTACTCTGAGACCCGTGGCCACCAAACCCAAGAAGAACGCGCGTTACGACCTGAAGGCAGCCGACCGTAAGCGCAACCTGCTCGTCCAGATCGGTCTGACCGCCGTCGTGGTGATCTTCGCGGTCACTTTGGTGCTGTACATCGTGCTCTCCGCCGACGACAAGCCCACCGCCGGTGAGTCCCGGGCCATCCGGGTCGAATCGAGCAGCCTGATCAAAAAGGAAGGCACCGACGAGCCCAAGGCCGTCCTGAGCCTCTACGAGGACTTCCTCTGCCCGCACTGCGGCGCCTTCGAGCAGCAGTTCGGTCCTACGATCGACAAGCTCATCGACTCCGGCGCGATCGCGGCCGACTACTACATGGTCGCCATCCTCGACCGGCCGCAGAACAACAACTACCCGTCGCGCGCCGGTGGCGCCGCGTACTGCGTCGCCGATGAGTCGATCGACGCGTTCCGCCGCTTCCATGCCGCGCTCTACGCCCAGCAACCCGGTGAGACCGGCGCGGTCTACCCGGACAACGCCCGCCTCATCGAGATCGCGCGTCAGTCCGGTGCCTCTGGCGGGGTGGCGGACTGCATCAACAAGGGGACCTACGTCGACATGGTGGCCGGCCTGGCTGCGGCGACGGGCATCAAGTCCACTCCGTCGGTCCGCATCAACGGCGAGGACTACCAGTACAGCACCCCCGACGCGCTGGTCGCCAAGGTCAAGGAGATCGTCGGCGACGTGCCCGGGCTGGAAGCCGCACCGCCGGCGCCCGCCCCGCAACCCGTCCCGGCCTCATGACCGCGACCATGGCCGGGTCCGTCGACCACCCCGATCCGTCGGTCGACCGGCCGGCCGCGGTCGAGGTTCCGCGGGCATCCGCGCTGTGGGTGCTCATCGCCGGAGTGGTCGGGCTCGCCGCCGCGCTGACCCTGACGGTCGAAAAGATCGAACTGCTGATCGACCCGAGCTACGTGCCCTCCTGCAGCATCAACCCGGTGCTGTCGTGCGGGTCGGTGATGGTCACCCCGCAGGCGTCACTGTTCGGTTTCCCGAACCCGCTGATCGGCATCGTGGCGTTCTCCGTCGTCGTCGTCACCGGTGTCCTCGCGCTGGCGAAGGTCGGGCTTGGCCGATGGTATTGGGCAGGCCTGGCCGTGGGCACCCTGGCCGGCACGGTCTTCGTGCACTGGCTGATCTTTCAGAGCCTGTACCGCATCGGTGCACTGTGCCCGTACTGCATGGTGGTGTGGGCGGTCACGATCCCGCTGCTGGTGGTGGCCGCCTCGATCGCGGTCCAGCCGCAGCGCAGCAACAGCGGCGTGATCCGTGCACTGCACACCTGGCGCTGGTCACTGGTGACGCTGTGGTTCACCGCGGTGCTGCTGCTGATCCTCGAGCGCTTCTGGAACTACTGGTCCACCCTCATCTGACCCACGGCGCCGCCGTCGTGATCCGATCACATCCCGCATGCGGTTCCTGTGAGATTGACCTGCGAGGTTAAGGTGAACCGTGGCCGGTCAGATCTCCAAAGTCCTCGTCGCCAACCGTGGTGAGATCGCGATCCGCGCGTTCCGCGCGGCCTATGAGATGGGCATCGCGACCGTCGCGGTGTATCCATACGAAGATCGCAATTCGCTGCACCGGTTGAAGGCCGACGAGTCCTATCAGATCGGCGAGGTCGGGCATCCTGTCCGGGCCTACCTGTCTGTCGACGAGATCATGCGGGTGGCCGTGCAGGCCGGGTGTGACGCGGTGTACCCCGGCTACGGTTTCCTGTCGGAGAACCCGGAACTGGCCGCGTCGTGCGCCGCGGCGGGCATCACGTTCGTCGGCCCCAGCGCCGGTGTGCTGGAGCTGACCGGGAACAAGACGCGTGCCATCGAGGCGGCGCGCGCGGCCGGCCTGCCGGTCCTGACGTCGTCGGCACCCTCGTCGTCGGTCGAGCAACTCGTCGAGGCGGCCCAGGGGATGGAGTTCCCGCTGTTCGTCAAGGCCGTGTCCGGCGGCGGCGGCCGGGGCATGCGCCGCGTCGCCGACCGGGACGCGCTGGCCGAGGCGGTGGAAGCCGCCAGCCGGGAAGCCGAGTCCGCGTTCGGCGACCCGAATGTCTACCTCGAGCAGGCGGTACTCAACCCGCGTCACATCGAGGTGCAGATTCTCGCCGACAACGACGGCAACGTGATGCATCTGTTCGAACGGGACTGCAGCGTGCAGCGCCGTCACCAGAAGGTCATCGAGCTGGCGCCGGCGCCGAACCTGTCCCCGGAGCTGCGGCAGAAGATCTGCGACGATGCGGTCGCGTTCGCGCGGGAGATCGACTACTCCTGCGCGGGCACCGTGGAGTTTCTGCTCGACGAACGCGGCCACCACGTGTTCATCGAATGCAATCCACGCATCCAGGTCGAACACACCGTCACCGAGGAGATCACCGACGTCGACCTGGTCTCCAGCCAGTTGCGGATCGCCTCGGGGGAGACGCTCGGCGATCTCGGGCTGAGCCAGGAGATGTTGACGGCGCCACGGGGATTCGCGATGCAGTGCCGGATCACCACCGAGGACCCCGCCAACGGCTTCCGGCCCGACACCGGGCGGATCACCGCCTACCGGTCACCGGGCGGCGCCGGCATCCGCCTCGACGGTGGTGCGCACCTGGGCGCAGAGATCGGTGCGCATTTCGACTCGATGCTGGTCAAACTGACATGTCGCGGAAGGGATTTCGACACCGCAGTGGCCCGGGCCCACCGCGCGCTCGCCGAGTTCAGGGTGCGCGGGGTGTCGACGAACATCCCGTTCCTGCAGGCGGTGATCGACGACCCGGACTTCCGCGCCGGACGCGTCAACACCTCCTTCATCGACGACCGCCCGTATCTGCTCACCGCACGCTCACCCGCCGACCGCGGCACCAAGATCCTGAACTATCTGGCCGACGTCACGGTCAATCAGCCGCACGGGCCGCGGCCGTCGACGGTGTATCCGCACGACAAGCTGCCGCCGATCGACCTGGACTCGATGCCGCCGCGGGGCAGCAAGCATCTGCTCTCCGAGGTCGGACCGGAGGCGTTCGCGCGGTGGATGCGTGAGTCCAAGGCGGTCGGCGTCACCGACACGACCTTCCGCGACGCACATCAATCGTTGCTGGCCACCAGGATTCGCACGTCCGGTCTGCTGATGGTGGCGCCCTACATCGCGCGGATGACTCCGCAGCTGCTCTCCATCGAGTGCTGGGGCGGCGCCACGTATGACGTGGCGCTGCGGTTCCTCAAGGAGGATCCGTGGGAGCGGCTGGCCGCTCTGCGTGAGGCGGTACCCAACATCTGTCTGCAGATGCTGCTGCGGGGCCGCAACACCGTCGGTTACACCCCGTACCCGGAGTCGGTGACCCATGCGTTCGTGCAGGAGGCAACCGCGACGGGCATCGACATCTACCGGATCTTCGACGCGCTCAACAATGTCGACTCGATGCGGCCGGCGATCGATGCGGTCCGCGAGACGGGCACGGCGGTCGCCGAGGTCGCGATGTCCTACACCGGGGACCTGTCCGATCCGGGCGAGAACCTCTACACGCTGGACTACTACCTCAAGCTCGCCGAGCAGATCGTCGACGCGGGCGCGCATGTGCTCGGGATCAAGGACATGGCCGGACTGCTACGCCCGCAGGCGGCGGCGCAGTTGGTCAGCGCGCTGCGTAGTCGCTTCGACCTGCCTGTGCACGTCCACACCCATGACACCCCGGGCGGTCAGCTCGCCACGTACCTGGCGGCGTGGCAGGCCGGCGCCAGTGCGGTCGACGGCGCGTCGGCGCCGCTGGCGGGCACGACCAGCCAGCCTGCGCTGAGTTCGATCGTGGCGGCCACCGCGCACACCGAGTTCGACACCGGGCTGTCGTTGTCGGCGGTGTGCGATCTGGAGCCGTACTGGGAGGCGCTGCGAAAGGTGTACGCGCCCTTCGATGTCGCCGCGGCCGGTCCGCCGACTCCCACCGGCCGGGTCTACCGCCACGAGATCCCGGGCGGTCAGTTGTCGAATTTGCGTCAGCAGGCGATCGCGCTGGGGCTGGGGGACCGCTTCGAGGAGATCGAGGCGAGTTACGCGGCGGCCGACCGGATCCTGGGCAGGCTGGTCAAGGTGACACCGTCGTCGAAGGTGGTCGGCGATCTGGCCCTGGCGCTCGTCGGCGCCGGCGTGTCGGCCGACGAATTCGCCGAGGACCCGGCTCGTTTCGACATTCCGGACTCGGTGATCGGCTTCCTGCGCGGCGAGCTGGGAGATCCTCCCGGCGGGTGGCCGGAACCGTTGCGGTCCAAGGCGCTGGCCGGTCGGGCGCCGGCCAAGCCGCCTGCCGAACTCAGTGACGAGGACACCGCGGCGCTGGCCGACGCGGGCCCGACCAGGCAGGCAACGCTGAACAGGCTGCTGTTCCCCGGTCCCACAAAGGAATTCGAGGCGCACCGCGAGCTTTACGGCGACACGTCGAGCCTGTCGGCCAACCAGTTCTTCTACGGGTTGCGCCACGGGGACGAGCACCGCGTCACCCTGGAACGGGGCGTGGAACTGCTGATCGGCCTCGAGGCGATCTCCGATGCCGACGAGCGGGGCATGCGCACCGTGATGTGCATCATCAACGGGCAGCTGCGGCCGGTGGTGGTCCGCGACCGCAGTGTCGCCAGCGACGTGCCCACCGCCGAGAAAGCCGACCGCACCAATTCCGACCATGTGGCCGCACCCTTTGCCGGCGTGGTCACCGTCAGCGTCGGGGAGGGGGACACGGTCGAGGCGGGCCAGACCATCGCGACCATCGAGGCGATGAAGATGGAGGCCGCGATCACCGCGCCGAAGGCGGGCACGGTCGCCCGGATCGCGGTGTCGGCCACCGCTCAGGTCGAGGGCGGAGATCTGCTGGTGGTGATCGGTTCGACGGGGAAGAGTGAAGCGACCGGGGACGCATCCTGAGCCGGATCGTCGCCGGGAAGTTCGGCGGTCGGCGCATCGCGGTGCCGCAGCAACGGTCGGGCCGGGGCACGCGGCCGACGACCGACCGGGTGCGCGAGTCGTTGTTCAACGTCCTGTCGGCGAGGATCGACTTCGCCGGCCTGCGCGTGCTCGACCTGTACGCCGGTTCGGGTGCGCTGGGCCTTGAGGCGTTGTCGCGCGGAGCGGCGTCGGCGCTGTTCGTCGAGTCCGACGCCAGGGCCGCGGCGGTGATCGAGCAGAACATCGCCGGGCTGGGGGTTCGCCACGCGGACGTGCGGCGCGGCTCGGTGTCGTCGGTCCTGTCCGCGGGCGCACCCCGGCCGGTGGATCTGGTGCTGGCCGACCCGCCCTACGAGATCGACGCCGCACAAGTCGACGACGTCCTGCGGTCGCTGGTCGCGGCCGGGTGGACCGCGCCAGGCACGGTAGTCGTGGTGGAACGTCCCGCATCGGGCCGCGACATCGCCTGGCCGGATGGGTGGTCGGTATGGAAGCCCCGCCGCTACGGGGACACCCGCGTCGAGGCCGCGCAACGCTGCTAGCGTCGACCGACATGAGTGGAGCGGTGTGCCCGGGATCCTTCGATCCGGTGACCCTCGGTCACATCGACGTCTTCGAGCGTGCCGCGGCGCAGTTCGACGAGGTCGTGGTCGCGGTGATGGTGAACCCGAACAAGTCCGGGCTGTTCACCCACGACGAGCGCATCGCGCTGATCGAGGCGTCGACCACCCACCTGCCCAACCTGCGCGTCGAGTCGGGGCAGGGGCTGATCGTCGACTTCGTCAAGGAGCGCGGGCTGACCGCCATCGTGAAGGGCCTGCGCACCGGCACCGACTTCGAGTACGAGCTGCAGATGGCGCAGATGAACCGGCACGTCGCCGGAGTCGACACGTTCTTCGTCGCTACCACACCGCGCTACTCGTTCGTGTCGTCGTCGCTGGCCAAGGAGGTGGCGATGCTCGGCGGTGACGTCTCGGAACTGCTGCCGGAGCCGGTGAACGCACGGCTGAAGGCCAGGCTCGCCGAGCGGGGTTGAGTCACCCGCGCGCGGGTACGCACAGGGAACCGGTGTGCAGCCCTTGAGCACCGGCCATTCAGCCCGTCACACGGAGGTGCCGACCGTGCCTGAGACATTCGTTCAATCCGCCGACGACGTCGTCGCGTTCCTGAGGGATCAGCACAACCTGATCAAGGACATGTTCGACGACGTGCTCCACGCGTCTGAAGACAAGGCGCGCGAGAAGGCGTTCACCGATCTGCGTCAGCTGCTCGCCGTACACGAGACCGCCGAGGAGATGGTGATTCATCCACGAGCCCGGCGGGAGGTGGATTCCGGTGACGAGATCGTCGATGCCCGCCTGCGCGAGGAACATGAGGCCAAGGAGCAGCTGGTCGCACTGGAGAAGCTCGACATCGCGTCCGAGGAGTTTCTCACCGAGCTGACGAAGTTCCGCGACGCCGTGCTCGAGCATGCCGAGCGTGAGGAGAGCGAGGAGTTCACCAAGCTCAAGCGTGAACTCGACGCCGACGAGCTCAAGAGCCTGGCAGGGGCGGTGCGTGCCGCCGAGGCGATCGCGCCGACCCGACCGCACCCCGGGGTGGAATCGGCCAAGCTCAACTTCGCGGTCGGACCGTTCGCGTCGATGCTGGACCGGGCCCGCGACGCGATCGGGTCGGCCTTGCGCTGACATTGGCCCGTGTCCGGCTGGTTGACATAATCCACGCGGACGGATGCCAGTCGAGCCTCGTCTGCGACACACCGGCAACGGAAGCCCAGTCACAGGCATAACACCAGGCACACTGGTAACTAACAACTACGCCTGGAGGGTGTCGCCGTGTACCGAGTGTTCGAAGCTCTCGATGAGTTGGGTGCGATCGTCGAAGAAGCCCGCGGTGTGCCGATGACGGCGGGCTGTGTGGTGCCGCGCGGGGACGTCCTGGAGTTGATCGACGACATCAAGGACGCGATCCCCGGTGAGCTCGACGACGCGCAGGACGTCCTGGACGCGAGGGACTCCCTGCTGCGTGAGGCGAAGGAGCACGCCGAGTCCACCGTGTCGACGGCCAATGCCGAGGCGGATTCGATGGTCAACCACGCCCGGGCCGAGGCGGACCGGCTACTCGCCGATGCCAAATCCCAGGCCGACCGCATGGTCGCCGAGGCGCGTGCGCACAGCGAGCGCATGGTGACCGAGGTGAGGGAAGAGGCCGCCCGCATCGCGGCGACTGCCAAGCGCGAGTACGAGGCCAGCACCGGACGCGCCAAGTCCGAGGCGGACCGGCTGATCGAGAGCGGCAACCTCGCCTACGAGAAGGCCGTGCAGGAGGGCATCAAAGAGCAGCAGCGTCTGGTGTCCCAGACTGAGGTGGTGGCCACCGCCACCGCCGAGGCCACCAGGATGATCGACTCCGCGCACGCCGAGGCCGACCGGCTGCGCGGCGAGTGCGACATCTACGTCGACAGCAAGCTGGCCGAGTTCGAGGATTTCCTCAACGGCACGCTGCGGTCGGTCGGTCGTGGACGTCACCAGCTGCGCACCGCCGCCGGCACGCACGACTACGCGGCCCGGTAGCTCGCCGAAGGGCCACCGTACGATACGGGCATGGCGACGGACGTCAACGCAGCGCACCGAGGATCACGGTCGCCGTTGGTGATCGACATTTCCCGGCTCGGCCGGCGACCGGGTTCGATGATTACGGTCGACGAGACAGTGCCGAGCCCGGCCCGGATGGGCGTGGAGCTGGTGGCGGTGGCCGAAGGCGCGCCGCTGGACCTGGATCTGCGCTTGCAGTCGGTGTCCGAAGGTGTGCTGGTCACCGGGACCATGTCGGCCCCGACCACCGGTGAATGCGCGCGGTGCCTGACGCCGATCACCGGGGAGGTGGTCATCGATCTCACCGAGCTGTTCGCCTATCCCGACAGCAAGACCGAGGAGACCACCGAGGCCGACGAGGTCCCGCGGGTAGGCCACAACAGGGGCGTCGAGACCGTCGACCTGGAACAGTCGATCACCGACGCGGTGGGGTTGGCCCTGCCGTTCTCGCCCGTGTGCACGCCCGATTGCGCGGGTCTGTGCCCCGAGTGCGGGGTCCGGTTGGCCGAGGCCGAACCGGGGCATCACCACGAGCAGATCGATCCGCGGTGGGCGAAGCTGACCGAGCTTCGCGAGCAGAGCCCTGGAGATGACTCGTGACGGTGGACCGTGCGCTCCTGCTCGACGCGCTCGGTGTCGAACTGCCGGGTGAGCTGCTCACCATCGCGCTGACGCATCGCAGCTACTCCTACGAGAACGGTGGCGTTCCGACCAACGAACGTCTGGAATTCCTGGGCGATTCGGTGCTGGGCCTCACCATCACCGAGGAGCTGTACCACCGGCATCCGGACCGCTCCGAGGGCGATCTGGCCAAGTTGCGGGCCAGCATCGTCAACACCCAGGCCCTCGCCGACGTCGGCCGCCGGCTGACCGAGCACGGTCTGGGCGCCTACCTGTTGCTGGGCAAGGGCGAGGAGAACTCCGGCGGCGCCGACAAGTCCAGCATTCTCGCCGACGGCGTCGAATCTCTTTTGGGCGCAATTTATCTCGAACACGGTGTGGAGGTCGCCCGCCAGGTCATCCTGCGGTTGTTCGGCACGCTGCTGGACACGGCGCCGACCCTCGGGGCGGGTCTGGACTGGAAGAGCAGCCTGCAGGAGCTGACCGCCTCGCGAGGCCTGGGCGCGCCGGCGTACGTCGTCACCTCCACCGGGCCCGACCACGACAAGGAGTTCACCGCGCTGGTGGTGGTCGGGGAGAGTGAGCACGGCAGGGGCGTCGGCCGAACGAAGAAGGAAGCCGAACTCAAGGCGGCCGCGGCGGCGTGGCACGCCCTCAACGGTGACTGACCGGCATGCCTGAACTCCCCGAGGTGGAGGTGGTCCGGCGCGGGCTCGGCGAACACGTCACCGGGAAGATGATCACAGCGGTCCGGGTGCACCACCCCCGTGCGGTGCGCCGCCACGAAGCCGGACCCGCCGACCTGACCGCCCGATTGCTCGACACGACGATCACCGGAACCGGCCGGCGGGGCAAGTACCTGTGGCTGACGCTGGGCGACGGGACCGATGAGCCGCTGGCGCGAAGAGAATCTGACGCAGCGCTGGTGGTGCATCTGGGCATGAGTGGGCAGATGCTGCTGGGACCCATAGAGAACGAGAATCATCTGCGCATCGCGGCACTGCTCGACGACGGCACCACGCTGAGTTTCGTCGACCAACGCACCTTCGGCGGCTGGATGATCGCCGATCTGGTCACCGTCGACGGCACCGAGGTGCCCGCCCCGGTCGCGCACATCGCGCGTGACCCGCTCGATCCGCTCTTCGACCGCGACGCGGTGGTGAAGGTGTTGCGGCGCAAGCACTCCGAGATCAAGCGTCAGCTCCTCGACCAGACCGTGGTCTCGGGGATCGGCAACATCTACGCCGACGAGGCGCTGTGGCGGGCGAAGATCAACGGCGCCCGGCTCGCCTCGGGGGTGTCGCGGGCCAAGCTCGCCGAGTTGCTCGACGCCGCCGCGGCCGTGATGACCGATGCGCTGGCCCAGGGCGGCACGTCGTTCGACTCGCTCTACGTCAACGTCAACGGGGAATCCGGCTACTTCGACCGCTCGCTGGACGCCTACGGCCGCGAAGGCGAGCCGTGCCGCCGGTGCGGGGCGATCATGCGGCGCGACAAATTCATGAACCGTTCGTCGTTCTACTGCCCCCGCTGCCAACCCCGTCCCCGAACCTGAACCGCCGAAATCGCATTCCACGCGCTCGACCGGCGACTTGACGCGCGTGGAATGCGATTTCGGCGCAGGTAGTACAAATAGTGCGTGACCGAACTGTGGGTGGAGCGCACGGGCGTGCGTCGTTATACGGGGCGCAGCACGCGGGGCGCCGAGGTGCTGATCGGCTCCGAGGACGTCGAGGGCGTGTTCACGCCGGGTGAGCTGATGAAGATCGCGCTGGCCGCCTGCAGCGGGATGTCCAGCGACCAACCGCTGCGCCGCCGTCTGGGCGACGACTATCAGGCCACGATCAGCGTGTCCGGAGCCGCGGACCGCGAGCAGGAGCGCTATCCACTGCTCAGTGAGGTACTCGAGATCGACCTGTCCGGGCTTGGCGAGCAGGACAAGGCCCGCCTGCTCACGGTGGTCGAGCGGGCCGTCGATCAGGTGTGCACAGTGGGGCGGACGTTGAAGAGCGGGACGGAAGTGACGTTTGGGGTGACTGAGGTGAAAGATGTTGGCGGAAAGTGATGTTCGGCTCACCGCCTGGGTGCACGGGCATGTTCAAGGGGTGGGTTTCCGCTGGTGGACGCGTTCCCGGGCGCTTGAACTGGGCCTGACCGGCTACGCGGCCAACAAACCCGACGGCCGTGTGCAGGTGGTGGCCCAGGGACCGCGGCAGGCCTGCGAACAGCTGCTTGACCTGCTCAAAGGGGGTAAGACCCCCGGCCAGGTGGACAAGGTCATCGCCGACTGGAGCGAGCCGGCCGACGCGATCGCGGGCTTCACCGAGCGGTGAGGTTTCCGGCGGTAGGGTAACGCGTCATGCATCTGAAGAGTCTGACGCTGAAGGGCTTCAAGTCCTTCGCCTCGCCGACGACTCTGCGTTTCGAACCGGGCATCACCTGCGTCGTCGGTCCCAACGGCTCGGGCAAATCCAATGTCGTCGACGCGCTGACCTGGGTGATGGGGGAGCAGGGCGCCAAGACGCTGCGCGGCGGCAAGATGGAAGACGTCATCTTCGCCGGCACCTCGTCGCGGGCACCGCTGGGCCGCGCCGAGGTGACCCTGACCATCGACAACTCCGACAACGCGCTGCCCATCGAGTACTCCGAGGTGTCGATCACCCGCAGGATGTTCCGCGACGGCGCGGGTGAGTACGAAATCAACGGCAGCAGTTGCCGTTTGATGGACGTGCAGGAGCTCCTGTCCGACTCCGGCATCGGCCGCGAGATGCACGTCATCGTGGGTCAGGGCAAGCTCTCCGAGATCCTGGAATCCCGCCCGGAGGACCGGCGCGCGTTCATCGAGGAGGCGGCCGGGGTCCTCAAGCACCGCAAACGCAAGGAAAAGGCGGTCCGCAAGCTCGACTCGATGTCGGCGAACCTGGCGCGCCTGACCGATCTGACCACCGAGCTGCGCCGTCAGCTCAAACCGCTGGGCCGGCAGGCCGAGATGGCGCGCCGGGCGCAGACCATCCAGGCCGACCTGCGGGACGCTCGTCTGCGGCTGGCCGCCGACGACCTGGTCACCCGCAAGGCCGAATTCGACGACACCAACCAGGCCGAGACGGCGCTGCGCCGGGAGCACGACGAACTCAGCGAGCGGCTGGAGGCCAGGACCGGCGAACTGGACGCCCACGAGAGCGCCGTCGGGGACCTCAGTGAGCGGGCCGATGCCGCTCAACAGCGATGGTTCCGACTCTCCGCGCTGGCCGAACGGGTCGGCGCGACGGTGCGCATCGCCACCGAACGGGCCCAGCACCTCGACGCCGAGCCCGACTTCTCCGCCGGTCCCGACCCCGACGAGCTCGAAGCCCAGGCCGACGCCGTCGCCGAGCAGGAACGGCAGCTGCTCGACGAGCTCGCCGAGTCCCAGGCCCGACTGGAGGCCGCCCGAGAGGAACTCAGCGAGCGCGAACGGGCGGCCGCCGAGGCAGAGCGCGCCCATATGGCGGCCGCCCGCGCCGAGGCCGACCGCCGCGAGGGTCTGGCCCGGCTGTCCGGCCAGGTCGACACCATGCGCACCCGGGTGGACTCCGTCGACGAGACGGTGGCGCGGCTGACCGCCGGCATCGACGAGGCCGCCGCCCGCGCCCAGCAGGCGCAGGCCGAGTTCGAGACCGTCCAGGGCCGGGTCGCCGAACTCGACGCCGGCGAGGTCGGTCTGGACGACCACCACGACCGCACCGTGGCGGCACTGCGTCTGGCCGACGAACGTGTTGCCGAACTGCAGGCCGCCGAGCGTGCCGCCGAGCGCCAGGTGGCGTCGTTGCAGGCCCGTATCGACGCGCTGTCGGTGGGCCTGGAGCGCCGCGACGGAGCTGCCTGGCTCAAAGAGAACCACGGCGGCGGAGGGCTTTTCGATTCCCTCGCCAATCTCGTCAAGGTGCGTCCCGGGCACGAGGCCGCGGTGGCGGCTGTCCTGGGTGCGGCGGCCGACGCGCTCGCCGCCGAGGACTCCGGGGCCGCCAGGCAGGCTCTGGTCGCGCTGAAGGAGGCCGACGGCGGGCGGGCGGCCATCGTGCTGGGGGACTGGGCGGCTCAGGCACCGGTGACGGGGCCGTTGCCGGCGGGCGCCGCGTGGGCCGGCGACCTGGTCGACCCGGCGCCGCGGATCCGGGGCGCGGTCACCGCGATGCTCGCCGGTGTGGCGGTCGTCGACGACCTCGCCTCGGCGCTGGAATTGGTTGCCGCCCAACCTCACTTGCGCGCCGTGACCGCCGACGGCGATCTGGTCGGGGCGGGGTGGGTCAGCGGCGGCTCGGATCGCAAACCCAGCACGCTGGAGATCACCTCCGAGGTGGACAAGGCCCGCACCGAACTGGCCGCCGCCGAGCGGCAGACCAGAGAACTCTCGGCGGCATTGTCCGGTGCACTGGCCGAGCAGTCGGCGCGCCAAGACGCCGCCGAACAGGCCCTGGCCGCGCTGAACGAGTCCGACGCCGCGATCTCGGCGATCTACGAGCAGCTCGGTCGCCTCGGGCAGGACGCCCGGGCGGCTGACGACGAGTGGCAGCGGCTGATCAAGCAGCGCGACGAACTGGAGGCAGGCCGCAACCGCACCGTCGAGGAACTGACCGAACTGGAACAGCGTCTGCACCAGGCCCAGCAGGAGCCGATGTTCGACGTCGAGGTCGTCGACCGCTCGGAGTCGACGGCCGCGGCCGAGGCCGCCCGTTCGGCAGAGGTCGAGGCCCGGCTTGCCGTGCGTACCGCCGAGGAACGGGCGAACGCCGTTCGAGGACGTGCTGATTCGCTGCGGCGCGCAGCGGTCGCCGAGCGTGAGGCCAGGGCGCGGGCGGCGCGGGCGCGGGAGGCGCGCGTGCATGCGGCCGCAGTCGCCTCAGCCGTCGCGGAGTCCGGACGGCTCGTCGCCCGGCGGTTGAGCGAGGCGGTGGCGGTGGCGTCGCGTGTGCGCGACGAAGTCGCCGCCGAACGCCAGGTCAGGGCGGGCGCGCTGACGAAGGCCCGCGAAGAGGTCAACGAACTGAGCACCCGGATCGCGGCGCTCACCGACGCGCTGCACCGCGACGAGGTCGCCAAGGCCCAGGCGGCGCTGCGGATCGAACAGCTGGAGCAGCAGGTGCTCGAACAGTTCGGCATGGCCGTCGCCGACCTGATCGGCGAGTACGGGCCCGATGTTGCGCTGCCACCGACCGAACTGGAGATGGTCGAGTACGAGCAGGCCCGTGAGCGCGGTGAGCAGGTGGTGGCGCCGGCGCCGATGCCGTACGACCGCGCCACCCAGGAGCGGCGGGCCAAGCGCGCCGAGAAAGAGCTGCGCGAGCTGGGGCGGGTCAATCCCCTTGCACTGGAAGAGTTCGCGGCCCTGGAGGAGCGCTACAACTTCCTGTCCACCCAGCTCGAGGACGTCAAGGCCGCCCGTAAGGACCTCCTCGACGTCATCGCCGACGTGGACTCGCGGATCCTTCAGGTTTTCACCGAGGCATACATGGATGTCGAGCGCGAGTTCACGCAGGTGTTCTCCACGCTGTTTCCCGGCGGTGAGGGTCGGCTGCTGCTGACCGACCCGTCCGACATGCTCACCACCGGCATCGAGGTCGAGGCCAGGCCTCCGGGTAAGAAGATCAAACGGCTGTCGCTGCTCTCCGGTGGTGAGAAGTCCCTGACCGCGGTCGCGATGCTGGTGGCCATCTTCCGGGCCCGGCCCTCGCCGTTCTATGTGATGGACGAGGTGGAGGCCGCGCTCGACGACGTCAATCTGCGGCGCCTGATCAGTCTGTTCGAGCAGCTGCGGGAGCGCTCGCAGCTCATCGTCATCACCCACCAGAAGCCGACGATGGAGGTCGCCGACGCGCTTTACGGTGTCACGATGCGCGGCGACGGCATCACGACGGTGATCTCGCAGCGGATGCGCGGCCAGGAGCTCGTCACCAGCCCGTCCTGACGATCATCGTCAGGCGAGCGGGGTGACTCCGCGCTCGCGCAGTGCCGCCAGGTCGGACGCGCCGCTCCCGTGCAGGCAGACCAGCAACTCGTCGAGGAAGCGCTGCAGCCAGTCCACCACCGCGTCGACGGATTCGACGGCCGGGGCGAGCAGGGGCCGCGCGACGGCCACCACCCGGGCGCCCATCGCGAGCGCCTTGGCGGCGTCCATTCCGGTGCGGATGCCACCGGAGGCGACCAGCGGCATGTCGGGAAGGACGCGCCGCACCTCTGTCAACGCCTGGGCGGTCGGGATGCCCCATTCGGCCAGTGCCGGATAGCGCACGTCGCCGTAGCGGACGAACTGCTCGATGCGCGCCCACGAGGTGCCGCCGGCGCCCGCGACGTCGACGGCAGCGATCGGGCAGTCGATGAGCTGCTCGGCGGCGGCGCCGCCGATGCCGTGGCCGACCTCCTTGAGCATGACCGGGTAGCCGATCTCCCCGGCGACCTCGCACAGCCGTGCGATCGAGCCCGAGAAATCGGTGTCGCCGTTGTGCTGCATGGCTTCCTGCAGCGGGTTGGTGTGCACCGCAAGGCCGTTGGCGCCGACCTTGTCCAGGGCCGCGGCCAGCCCCGGCATCATCGACGTACGAAGCTGCGCCAGCCCGATGTTGCCGATCAGCAGCACGTCGGGCGCCACGCCGCGGACGTCGAAGCTGGACGCCGCCTCGGCGTCGTCAAGCATCACGCGCTGCGAGCCGAGCATCATCCCGATACCGAGCTGTTGGGCCGCGGCGGCCAGATTTCGGTTGATGATTCCCGACAGCGCGGCGCCGCCGGTCATCGCACCGATCAGCACCGGGGCGCGCAACCGGCACCCGAGGAACTCGGTGCTCAGATCGACGCCGCCCAGATCGGTCTGGGTCAGCGCGTTGTAGGGCAGCCGGTAGCGCTCCAGACCGGTGCTCACCGTCTGGTAGTCGACGGCCTCGGTGAGGCACACGTCGATGTGCCGGCGTTTGCGGTGCTGCAGGGCGGAGCCGGGGTCGGACGTCACCGGTCAGGTCCCCTGAGACAATGGGGCGGTGAGTGAAGGTCTCTGGATCGCCATCGCGGTCATCGCCGTTCTGCTGCTCGTCGCGCTCGTCGTGGGCCTGGTGCGGTACCGCCGTCGCCGGATCAAGTTGTCGGCTCCAGACACTGCCACTCCCGTCGATCGTTCGGGCGGCTATACCGCCAAGTCAGGCATCACATTCGCCCAGTCGGCACCGGTGCAGGCCCCACCGAAGGCCCCGGAACGGATAGACACCAGTGGTCTACCCGCCGTCGGCGATGATGCCACCATCCCGCGCGACGCACCCAAGCGTCCCATCGCCGACGTCCGCTTGCCCGAGCCGCCGGTGCTGCCGCCTGAGCCCGTCGAGAAGCCGGTCACCGAGGCTCCCGCCGCGCCCCCCGCACCGGAACCCGAGGTGGTCCCCCCACCGGAACCCGAGGCGGTCCCTGAGCCCGAAGCGCTTCCCGAGACCGCCGCGCCGGAGCCGGCCACGGAGACCGCCGAGCCCGTGGCACCGCAGATCGAGGACATCGCGCCCACCGAGGGCCGGCTGGACCGGCTGCGCGGCCGGCTGTCGAAGTCGCAGAACACCTTGGGGCGCAGCATGCTGGGGCTGCTCGGCGGCGGCGACCTCGACGAGGACTCGTGGGAAGAGGTCGAGGACACGCTGTTGATCGCCGACCTCGGTCCGGTCGTCGCCGAGTCGGTCATCACCTCGCTGCGGGCCAAGATGGCCAGCAGCGGTGTGCGCACCGAGGCCGACGCGCGGGCTGTGCTGCGTGAGGTCCTGATCGCCGAGCTGCAACCCGACCTGGATCGCTCGATCAAGGCGCTGCCGCACGCCGACAAACCGTCGGTGTTGCTCGTCGTGGGTGTCAACGGCACCGGTAAGACGACGACCGTCGGCAAGCTGGCCCGCGTGCTCGTCGCCGACGGTCGCCGCGTGGTGCTCGGTGCGGCGGATACGTTCCGTGCGGCGGCCGCCGATCAGCTGCAGTCCTGGGCGTCGCGGGTGGGCGCGCAGGTGGTGCGTGGTCCGGAAGGGGCCGACCCGGCCTCGGTCGCCTTCGACGCCGTCGACACCGGTATCGAGTCCGGCGCCGACGTCGTGGTCATCGACACCGCCGGCCGCCTGCACACCAAGACGGGTTTGATGGACGAGCTGGGCAAGGTCAAGCGCGTGGTGGGCAAGCGCGCCGCCGTCGACGAGGTCCTGCTGGTGCTGGATGCGACGATCGGCCAGAACAGCCTGCCGCAGGCCCGGGTCTTCGCCGAGGTCGTCGACATCACCGGCGTGGTGCTGACCAAGCTGGACGGGACGGCCAAGGGCGGCATCGTGTTCCGTGTGCAACAGGAGCTCGGTGTGCCGGTCAAGCTCGTCGGCCTCGGCGAGGGACCCGACGATCTGGCTCCGTTCGAGCCGGCGGCGTTCGTCGACGCGTTGCTCGGCTGACGTTCGGCGGACAGCGAATTCCCAGAAAGTGCTCCGGAATTTTGCTGATCACCCCTGGTGAAACACGAGCGTAACGACATCGGCGCGTCCGTTCACGTCGGCGAAACACAACAGAATCACAGGTGAAACGCTCGCAAAAGAGTCTCTTCGGGAGGCCGATCGTGGTCGGCCGTCATCCCAAGGAGGTTCACACAAAGTGGCATTCGGCTTACACGATGTGGTCTTGGCCCTGCCAGACGACCAGTTCGCGCCATTCGGGGAAGGGGGACTGAGCGCCGGAGACACGGCATGGGTGCTCACCTCCGCAGCGCTGGTGCTGTTCATGACCCCGGGCCTGGCGTTCTTCTACGGTGGTCTGTCCCGGCAGAAGTCCGTCCTCAACATGATGATGATGTCGTTCGGCTCGATCGGAGTCGTCAGCGTCATCTACGTGTTGTGGGGTTACTCGATGTCGTTCTCGTCGGCGCACACCGGGGAGGGCAACTTCTTCGGGGTCTTCGACAATCCCTTCGCGTTGTTCGGGCTCAGCCAGCTCACCGAGGTCCGCGAGGTCGACGGGGTCAGCACCTATGTGCTCGGCGGCTTCGGCACCGTACCGGCCATCGTGTGGGTGGCCTTCCAGCTCACCTTCGCGGTGATCACCGTCGCGCTGATCAGCGGTGCGGTCGCCGAGCGCATGAAGTTCGGCACCTGGCTGGTGTTCGGCGGCATCTGGGTCACGCTCGTGTACTTCCCTCTGGCGCACATGGTTTGGGGCGGCGGCCTGCTCTCCGGTGCCGAGGGCGGCATCGCGGCCAAGCTCTTCGGCGTCGATGACGAAGGCGTGGCCAACGTGTCGCCCATCGACTTCGCCGGTGGCACCGTGGTGCACATCAACGCCGGTGTAGCCGCTCTCGTGCTGGCAATCCTGCTCGGAAAGCGGACAGGCTTCGGCAAGACCGCTTTCCGGCCGCACAACATCCCGTTCGTGATGCTCGGCGCGGCGATCCTGTGGTTCGGCTGGTTCGGCTTCAACGTAGGCTCCGAGGGCGCCGCCGACATGCTGGCCGGTGCGGTGTGGGTGAACACCACCGCCGCCACCGCAGCGGCGATGCTGTCCTGGTTGCTCGTCGAGCGTATCCGGGACGGTCACGCCACCAGCGTGGGCGCGGCATCGGGCATCGTGGCGGGTCTGGTGGCCATCACCCCGGCGTGTGGCTCGCTGAGCGCGATCGGTTCGCTCATCCTCGGTGCGGTCGCGGGTGTGCTGTCCGCGCTGGCCATCGCGCTGAAGTACAAGTTCGGGTATGACGATTCGCTCGACGTCGTCGGTGTGCACCTCGTGGCCGGCCTGTGGGGCACCATCGGCATCGGTCTGCTGGCCACCGAGACCGGGCTGTTCTACGGCGGCGGCTTCCAGCAACTCGTGGTGCAGATCGTGATCGCACTGGTTGCCGTAGTGTTCACCGCAATCATGACCGCCATCATCGCGTTCATCGTCAAGCCTCTGGGCTGGCGGGTGTCCAAGGAGGATGAGGACACTGGTATCGATGAAACCGAACATGCCGAAACGGCTTACGAGCTCGCCTGACCGGCGACAATTTCATCGGAAGGGATCAACTACATGAAGCTGATAACCGCGATCGTCAAGCCGTTCACGCTGGAAGATGTCAAGACCGGTCTGGAGCAGACGGGCATTCTCGGCATGACCGTCAGCGAGGTCCAGGGCTACGGCCGGCAGAAGGGGCACACCGAGGTCTACCGCGGCGCGGAGTACTCGGTGGACTTCGTCCCGAAGGTGCGCGTCGAGGTGGTCGTCGACGACGCCGCCGTCGACAAGGTGGTGGACGTCATCGTCCAGGCCGCCCGCACCGGAAAGATCGGTGACGGCAAGGTCTGGGTCAGTCCGGTCGAGGCGGTGGTGCGGGTGCGCACCGGTGAACGCGGGGCCGATGCCCTTTGATCCGTAACGTTCAGTGAATGGTCGTCTCCCGGCATTTGCGCCGTGTGAGTGCTGGATCGTCAAGTGCCGGGAGGACAAACCATGAAAGAGCAGAGATCTCATTCCGCCGCCGGCGCTCCCCGTTGGGAGCGTCCGGCGGCGGTATCGTCGCGGCCGGCAACCGATCTCGTCGCCGCAGCCGAGCAGTTGGTCTCCGGCAGCCACCAGCTCGACGCGGCGGCGCTGCGCGACGCACTGCTCGATCTCTACGACTTCTGGCTCACCACAAAGGCCACCGAGATCGGCATCACCGCGACGAGCGGGTTCGCCATCGTCGCGACCGGCGGTCTGGGGCGCGGCGAGCTGTTGCCGTACTCGGACCTGGATCTGATGCTGCTGCACGACAACATGCCACCCGAGGACATCGCTGAGGTGGCCGAATTGTTGTGGTATCCATTGTGGGACGCCAACATTCGCCTCGACCACAGCGTCCGTACGGTGCCCGGGGCGCTGCGCGTCGCGGGTGAGGACATCTCGGCGGGGCTGGCGATGCTCGAGGCGCGGCACATCGCCGGTGACGGCGACCTGTCCGCACTGCTGATCGGCGGGGCCCGGCGGCAGTGGCGCACCGGGATCGCGTCGCGGTTCGACGAACTCGTCGAGCACACCAGAGCCCGGTGGCAACGCAGCGGCGAGATCGCGCACCGCGCCGAGCCGGATCTCAAGTGCGGCAGGGGTGGGCTGCGCGACGTCCAACTCCTCAATGCGCTGGCGATCGCCCAGTTGGCCGACGTTTACCCCAGCCGTTCATTGGCCTCACCGATCGAAACCCTTGGCGAGGCGCATCTTTCGCTGCTCAACGTCCGCACCGAGCTGCACCGGGTGGCCGGCCGCGGCCGGGAACTCCTGCTGGCCCAGCACGCCGACGAGATCGGTGCCGCGCTGCGCATCGGCGATCGGTTCGACCTGGCGCGCATGCTCTCCGATGCCGCCCGCACCGTCAGCTACTACGTCGACGCGGGTATCCGCACCGCGGCCAACGCGCTGCCCCGGCGTGGGCTGGCCGTGCTCCGCCGACCCGTCCGCCGACCGCTCGACGAAGGGGTCATCGAGTTCAACGGCGAGGTGATCCTGGCCCGCGACGCCCGTCCGGAGCGCGACCCCGGACTGATCCTGAGGGTGGCCGCCGCGTCGGCGACCACGGGGCTGCCGATGGCGGCCTCGACCTTGAGTCGGCTGGCCGCGGCCGCGCCGGAACTGCGGACACCGTGGCCGCGGCAGGCCCTCAAGGATCTGTTGGTGATGCTGGCGGCAGGGCCGTCGGCGGTGGCCACCATCGAGGCCCTCGACCGCACCGGGCTGTGGGGCCGGCTGTTTCCCGAATGGGGCGCGGTGCGCGACCTGCCGCCGCGCGACGTCGTCCACATCTGGACCGTCGACCGCCACCTCGTCGAAACAGTGTCCCGTGCAAGCGCTTTCACCACGCGCGTGTCGCGTCCCGACCTGCTGGTGCTCGGCGCGCTGGTCCACGACATCGGCAAGGGCCGCGGCGGCGATCACAGCGTCATCGGCGCCGAACTGGCCGATCAGATCGGCAGCCGGCTCGGATTGTGGCCGTCGGACATCAAGATCCTGTCCACCCTCGTGCGCCATCACCTGCTGCTGGCGCACACCGCGACCAGGCGTGACCTGCAGGATCCCACCACCATCTCCGCCGTCGTGGACGCGCTCGACGGTGACCCCGTGGTGCTCGAACTGCTGCACGCCCTGGCTGAGGCCGACTCGCTGGCTACCGGTCCCGGGGTGTGGGGCGACTGGAAGGCGTCGCTGATCGGCGAACTCGTCCGCCGCTGTCGGCTGGTGATGGCCGGGGAGCCGTTTCCGCATCCCGATCCCATCGATCCGCGGTTCGTCGAGCTGGCCCGCGAGGTCGGGGTCCACGTGGAGTTGACTCCCGCCGACACGCCGCACATCTACAACGTCACGATGATCGCCCCCGACAGCCGCGGGGTGCTGTCCAAAGCGGCCGGGGTGCTGGCGCTGAACTCGTTGCGCGTGCACTCGGCGTCGGTGAACGGACACGAGGGCTCGGCCATCAACAGTTTCGTGGTCTCACCGCACTTCGGCACACCGCCCGCCGCGCAGCTGCTGCGCCAGCAGCTGATTCTCGCCCTCGACGGCGAACTCGATGTGATGGGCCTGCTGGAGAAGAAGGAAGCCGACGCCGCCGGGACGGTCCGGGCGGGGGAGATCCGCGCCGCGGTGCCGATCAACGCTCCTGCGGCACCACCACTGGTGCTGTGGCACGACGGCGCGGGTGCCGGCCAGGCGGTCGCCGAGATCCGGGCCACCGACCGCGCCGGCCTGCTCGCCGTGCTCACCCGTGTGTTCGAACGCGCCGGGGCCGACATCGCATGGGCCAAGGTCACCACCATGGGCTCGTCGGTGGTCGACGCGTTCGGGATCGTGCTGCCCACAGACGACCCGGCGGCCCGGCACAACGTGGAACGGGAACTGTACGCGGTTCTGCCGGCCCCGCCGGCAAAGCCCGCAGCCGTCGAGGCCAGCTAGTGGCCAGCAGCGCCCCGAACCCGCTGCGCCGCCCGCGATAGGCTTGGCCTCGTGTTTGAATCCCTGTCCGACCGGTTGACCGGAGCCCTCTCGGGCTTGCGCGGCAAGGGTCGGCTCACCGACGCCGACATCGATGCCACCGCGCGCGAGATCCGACTGGCACTTCTCGAGGCCGACGTCTCGCTGCCCGTCGTGCGCGCGTTCATCTCGCGCATCAAGGACCGCGCCAAGGGCGCCGAGGTGTCCGCGGCGCTGAATCCCGCCCAGCAGGTCGTCAAGATCGTCAACGAGGAGCTCATCGGGATCCTCGGTGGCCAGACGCGCCAGCTGGCGTTCGCGCGCAACCCACCGACGGTCATCATGCTGGCCGGTCTGCAGGGTTCGGGTAAGACGACGCTGGCAGGCAAGCTCGCCCGGTGGCTCAAAGGCCAGGGGCACACACCGCTGCTGGTGGCCTGTGACCTGCAGCGGCCGGGGGCGGTCAACCAGCTGCAGATCGTCGGTGAGCGGGCGGGCGTGAGCGTGTTCGCGCCGCACCCGGGCGTGTCCCCGGACGGCGCGACGATCGAGCAGATGACCACCGGCGATCCGGTGTCGGTGGCGGCGGCGGGTCTGGCCGAGGCCAAGGCCAAGCTCTTCGACGTGGTGATCGTCGACACCGCGGGCCGGCTCGGCATCGACGAGGAGCTGATGGCGCAGGCCGCGGCGATCCGCGACGCCGTGAACCCCGACGAGGTGCTGTTCGTCCTCGACGCGATGATCGGTCAGGACGCGGTGACCACCGCCGACGCGTTCCGCGAGGGCGTCGGATTCACCGGTGTGGTGCTGACCAAGCTCGACGGCGACGCCCGCGGCGGCGCGGCACTGTCGGTGCGGGAGGTCACCGGGGTGCCGATCCTGTTCGCATCGGCGGGGGAGAAGCTCGAGGACTTCGACGTCTTCCATCCTGACCGGATGGCCAGCCGGATCCTCGGCATGGGCGATGTGCTGACCCTCATCGAGCAAGCCGAGCAGCACTTCGACGCCGCGCAGGCCGAGGCCACCGCGGCCAAGATCGGCAGCGGTGAGCTGACGCTCGAGGACTTCCTCGAGCAGATGCTGATGATCCGCAAGATGGGGCCGATCGGGAACCTGCTGGGCATGCTGCCCGGTGCGGGCCAGATGAAGGATGCGCTGGCCGCGGTCGACGACAGCCAGCTCGACCGCGTGCAGGCCATCATTCGGGGTATGACGCCGCAGGAGCGCGCGGACCCCAAGATCATCAATGCCTCCCGCCGGCTGCGTATCGCCAACGGCTCCGGCGTCACGGTGGCCGAGGTCAACCAGCTCGTCGACCGGTTCTTCGATGCCCGCAAGATGATGTCGCAGATGGCCGGACAGATGGGGATGCCGTTCGGCCGCAAGAACACGCGTAAGGCCGGCAAGGGCAAGAACAAGCAGGCGGGCAAGAAGGGACGCAAGGGACCGACGCCGCCGAAGCGCAATCCGCTCGGCGCCGGTATGCCCGGGATGCCTGCCGGCTTCCCCGACCTGTCGAACATGCCCAAGGGGCTCGACGAGCTGCCGCCGGGACTGGCCGACATCGATCTGTCGAAGCTGAAGTTTCCCAAGAATTGACGGCCGACCGCACCCCGCTGCATCTGCGGGGCCGCAGCCTGCCCGACGGCGAACCCGTTGAGTGGTGGATCGTCCATGGACGCCTCAGCGCGGAGCCGGTGGCCGGCGCCGAGACGGTTTTCGGCGCCGACGGGGATGACGGCTGGATCCTGCCCGGGCTCGTCGACGCGCACTGCCACGTCGGGCTCGGGCCGCACGGCGAGATCCCGCTGGACGAGGCGATCGCCCAGGCCGAGACCGAGCGTGGCGTGGGCGCTCTGCTGCTGCGCGACGCCGGCTCGCCGACCGACACCCGCAGCTTCGACGACCGCCCCGAACTGCCGCGCATCATTCGCGCCGGGCGTCACCTGGCGCGGCCGCGGCGGTACTCCCGGGGGTTCGCCCAGGAGCTCGAAGACGAATGGCAGCTCCCGGAGGCGGTGGCCGAGCAGGCCCGCTGGGGAGACGGCTGGGTCAAGCTGGTAGGGGACTGGATCGACCGCGACAGCGGGGATCTGGCGCCGCTGTGGTCCGACGACGTGCTGGCGGCGGCGATCGACGCCGCGCATGCCAATGGCGCCCGCGTCACCGCGCATGTGTTCGGCGAGGACGCGCTGCCCGGCCTGATCAAGGCCGGCATCGACTGCATCGAACACGGCACCGGGCTGACCGAGGACACCATCGGTCTGATGGTTGAGCACGGCACGGCGCTGGTGCCCACCCTGATCAACATCGAGAACTTCCCGGACATCGCCGCCTCGGCGCACAGGTACCCGGCCTATCAGAAGCACATGCGGGCGCTCTACGAATCCTGTTCTGCCCGCATCGGTGCCGCACACGAGGCGGGCGTGCCGATCTTCGCGGGTTCGGATGCGGGCAGCGCGGTGGCGCATGGCCGCATCGCCGAGGAGGTGGACGCGCTCAAGGCCATCGGCATGACGCCCACCGAGGCGCTCGGCGCGGCATGCTGGGACGCCCGCGAGTGGCTGCGCCGTCCCGGACTGGCCCACGGCGCGTCGGCGGACCTGGTGTGCTACCGCGAGGATCCGCGCTCAGGGGCCGGGGTGCTGGCCGACCCGACGCTGGTGATGCTGCGGGGCGTCGTCTACTGATGTGGTGACCCGGCGCCGGCGGCGTCATCCGTCACAGCTATCGACGTTTTGCAGGAGAAGTGCGAGTGGCGCCCTGCAGTATGCGGATAGCTGTGACGCCTGAGGGCGCTGCGACTTCGCGGCTCACGGCTGGCTGAATCCGTAGTCCAGCAGCCGGATCGCCTGACCGTAGAGGTCGCCGGTGCCGTACATCTGGACGACGACCAGGCGCCGGCTGCCGCGTTGCGCCGCGCCGACGTAGGTCTTGCGCGCCAGGTTGGTGAAACCCGTCTTTCCGCCGAGATCGCCGGGATAGCGGCTGAGCAACTCGTTCTGGTTGTGCAGCGTCTTTCCGGGGAACGGCGCGGACGGGGACCGCATGATCTGCGCGATCAACGGATACTTCAGTGCCGCGCGCATGATGACGGCGAGGTCGTGCGGGGTGGTGACGGATTCCCAGCCGGGTCCGTCCAGTCCCGACGGCGACGACGCCTTGGTGCCGCGTGCGCCGACCAGCGCTGCCTTGCGGTTCATCGCCGCGACGGCGACCCGCTGCCCGCCGAGCATGTCGGCCAGCATGTTGGCCGCATCGTTGCCCGACACCATCAGGATCGCCGCGACCAGTTGCGCGGTGGTGTAGGCCTGCCCGGGTTTGAGCCCCACACAGGAACATTCGACCTTGGTGTGGGATTCGTTGGCGCGCGCGAAGTTGTCCGGCCGAAGATGGTCGAGCACCGTCATCGCCAGCAGCACCTTGATCGTGCTGGCCGGGGCGTAGCTGCCGTACGGGTCCTTGCTGGCCAGCACGCGACCGGTGTCGAGATCGGCAACCAGCCAGGCCTGGGCCGGTCCATCCGGAAGTGGTTGCGCTGCAACGGGTTCAGCGACAGGCTGGGCTTGCGTAGTCGGTGCAGCCGACAGCGGGGCCGCAGGCAGCACCGCGCTGAGGGCGAGCGCCAGCCCCGCGAGTCGTCTTCGCACGAGTGGCGACGTTAATCGGGAAAGGACTCGTCCGGCGCGCGAACAGGTCTCCTTCGGGTATCGAGTTCCCGGACCGGCTCAGAACCGGCTGACGCCGGAGTTCGGGCCCAGCGCGAAACCCCAATCCAGCAGCGCCGCCGCCTGGTCCCAGTACGTCGGCCCGCCGTCCTTGACCAACCCGTACATCAGCGCCACGACCAGGTGGCGGCCGTTGCGGGCAGCGCCGCCGACGAAGGTCTTGCGGGCCAGATCGGTGTAGCCGGTCTTGCCGCCGAAGGCGCCCGGATAGCGGTGCAGCAGTTCGTTCTGGTTGACCAGTACGACGTCCCCGGCCTTGGTCGGGAAGACCGCGGTGGGCTGGGCGGTGATCTGCGCGAACACCGGGTTGCCCATAGCGGCGCGGAAGATCACCGCGAGATCGTGCGGGGTGGACCAGATGTCGATGCCGGGTCCGTCGATACCCGATGGCGAGCCCGCGTTCGTGCCGTAGGCGCCCAGCATCGCGGCCTTGGCGTTCATCTTCGTCACCGCGACGTCGTGCCCGCCGAGCATGGTGGCCAGCGTGTTGGCGGCGTCGTTGCCCGACACCAGCAGCAGAGCCTCCAGCAGCTGACGGGTCGTGTACGTCTGACCGGGAGCCACCCCGGCGCAGTTGCACTCGACCCTGGTGTCGGCCTCGTTGGCGACGATGGTCGCGTCCAGCGGGAGTTCGTCGAGCACGACCATGGCCAGCAGCACCTTGATGGTGCTGGCCGGGGCGTAATGCCCGTGCTCGTCGCGGGCGGCCAACACCTCGCCGGTGTCCATGTCGGCGACGATCCAGGCCTGGGCGGGGCCGTCGGGGATCGGCGTCGAACCTGCGGGCTGCACGATCCCCGTGACAGGCACTGCGCCGGCCGGGGGAAGAGAGAACCCGCCGGTCAGGCACAGCACGGCGCCGAGGCACGCGAGAAGCGTTCGCACGACAGGTGAGCCTAAACCGCGCCCCGGTCGTGTTCAATCGAGCCATGTTGAGCCTTGAGGAGATCTCGGACCGGCTGGAGATCCAGCAACTGCTGATCGATTACTCGAGCGCGATCGACGGACGGCGGTTCGACGACCTCGACGCCGTCTTCACCCCGGACGCCTACATCGACTACCGCGTCAGCGGCGGCGTCGACGGGGCCTTCCCCGAGGTGAAGGCGTGGCTGAAGGAAGTGCTGCCGAACTTCCCGGCGTATTACCACCTCGTCAGCAATGCCGACATCCGCATCGACGGCGCCAGGGCGTCGTGCCGGGCGATCTGTTTCAATCCGATGGTGATGGGCGGGGAGAACCCGCAGATCTACTTCGTCGGGATCTGGTACGTCGACGAGTTCGTTCGCACCCGGCAAGGGTGGCGGATGAGCCGGCGGGTCGAGGAGAAGTGCTTCGACAAGCTGATGTGAGACCTGACGGTGCTGTGCGCTCAGCGCACCAACCGGCGGCCCACCCGGCCCACGGTCCGCTTGATCCGGTCCGACACGTACACCGACACCGCGAGGTTGAAGATGTCCTCGCGCAGCCGGGTCAGCGTGGACGAGGTGATCACCCAGCGGCCGTCGATCTTCGCGTATGCCTCCGTGTAGTGGCCGTATCCGCGCATGTTCACCCCGGGCGCCAGCCGCACCACGTCCTCCAGCGCCCAGACCCCGTTCGCGGTCGTCGGCGACGACAGCGCGATCTCCGGCGCGTGTACCTGATGCACGGTCGCGCGGGCGCCGAGGCTTTTGCGGGTGAACGCGACGAACTCGTCGGCGCCGTCGATCACTGTTCCGCCGGCCCCGGTGGTGTCGCTGTGGAAGTCGTCGGTGAACAGCGACCGCCAGGAGTTCCAGTCCTTGGTGTCCAGGTATCTGCAGTAGCGTGCCTTGAGCTGCTTGATCGCCTCGATCTCCACCAGCACGGCGGCGTCATCCATGGCTAGAAGGTGACATCCGGGGCCAGTTTTGTAAAGGTACAGGCGGCGGGTGGCCCGCGGATTTCCTCGGGTGGGCGCCGGTCTGGCACAATAGGCGGCTGTCCGCGCACGGCTTCCTCGACGGGATGTGCCGTGTGGCGGTCACACGCGTAAGGCAAAACCGGGTCCCGGCATCCCGCCGGTGATCGCTCGAATTGCAAACGTGGCAATCACAGGAGAAGTCGCTCAACCATGGCTGTCAAGATCAAGCTCGCCCGCTTCGGCAAGATCCGCAATCCGCAGTACCGCATCGCCGTCGCCGATGCGCGCAACCGCCGCGACGGTCGCGCCATCGAGGTCATCGGCCGGTACCACCCGAAGGAAGAGCCGAGCGTCATCGAAATCGACTCGGAGCGCGCACAGTACTGGTTGGGCGTCGGCGCCCAGCCCACCGAGCCCGTGCTGCAGCTGCTGAAGATCACCGGCGACTGGCAGAAGTTCAAGGGCCTGCCGGGTGCGGAAGGCACGCTGAAGGTCAAGGAACCCAAGCCGTCCAAGCTGGACCTGTTCAACGCCGCCCTCGCCGAGGCCGACGGCGCCCCGGCCACCGCGGCCACCACGCCGAAGAAGAAGAAGGCGCCGGCCAAGAAGGACGAGGCCGCCGAGTCGGCCGAGACCACCGGGGCCGAGGCGCCCGCCGCCGAGGCTCCTGCCGAGTCCGAGAGCTGAGCGCGGACGTGAGCTCTGTCGTCGTCGACGCCGTCGAGCATCTGGTCCGCGGAATCGTCGACAACCCCGATGACGTCCGTGTCGACATGGTGACCAATCGCCGTGGCCGCACCGTCGAGGTCCACGTCCACCCCGATGACCTCGGCAAGGTCATCGGCCGGGGCGGTCGCACCGCGACTGCGCTGCGCACGCTGGTGGCGGGCATCGGCGGTCGAGGGATCCGCGTCGACGTGGTGGACACCGACCAGTAGCGTCGCACCTGATGGACCTGGTTGTCGGGCGCGTCGTCAAAGCGCACGGCGTCACGGGTGAACTCTCGGTCGAGGTTCGCACCGACGACCCCCAAGCCCGTTTTGTTCCCGGCGCCGTATTGCGTGGCCGTCCGTCGCGGGGTGGCGCCGAGCGTGACTACGTCATCGAGACCGTGCGTCCCCACGGGGATCGGATGCTCGTCCGCCTGCAGGGTGTCGGCGACCGCGATGGCGCCGACGCGTTGCGGGGCACGATCTTCCTGGTCGACTCGGCGGATCTGCCGCCGATCGAGGACCCCGACGAGTTCTACGACCATCAACTCGAGGGCATGGTCGTCACCACCACCGACGGCCGGCCTGTGGGTACCGTCGCCGAGGTGCTGCACACCGCCGCGGGCGAACTGCTGGCCGTGCGTGATCCCGACGGCGCCGAGGTGCTGGTGCCGTTCGTGTCGGCGATCGTGGTGTCGGTGTCGTTGGCGGACAACGCGATCGAGGTCGACCCTCCCGAGGGTCTGCTCGACCTCTGAGGATGCAGAGCCCGTGAAGATTGATGTCGTCACCATCTTCCCCGCGTTCCTGGACGCGCTGCGGCAGGCGTTGCCCGGCAAAGCGATCGAGGCGGGGATCGTGGGATTGGCGGTGCACGACCTGCGGGACTGGACGCACGACGTGCACCGCTCGGTAGACGACTCGCCGTACGGCGGCGGCCCCGGAATGGTGATGAAAGCGCCGGTCTGGGGTGCGGCGCTCGACGAGATCTGCACGCCGGAAAGCCTTTTGGTGGTGCCGTCGCCGGCAGGACGGCTGTTCACACAGGCCACCGCGCAGCGGTGGGCGGGGGAGCGCCACCTGGTGTTCGCATGCGGGCGGTATGAGGGCATCGATCAGCGGGTGATGGACGACGCCGCCCGGCGGATGCGGGTCGAAGAGGTCTCGATCGGCGACTACGTGCTGCCCGGCGGTGAGTCCGCCGCGGTGGTGATGATCGAGGCCGTCGTGCGTCTGCTGCCCGACGTCCTGGGCAATCCTGCTTCCTACCAGGACGATTCGCACTCCGAACTGGTCGGCGGTCTGCTGGAGGGGCCCAGCTACACGCGGCCCGCGAGCTGGCGCGGACTCGATGTTCCCGAGGTGCTGCTCTCCGGTAACCACGCCCGGATCGCCGCCTGGCGACGCGAGCAGGGGCTGCGGCGCACGCAGGAGCGGCGCCCGGACCTGCTGGAGCGCAACGACGGCCAGGACCGGCCCGACTAGATCCGGCCGCCGGGGAACATCGTCTTGACGGCGTCGGTGATGGTCTGACGCGCGACATCGTCACTGGCCGGCTGCATCGAACCGATGACCACGATGTAGCGGCGATCGGTGCCGACCACACCGGTCGACAGGTGCATCCAGTCGGCGCCGACGCAGCACATCCAGCCCTGCTTGACTGCGACGCGTTCGGCGAACAAGCCCTCCGGGATGCCGAACCGCTGCGGGTAGACTCCGCCGGGCACCATCCCGTCCGGCGCCGTGGGAGTGGACGCCGCGAGGTTCGACAGGATGATCTTCACCTGCTCGGGCGGCAGGCCGCCGGCCCCGGACAGCAGCATGTCGTAGTAGCGGACGAGGTCGGTCGCGGTGCTGGTGGTGTTGAACCAGCGGCCGTTACCGGGCCGGCGGGTGGCGGACAACCCGTAGCGCTTGACCACCCGGTCGATGATCGCGCTTCTGCCGCTGCGGTTCCAGAAAACCTCCGCGGCGCTGTCATCGGAGGCCCGGAGCATGAGGTCCAGCGACGCGCGGTCCTTGGGGGACAGCTCGGTATCCCCGTTGGCGACCTGAAGCAGCAGGTCGTCGGCGATGAACAGCTTCGCCACCGAGGCGATCGCGATCGTCATGTCGTTGCCGTTGGTCACCAGCTGGCCGGTGTTGCGGTCCAGCACCGCCGTGGTGATCTCTGCGCCGGCATCCGCGGCCTGCGCGGTCGCCCGGGCCGCGCGGTCGGGCAGACCGGAGAAGGCGGCCGGAGGTTCGTCGGGAGGAGCCTCAGGCAGCGGGGCCATGGTGCCCAGCGGCGCCACCACCGTGAGGTGCGGGCTGTTGGGGGGCGGTGAGGACGTGTTGCCCGTGGCCGTGCACCCTGCGGCGGTGGCCGCGGCGACGGTCAGCGCCGCGGTGGTCGTGAACAGCCGTGACGGCCGTCGCATCGTGCTTCCTCCATAATGTGTTGGGCCGACGCTGTCCCCGAATCCGGACAGCGTGCCGTTGCCGCCCGGTACAGCCAGGGTAGCGGGTACAGACCGGCCGCGGGTGGCGCAAACACGTCGCCGACGTGGCGGTGGCCACCGGATTTCGGGGATAAGCCCCGCGTCTGGCACAATTGGGCAGTTGTCTGTGCACGGCGGGTACGTCCACGCCGCACGACCTGCCCAAGACGTCCGAAACCCCATCGGTCCCGTGTGCGTCACCACGACGCCGGTACGGAGCCGCGAACAGCAAGGAAGTGTCACCGATGAACACGCTGGATTTCGTCGACCAGGCGTCGTTGCGTGACGATGTCCCGGACTTTGGCCCCGGTGACACCGTCAACGTCCACGTGAAGGTCATCGAGGGCTCCAAGGAACGCATCCAGGTCTTCAAGGGTGTCGTCCTCCGCCGTCAGGGTGGCGGGGTTCGCGAGACGTTCACGGTCCGCAAGGAGAGCTACGGCGTCGGCGTCGAGCGCACCTTCCCCGTGCACTCGCCCAACATCGATCACATCGACGTGCTCACCCGCGGTGATGTCCGCCGGGCCAAGCTGTACTACCTGCGCGAGCTGCGTGGCAAGAAGGCCAAGATCAAGGAAAAGCGCTGAGCCTGCTCACCGCGCAGGCGGTGACGCCGCGGTGGCTACGCTGATCCCGTGACATCCGCTTCCGACCCCTCCGGGCCCGCGGGATCCTCGGGTCCCGACGATTCGTCCGCCGAGCGCACACTCGAAAAGCCCGATCCCGTCGCGACCGAGAGCGACGAGTTGCCGGGCAAGAAGAAGCGCGGTGCGGTCCGTGAGGCTGCGATCCTCATCAGCATCGCGCTGGTGCTGTACTACGTGATGCTGACGTTCATCGCGCGGCCCTACCTGATCCCGTCGGAGTCGATGGAGCCGACCCTGCACGGCTGCAACGGGTGTGTGGGTGACCGGATCATGGTCGACAAGCTGACCTACCGGTTCTCCTCGCCCGAGCCCGGCGACGTCGTCGTCTTCAAGGGTCCGCCCAACTGGAGCATCGGCTACAAATCGATCCGCTCCGACAACACCGCGGTTCGATGGGTGCAGAACGCGCTGTCGGTCGTCGGTTTCGTGCCTCCCGACCAGAACGATCTGGTGAAGCGGATCATCGCCGTGGGCGGACAGACCGTGCAGTGCCGGGTCGACACCGGTCTGACGGTCGACGGCAAGCGGCTGAACGAGCCGTACCTCGATCCCGAGACGATGATGGCCGACCCCGCGGTGTACCCGTGCCTGGGCAACGAGTTCGGGCCGGTGACCGTGCCCGAGGGCCGGCTGTGGGTGATGGGCGACAACCGCACCCATTCGGCCGACTCGCGGACGCATTGCGCGAACGTGCCCGCCGACGCACAGCGCGGCCTGCTCTGCACCGGTGACCCGACGGCCGGGACGATCCCGGAGGAGAATGTCATCGGAAAGGCCCGGTTCATCGCCTGGCCGCCCGGGCGGTGGGGCGCTGTGAGCTCGGTGAACCCGCAGACTTAACGGGGGACACGTGCCTGTCTGGCCGCCACGGACCGTCATCCGCAAAGCGTCGGGACTGCGGACCCTGGAGTCGGCGCTCTACCGGGCCGGCCTGGGTCCGGTCGCCGGCGTCGACGAAGTCGGCCGCGGCGCCTGCGCCGGCCCGCTGGTCGTGGCCGCATGTGTGCTCGGACCCAATCGGCTGGAGAGCCTGGCTGCCCTCGACGACTCGAAGAAGCTCAACGAAGCCGAGCGTGAACGACTGTTCCCGCTGATCCGCCGCTACGCGCTGGCCTACCACGTGGTGTTCATCCCGTCGGAGGAAGTGGACCGGCGCGGGGTGCACGTGGCCAACATCGAGGGGATGAGGCGCGCGGTCGCCGGGTTGTCGGTGCGGCCGGGGTACGTGCTCTCGGACGGATTCCGGGTGCCAGGTCTGCCGATGCCGTCGTTGCCGGTGGTGGGCGGCGATGCGGCCGCGGCCTGCATCGCCGCAGCCAGTGTGCTGGCCAAGGTGAGCCGCGACCGGTTGATGGTGGCGATGGAAGACGAGCACCCAGGCTACGGTTTCGCCGAGCACAAGGGATACAGCACGCGCGCCCACAGTGCGGCGCTGAACCGGCTCGGTCCGTCCCGTCAGCACCGGTACTCGTTCATCAATGTGCGGCGTTTGGTGATCGACGGGGAACCCCAAGAGCATGCAGAACTGGTGTGCGGGACAATGCTGGTGGACATGCCGATGGACGGCGATCAACCCGAAGGACAGCTGAGCCGATGAGTGCCGAAGATCTCGAGAAGTACGAAACCGAGATGGAGCTCTCGCTCTACCGCGAGTACAAGGACATCGTCGGGCAGTTCAGCTATGTCGTGGAGACCGAGCGGCGGTTCTATCTGGCCAACAGCGTCGAGATGATCCCGCGCAACGCCGACGGCGAGGTGTACTTCGAGCTGCGGTTGGGCGACGCGTGGGTCTGGGACATGTACCGGCCGGCGCGGTTCGTCAAGCAGGTCCGGGTGATCACGTTCAAGGACGTCAACATCGAAGAGGTCGAGAAGCCCGAACTGCGGCTGCCCGAGTAGCTTGCCCGGTAGCCACGGCTGACACACTGGAGGGCGTGCGTTCCACACCGCAGTGCTGGCTGACCGACATGGACGGCGTGCTCGTCCGCGAAGAACACGCGCTTCCGGGTGCTGCAGAATTCCTGCAGCGTCTCATCGACCGGGAGCGGCCGTTCCTGGTGCTCACCAACAATTCGATCTTCACCCCCCGGGATCTAGCCGCCCGGCTGGTCCGCTCCGGGCTGGCCGTCCCGGAGGGCTCGATCTGGACCTCCGCGCTGGCGACCGCGGCGTTTCTGGCCGACCAGCTGCCCGGCGGCTCCGCCTACGTGATCGGGGAAGCGGGGTTGACCACGGCACTACACGAGGCGGGTTACACATTGACCGACATCTCGCCGGACTTCGTGGTGCTCGGCGAGACCCGCACCTACTCGTTCGAAGCGATCACCAAGGCCGTGCGCCTCATCCTGGGTGGTGCGCGGTTCATCGCGACCAACCCAGACGTCACCGGACCGTCGGCCGAGGGGCCGTTGCCGGCCACCGGATCGGTCGCGGCCATGATCACCAAGGCCACCGGGCGGGAACCGTATTTCGTGGGCAAGCCGAACCCGATGATGTTCCGCAGCGCGCTGAACCGCATTGCGGCGCATTCTGAATCCACCGTGATGGTCGGGGACCGGATGGACACCGACGTGGTGGCGGGTATCGAGGCCGGGCTGGAGACCATCCTGGTGCTGACCGGGTCGACGACCATCGAGGACGTCGAGCGCTACCCGTTCCGCCCCAGCCGGGTGCTGCCGTCGATCGCCGAGGCGATCGAGTTGGTGTGATCCGGCGCTTGCTAGCTTGAGCGGATGACCGAATCAGCGCCCGACCCGGCGCGGCCGTTGGCCGGAGTACGGGTCGTCGAGATCTCGAGCTTCGTGGCAGTCCCGTTGGCGGGGATGACCCTGGCTCAGCTCGGCGCCGAGGTGCTGCGCGTCGATCCGGTCGGCGGGGCTGCGGACTACCGCCGCTGGCCGCTCACCGAATCCGGCGACAGCATCTACTGGGCCGGCCTGAACAAGGGCAAGCGGTCGCTGGCCGTGGACATGCGCTCCGAGGACGGGCAGGAACTGGTCACCCGCCTGGTCGCCGATGCTGGCGTGTTCATCACCAATGTCGCTGGGCGGCAATGGCATTCCTACGAGACTCTGGCCAGGGTGCGCCCCGACCTGATCCATGTCGAGGTGTCCGGGCGCCACGACGGCGGCACCGGAGTCGACTACACGGTGAACGCCGCCATCGGGTTCCCGTTGGTGACCGGTCCGGCGGAGCTGAGCACCCCGGTCAATCACGTGCTTCCGGCGTGGGACGTGAGCTGCGGTCTCTACGCGGCACTCTCGGTGCTCACTGCGTTGCGCCACCGCGACGCCACCGGGCGCGGCCAGCAGGTCAGCATCCCGCTGGAGAACGTCGCGCTGGCGACCGCGGGCAACCTCAGCCTGCTCACCGAGGCGATGATCAACGGCACCTCGCGCCAACGCATCGGCAACGCCGTCTACGGCACCTACGGGCAGAACTTCACCAGCAGCGACGGAGTCTCCTACATGGTCGTCGCGCTGACCGGCCGGCACTTCCGTGACCTGACCTCCCTGACCGGGACCACCGAAGCCGTTGCCGCGCTCGCACATTCGCTGGGGGTCGACTTCTCCGACGAGGGTGAGCGGTACCGGCACCGGGAAGCGTTGAGCGCGTTGTTCGCCGAGTGGTTCAGCGCCCGCACCGGCGCCGAGATCGCGACCGCGCTGTCGACGACATCGGTGCTGTGGGAGCGCTACCAGACCTTCGGTGAGACCGCCGCCGATCCCCGGGTGACCCACAACCCGCTGTTCACCGAGCTCGATCAGCCGCGGGTGGGCCGTTACCTGGCGGCCGGTCTCCCGGTGTCGATCGACGGCGCCTATCCGCGCGCTGTGCCCGCCCCGGCACTCGGCGACGACACCGCCGCGGTACTGGGGGACTGGTTGGCCATGGACCGCGGCCAGATCGACGACCTGTACGGGTCGGGCACCGTCGCGTGAGCGTGCTGCGCGAGTTGCTTGACGTCACCGCGAGCGGGCCCGACACCTGGCGGGGGCGTGCCGGCGGGCCGGCGGGAAAACGCGCCTACGGGGGACAGCTGGTGGCGCAGAGCCTCGCGGCGGCCGCCCGCACCGTGGACCCCGCGAAGGCGCCGACGGCGATGCACCTGCAGTTCCTGCGCGGCGGCGAGGCCGGTGAACCGGTCGACTACCGGGTGGCTAAGGTCCACGACGGCCGTACCGCTGCATCCCGGCGGATCGACTCCGCGCAGAACGGGCGGCTGCTCACCACGGCCACGGTGTCTTTCGCGGCCGCGCTGCCCGGTCCCGAACACGGCCGCAGGATACGGCCGGAGGTGGATCCCGGCACGCTGCCGAAGACCGGGCCGGCCGGGCCGGCGCCGTCGATGCCGCTGGACGAACTCGACCTCCGCTTCGTCGACTCCGGCACCGGCGAGGACTTCGTCCGGCGGCTGTGGTGGCGGACCACTGTCGACCTGCCCGACGAGACGTTGCTGCACACGCTCGTCGCCGTCTACGTCACCGATGTGTACCTGATCGATCCCGCCCTGCAGGTCCACGGCCATTCGATGCGGGCGCGCACCCACCGCAGCGGCACCACCGATTCGTCGGTGTGGTTCCACCGGGAGCTGCGTGCCGACCAATGGAACCTGCTCGAGTGCCGGTCACCGGCCGCCGCGCGGGGCCGCGGCGTGGTGACCGCCAGCCTCATCGGCGCCGACGGCGTCGTCGCGGCGACCCTCGTTCAGGAGGGACTCATCGCAGAGCGGGAGCCCGCGCCGGACCCGGCCGGCTGAGTCTGCGCTCATGCCACCGCTGCCGGGCCAGGGTGACCGCCGCGGACACCGTGACACCCACGACGACCGAGGCGACGATGCCGACCAGTTCGTGGCTGCCGAACAGCGGATAGATCTGGTAGTGCGTCAGATAGGTGTACAGCGACGCTTCGGCGATGACACCGGCCACCACGGCGACACCCGATGGGCAGCGGACCGCGGGCAGCCAGATCAACAGCGCCAGACCGGTGAACACCAGGAACTGGCGGAGTGGGTCGTCGAAGTAGCCGATTATGCCGGCCAACAGCACCGCGGTGACGGCGGCGCGCTGCCACGCGGTGGAGGCCTTCGCGGCGGCCCATCCCGCCGCGAAGAACCAGAACGCCAACATCGTGAACCAGGCGTCTCTGGTGTCGCCGCCGAGAACGCCGTAACGCAGCAGCATTCCCAATGCCAGGAACGCCATCGCGACGGCGAATGGATGGCGGCGTTCCAGGCGGTCGGCGGCCGGTATCCAGAACAGCGCGGCCAGCGCGATCAGCGTCCACACCAGCACTTCGACGAACCACAGCCGCCCGGCGGTCATGCTGTCGTGCGGCCCGAGGAACTTGTTGGCCAGCAACAGGTTCGACGCGTGATAGTCATCGGTGACGGCGAGCGTGAACGCCACCCACAGCATCGACGGGACCGCGACCCACGCGATCGTGGCGCGCAGGTGCCTGATGCGGGTGGTGCGTGGTAGCGGCGTCAGGCAGAACCGGCCGAAATTGTAGCCGGCGACGCCGAGGAGGATGTGCGCGCCGCCCCACAGCTCGAAAAGTTCGGCGTGCGAACCGACGATCAGCAGGATCGCCACGGCGCGCAGCGCCACGCTGGTCTCCAGCGTGCCGGCCCACACCTGCCACCGTGGCCGTCGCGGCGCGGGCAGGTTCTGCAGTTCGCAAAGCGACAGTCGCTGCCAGTCGGCGGGCAGCCGACCGAGGGTGCGCTCCAGCCGTACCGACATGGTGACGTAGCTCAGTGAGTTGCCACCGAGATCGACGAAGCTGGCGTGGTCGTCGATCGTGTCCGGGTCGAGATGCAGTACGTCGGCGAAGAGCCGCCGCAGGTCACCGTCGTGCTGCGCCGGGCGGGGAGCGCGCGCGGTCAGGGCCCGGGCGGCGCGGTAGTCGGGCTTGCCGGTCGGCAAGGTGGGCAGTTCGCGCACGCAGGCGACGTCGACGGCGCCCGCCGGTACCCCGGCCGCGCCGGCCGCAATGCGTCGCACCTCGTCCGCGTCGTGGTCGGCGGTGGCCACCACGGCGAGGCGGTCGCCGTTGTCGGTGCACAGCGCGCGCACCCCGGCGTCGCCCAGCGTGTCCTCGAGCTGCTGGAGGTCGAGGCGCAGACCGTACATCTTCACGAACCGGCTTCTGCGGCCGATCACCTCGTACAACCCGTCGGCGCCCCGGCGGGCGATGTCACCGGTGCGCAGTGCGTCGAGTTCCGGGCCGCGGGCGAGGTCGGCCGGGTGATGGGCGTAGCCCATCATCACGTTGGCGCCCCGGTACACCAGCTCGCCGGCGCCGGGCTCGGGCCACTCGTCGACGGGTTCGAGGGCAAACGACCCACCCGGGATCGGGCGCCCGATCGCGGTGCTGCGCGTTCGGGCGAGATCGGGGGGTAGGTAGGCCATGCGGGCCGTGGCTTCGGTGGCTCCGTACATCACGTACAGCTCCCAACCCTGCCGGTCGGCGAGGGCTGCGTATCTGCGGACCCGCTCGGGGGCCATCCGGCCGCCGGCCTGGGTGACGTAGCGCAGATCCGGCAGGTGAAGGGACTCGAAGCCGATTCGGTCGAGCAGTTCGAAGGTGTATGGGACGCCGGCGAAGGTGGTGCCGCGTCGGCCGTTGAACAACTCCCAGAAACAGTCGTCGGTCACCGACTTCTCGGTCAGGATCAGCGCCGCGCCGATGAGCAGATGGCTGTGGATGACCGACAGGCCGTAGCAGTACGACATCGGCAAGGTGGTTGCGGCGCGGTCGGTTTGGCGGATCTGCAGATATTCGGCGATCGACCTGGCATTGGCGAGCAGGTTGGTGCGCGACAGCCGGACCAGCTTGGGAGAGCCGGTGCTGCCCGACGTGGACATCACCAGCGCGAGGTCGTCGTGCAGTGTATGGGCCGCCTCGGAGTGGACGTGAACGCCTGCGGTGTTCATGACCACGTCGGGCTGATAGGTGGCGATCATGTCGCTGTGGTCGCGCCCGGCGGGGACGGGCAGTACGACGTGTCCGCCCGCCAGCGCACCGAGGTAGCGGACCAGCGCGGTGACGTCGTTCCTGGTTTCCAGCAGGATCAGCCGACGACGCGGTCCCAGCGTCTGCGCGCAGTCGTCGACCCGTTGTGCGAGCTCGCGGTAGCTGAGCTGCTGGTCGACGGTGAACAGCGCGGGACGGTCACCGTGACCGCGCAGATGGTCGACCAGCCTGTCCACCCGAGTGAAGATACCCTCACCTCACCTCGGGGCCCCAGCCGTCACATCCGGCTGTACCGGCTCCTGATGAAGCTGTAGACACCGAACGCGGCGATACCCAGCGCCGCGGCGATCAGCAGTACTTTTCCGAACGGCGCCTGACCCAGCGTCTTGACCGCGGCGTCCAGGCCGGTGGCCTTGGACGGATCGGCCTGCAGGGTCGCGATCACGACGAGCAGACCGGCACCGGCCAGGACCAGACCCTTGGCCACGTATCCGGTGATGCCGATCGCGGTGACCGCGGTGCCACCCGAGACGCGCAGGTCGTCCAGGAATTTCTCCGATACGCCCTTGTACACGTGGTAGGCGCCGACCGCGGCGACGCCGACGCCGACGGCGATCAGCACGGCCTTGCCCCACCCGGACTGCATCAGCTGTGCGGACATACCGGCGTTCTGCTGGGTGCTGGACTGGCCGGAGCCCATCGCGTAGCGGGCGGCCGAGAACGCGATCGCGAAGTTCACCGCGGCCAGCGCCAGAGCCTTGCCCCGTTTCCATGCCGGGTTGTCGCCCCGGCGCCCGGAACTCTCACCCGGTTTGGCGCCGATCACGGCCTCCGCGACGCGCCACAACCCCAGAGCCACCAGTCCCGCCGCCGCCGCCCACAGGATGACGGTGCCGCCGGTCTGGTGGGCCAGCGTGGCTAGCGCACCGGACTGGTCGGCGTTGCCCTGAGGAGACCCGCCGCCGACGAACGCCAGCCGGGCGATGATGAAGCCGACCAGCAGGTGCAACACACCGCTGGCGGCGAAACCCGCCCGGGCAAGATACTCGAACGCGCCGCTGTCGGTGGCGCGGTCGGCGGCGCCGTGGGCGGAGCGGTGCAGCGACGCTGCAGAAGGTCGGGTGCCCATCGGAGGTCCTCCTGGTCGACTGATGGTCCCGGGATCCCCCGATTTGACGCCGGTGAAACGACGTTCCCGAAGACGGGCGTCCGGCGTCAGCGGAGCGTAGCGATCGTCCGCAGAGCCCGCCGAGAGTCAGCGGGTGTCGTCGACTTCCAGGTCGACATCCAATGAGTCGGTGCGCACCGGGCGGTCGGCCAGTTCTTCCCGGTGGCCGAACAGGAACGGGTAGGCCAGCCCGGCGATCGCGGCGCCGATCAGAGGAGCCAGCCAGAACACCCACAACTGCGCGGGTGCGCCGTCGCCGTTGAAGAAGGCGACGCCGGTCGAGCGCGCCGGGTTGACCGAGGTGTTCGAAATCGGGATGGAAATGAGGTGGATGAGTGTGAGCGTCAGGCCGATCGCCAGTCCGGCGAATCCCTTGGGCGCGCGATCATCGGTGGCGCCGAGGATCACCAGCAGGAACATGAAGGTCAGAACGACCTCGGCGAGGAGCACCGCCCACAGTGTGTAGCCGCCGGGGGAGTGGGCGCCGTATCCGTTGGCGGCCATGTTGCCGGTCGCCGTCCAGCCGGCTCGGCCGCGCGCGACCACGAAGATCACCAGGCCGGCGAGCAGACCTCACCGGTGTGTACGCGTTCGGCACGATCTCCGGCGGGCATTTCAACCCCGCGGTGACGCTGGGCGCAGCCCTGGCGCGACGGGTGGAATGGAGGGCACTGCCGTCCTACTGGATCGCGCAGGTTCTGGGGTATCGGGTTCGCAGGAGTGCGGCACCATGCGCGATCCCACACTTTTTCATCGTCTTGCAGCCGAGTTCATCGGAACGTTCTGGCTGGTTCTCGGTGGATGCGGCAGCGCGGTGTTCGCCGCGAAGTTCCAGAGCGACGACGGCTTCCCGTTGGTGCCACCGCATCTTCCCCAGAGACGACCTCGGTGTCACCAGCGTGACACTCGCGTGGTGGCGGCGAGCCGGATATGCCAGATCTGTCCTCTCACAGAAACTGTGGGTTCCCACAACTGTCGCATTCTGGGGATCGATTCGGGTCTGGGGATGGGTCGGCGGTTCTGTCGGCGCCATCGACAACGGTGGCTGTATGACCGGAACAGAAAGCCGCGCCGAGATCGGGGCGCTGGGCGAACAGCTCGCGGTGGAGTACCTGCAGGCTTTGGGGTTGCGGGTGCTGGCGCGTAATTGGCGCTGCCGCTACGGGGAATTGGACGTCATCGCCGCGGACGGCCGCGTGGTGGTGTTCGTCGAGGTGAAGACCCGCACCACTGAGCACTACGGCGGGGTCGCGCAGGCGGTGTCCCCGGCCAAGGTGCGCCGGTTGCGGAGACTGGCCGGGCTGTGGCTGGCCACCCAGAGCGAGCGCTGGGCTGCGGTGCGGGTCGACGTGATCACCGTGCGGGTCGGGCGCCGGCGCACCCCGGAGCTCACCCATGTGAAGGCGGTGGGGTGATGGGGACGCTGGGCCGGGCGTTCTCGGTGGCGGTGCGCGGGGTCGAGGGCGAGATCGTGGAGATCGAGGCTGACATCTCCTCGGGCCTGCCCGGGGTGTATCTGGTCGGTCTGGCCGACGCCGCGCTGCGGGAGTCGCGTGACCGGGTCCGCGCGGCGATCAGCAACTGCGGCTTCGAGTGGCCGATGGCGCGGCTGACGCTGGGGTTGTCACCGGCGACGTTGCCGAAGATGGGTTCGGTCTACGACATCGCGCTGGCTGCGGCGGTGTTGTCGGCCGACCAGAAGAAGTCCTGGCCGCGGCTGGAGAAGACGGTGCTGCTCGGCGAGCTGGCATTGGACGGGCGGGTGCGCCCGATCAACGGCGTGCTGCCCGCGGTGCTGGCCGCCCAGCGACAGGGCTGGCCGGCGGCGGTGGTGCCGATGGCCAACGTGGCCGAGGCGAGCCTCGTCGACGGAATCGAGGTGTGGGGCGTGGGCACCCTGCGGCAGCTGCACGCGTGGCTGGCCGGCACAGGGGATCTGGAGCGGCCGGTCGAGCAGATACCGCAGATGGCCGAGCAGGTGCCCGACCTCGCCGATGTGATCGGGCAGACCCAGGCGCGCTATGCGGTCGAGGTGGCCGCAGCGGGCGCTCACAACCTGTTGATGACCGGCCCGCCCGGGGTCGGGAAAACCATGCTGGCGCAGCGGCTTCCGGGACTGTTGCCGCCCCTGTCGGATGCCGAGTCACTCGAGGTCACCGCGATCCACTCGGTGGCGGGTCTGCTGGCCGGTGACGCACCGTTGATCACCCGGCCGCCCTTTGTTGCCCCACACCACACCACCAGTGTCGCCGCGCTCGTCGGCGGCGGCTCGGGGATGGCGCGCCCCGGCGCGGTCAGTCGGGCCCACCGCGGAGTGCTGTTCCTCGACGAGTTCGCCGAGATCAACTCGGCGGTGCTGGAGGCGCTGCGAACCCCGTTGGAGGACGGCGAGATCCGGCTGGCCCGGCGCGACGGCGTGGCGTGCTACCGCTGCCGCTTCCAGTTGGTCCTGGCCGCGAACATCTGCCCGTGCGCGCCGCCGGATCCCCGCGACTGCATCTGCGGGGTGGCCGAGAAGCGACGCTACCGCAGCAAGCTGTCCGGGCCGTTGGTCGACCGGGTGGATCTGCGGGTGGAGATGCACGCGTCGCGGGAGGGGACGTTCACCGATCAGGAAGTGGAGACGACTTCGGTTGTCCGGCAGCGTGTCTGGGCGGCACGGGCTGCGGCCGAGGACCGTTGGCGACCACACGGGATCACTACGAATGCCGAGGTCAGCGGAGCTCTGCTGCGGCGCCGGTTCCGGCTGAGCCCGCAGGCGATGAAGCCGCTGCGCGCGGCGGTGGACCGCGGAACCATGAGTATCCGCGGCATGGACCGGGCGATGCGCGTCGCGTGGACATTGTGCGATCTGGCAGGTCGCACCACACCGAACCTCGACGACGTCGCCACCGCGATGAGTTTCCGTCAGGGACGGGGGTTCTGATGGACGAGACCACGCGCCGGGCGTGGGCCTATCTGTCGAGGGTGGCCGAACCGCCCAATCAGGCGCTGGCCGAGCTGGTGTCCGAGGAGGGGGCGGTCGCGGCCGCCGAGCGCGTCCGCCGCCGCGTCGTCGGGGGCGACCTGCTGGGGGCCACCGAAGCCAGACACGCCGTCGATTGCGCGGCAACAGATCTGGAGACTCTGGACCGGATGGGCGGGCGGCTGCTGACCGCCGGGGACCAGGAGTGGCCGACCCTGGCATTCCGTTCGTTCGCCGGCGTCGACCATGCCGAGCGACCGCAGGGTCTGGCGCCGCTCGCGCTGTGGGTGCTGGGCCCTGCACATTTGGCGGACCTCACTGAACGGAGCGTCGCGATCGTCGGGACACGCGCGGCGACGGCCTACGGCGAGTACGTCGCCGCGGACTTCGCCGCAGGATTGGTCGAGCGTGACGTCGCGGTGGTATCCGGCGGTGCCTACGGCATCGACGGCGCGGCGCACCGCGCGGCGCTCGGGTCGGACGGCCAGACCGTGGCGGTGCTGGCGTGCGGTGTGGATGTGCCGTATCCGGCCGGGCATTCGGCGCTGTTGCATCGCATCGCGCGTAACGGCCTCGTGGTCAGCGAGTATCCGCCGGGTGTGCGCCCTGCGCGGCACCGGTTCCTGACGCGTAACCGGCTGGTGGCCGCGCTGACGGGCGCGACGGTGGTGGTCGAGGCGGGGCTGCGCAGCGGGGCGGCCAACACCGCGGCCTGGGCCAGGTCGCTGGGCCGGCGGGTGTGTGTGGTTCCGGGCCCGGTGACCTCGACCGCGTCGGCGGGCTGTCACGAGTTGCTGCGGCGGGAACACACCGTGCTGGTGACGCGCGCGCCGGAGATCGTCGAGGTGATGGGACACATCGGCGAGTTTGCCCCCGATCTGGAGCATCCGGTCACGCCGTTGGACCACTTGAGCGAGGTGCAGCGCCAGGTTTACGAGGCGTTGCCGCGGCGCGGCGTGCGCACCGTCGACGAGATCGCCGTCAGTGCCGGGGTGGCGCCCGAACAGGTGCTGGGCCCGCTGGCGCTGATGGAGATCGACGGCCTCGTCGAGTGTGAGGGGGGTCAGTGGCGCTTGACCTGAGCCGGTCCCGGGGAAATGAAATCACCGGCCGCCGGCGTGGAGCCAGGGGTGAGCGCATCGGCCGCCGATGTCCAGGTGATGCCCGCGACGCGCGCTATAAGGGAGAGATCATGTCCGATGTTGTGCCGCAACGGATCCCGTTTCAGGGTGTGCGAATCGGGTACGACAGCGGCAAGACGTTCGACGACCTGGTGCGGGCGCTGAACACCGACGTCGGCGAGGAACCCGTGAGAATCGAGGACATCGCCGCGGCATCGACCGACTGGGCCGACTACCGTGCACGCGTCGCACCGCACGCCGGGCCGCACGGGTTCATGCTGTTCGCGACGCTGGACCACGGCGGCTGGATCACCACGAACTGCTCATCACCGACGAGCCCGCGGGCCGCAGCAGCCTCATCTACGTGCAACCGTCGTCGCTGATGGTGGTCACACCGAATCCGGAGCTGTCGGCCGCGGCCCGCGAACTCGACGCGAAACTGGCGGCGCTGGCATCGGCGGTCACGTAGCGGGTAAGTGCCCGGCCGGGGAGGCCGCTGCGCGGCGGCTTCCGCTCGTATAGTCGTCAAGGACAGCTGAGTAGCAAAGGAAGTGAAGTGGCAGGACGTCCCGTGCACACCTTCGAGGTGGTACGCACCGAGCAACTGGGCCCTCATATCGTGCGAGTTGTACTCGGCGGCAACGGCTTCGATACGTTCACGCCGAGCCAGTACACGGACTCCTACGTCAAATTGGTGTTCGTCGCCGACGACGTCGACGCCTCGCAACTCGCGCAGCCTCTGACGCAGGACAGTTTCAACGCGCTGCCGCCCGAACGGCGGCCCACCGTGCGGACCTACACCGTTCGCCGCGCCGACACCGAACGGCGGGAGCTCACCATCGACTTCGTCGTGCACGGCGAACACGGCGTCGCCGGTCCGTGGGCGGCATCAGCCGCGCCGGGGCAGCGCTTGTTCGTGATGGGACCCAGCGGCGCCTACGCCCCTGATCCTGCCGCCGACTGGCATTTGTTCGCCGGCGACGAGTCGGCGATACCGGCGATCAGCGTCGCGCTGGAAGCCTTGCCCGACGATGCGATCGGCAAGGTGTTCATCGAGGTCGCCGGTCCGGAAGACGAGATCGAATTGAACGCGCCCCCCGGCGTCGACGTGTCGTGGATCTATCGCGGCGGCCGCGCGGATCTGGTCTTCGACGACGTGGCGGGCGACCACGCCCCGTTGATCGCAGCAGTCAAGGAGACGCCGTGGTTGCCGGGGCAGGTGCAGGTCTTCATCCACGGTGAGGCTCAGGCGGTGATGCACAACCTGCGGCCCTATATCCGCAAGGAACGCGGGGTCGAGCCCAAGTGGGCGTCCTCGATCTCGGGGTACTGGCGGCGCGGCCGCACCGAGGAGACGTTCCGGCAGTGGAAGCGCGAGCTCGCCGAGGCCGAGTCGACGTAGGGCGCGCCGAACCAACGCTGGCACAGCCCGATGACCGTCGGGCTGGCACGTCGATGGCACGCTTAGCCCCATGACCTTCGGCAACTACCAGCTCGAGATCTATCTGCAGGGCCTGTCCGGCATTCTGCCCAATTTCCCGATGGACTACGCCGGATGGGAGGCCAAAGCCGAGTCGGCGATGCCGCCATCTGTCTGGTCCTACGTCGTCGGCGGGGCCGGGGACGAACAGACCCAGCGCGCCAACCGCACCGCGTTCGACCGCTGGGGACTGATCCCGCGGATGCTCGTCGGTGCCACCGAACGTGACCTCACCGTCGACCTGTTCGGGATGCGGCTGCCGTCGCCGCTGTTCATGGCGCCGATCGGCGTCATCGGCATCTGCTCGCAGACGGGCCACGGCGATCTGGCGACCGCCCGTGCCGCGGCGCGCACGGGGGTCCCGATGACCGTCTCCACGCTCACCGAGGACCCGCTGGAGGATGTCGCCGCAGAGTTCGGCGACACGCCGGGCTTCTTCCAGCTGTACACCCCGACCGACCGGGACCTGGCCGCCAGCCTGGTGCACCGCGCCGAAGCCGCCGGCTACAAGGCGATCATCGTCACCCTCGACACCTGGATCCCGGGCTGGCGACCGCGCGACCTTGCGATGTCGAACTTCCCGCAGCTGCGCGGGCGCTGCCTGGCCAACTACACCAGCGACCCCGTCTTCCGGGCCTCCCTGGCCCAGCCGCCGGAGGAGAACATGCAGGCCGCCGTCCTCAAATGGGTTGGGCTGTTCGGCAATCCGCTCACGTGGGACGACCTGCCCTGGCTGCGCTCACTCACCGACCTGCCGCTGGTGCTCAAGGGCTTGTGTCATCCCGACGACGTGCGCCGCGCCAAGGACGCCGGCGTCGACGGGATCTACTGCTCGACCCACGGCGGACGTCAGGCCAACGGGGGACTGCCGGCACTGGACTGCCTGCCCGGGGTGGTGGCGGCCGCCGACGGCCTGCCGGTCCTGTTCGACTCGGGGATCCGCAGCGGTGCCGACATCGTCAAGGCACTCGCCCTCGGCGCCACCGCCGTCGGGGTCGGCAGGCCCTATGCCTACGGTCTGGCAGGTGGCGGTGAGGACGGGCTCGTGCATGTGCTGCGGTCGCTGCTGGCCGAGACCGATCTGATCATGGCCGTCGACGGCTATCGCAGCCTGGCGGATCTCACTCCGGACACGGTGCGGCGCGTCCTCTGAAACCCCGGACGGGGTTCTGCCACGGTAGGGGCGTGCAGACCGGCGGTCAGGAGCGCAGCGACCCGGCCATCGAGGCCTACCTCGACGAGTTCGACGAATACCTCGCGCTGGAACGCGGGCGCTCCGACCACACCCGCCGCGCCTACCTCGGCGATCTGCGCTCGCTGTTCGACTTCGTGGACGAACGCCGCCCCGGGGCGGGACCAGGGGCGATCACCCTGCCGGTCCTGCGATCCTGGTTGGCGGCGCAGGCGAGCGCGGGCGCGGCCCGCTCGACGCTGGCCCGCCGCACCTCTGCGGTCAAGACGTTCACGGCCTGGGCGGTGCGGCGCGGACTGCTGACCGAGGATCCGGCGGTCCGGCTGCAGGTGCCCAAGGCGCACCGCACGCTGCCCGCGGTGCTGCGCCAGGATCAGGCCCGCGACGCGATGGAGGCCGCGACCTCCGGTGCGGAGCAGGGGGATCCGCTCGCGTTGCGCGATCGCCTCATCGTCGAGCTGCTCTACGCCACCGGGATCCGCGTCAGCGAACTCTGCGGGCTGGACATCGACGACGTCGACACGTCGCGGCGGCTGGTGCGGGTACTGGGCAAGGGCAACAAGCAGCGCACCGTGCCGTACGGGGAACCGGCACACGCCGCGCTGACCTCCTGGCTGACCGACGGTCGTCCCGAACTGGTCACCGCCAGCTCCGGGCCCGCACTGCTGCTCGGTGCCCGAGGTGGACGCCTCGACCCCCGCCAGGCCCGGACCGTGGTGCACCAGACGATGGCCGCGGTGGACGGCGCACCCGACATCGGGCCGCACGGGTTGCGGCACAGCGCCGCGACCCATCTGCTCGAGGGCGGTGCCGACCTGCGCGTCGTGCAGGAGATGCTGGGCCACTCGACGCTGGCCACCACCCAGCTCTACACCCACGTCACCGTCGCGCGGCTGCGTGCCGTGCACGATCAGGCCCATCCGCGCGCATAGGTGAGCCCGATCCGTCTGCGCCGCAGCATTGTTCGCCTGAAATGCTCAGCGCACCGGTTTCAGCCGTATCGGTGTGGTGGCCACCAGCCCCAGCGGATCGACATAGTCGGCGCGCGCCGCCGGCCCCCACATCGCGCCCCAGTGCAGGCAGGTGGCTGCGGCACACCCCGGATGCCCTGCGACGAGCACACCGAGCGCGGAGCCCTGTGCCACCGTCTGGCCCTGCCTCACGGCGGGATCGACGGGTTCGTAGCTGGTGCGCAGCCCGCCCGGGTGGGCGATCGACACCAGCGGCCGGCCCGCGAGCTCACCGGCGAAGACGACCGTGCCCGCCGCCGCCGCATACACCGGCTGCCCGGCGGAAGCGGCCAGATCAACCCCGCGGTGCCCGCGCTGCCAGTTCGGCGACGGAGCGTCGAACGTTCGGACCACCGCCGGACGCGGCTGCAGCGGCCACCCGAGCCGGCCCTCGTCGGCCGCGGCCGACGGCGCACAGAGCAGCCCGACGACCACGGCCACCCCGCCGGCCACCCCGTTGATTCGCATCTTCTCCAGTTCAGCGGACTGGCGCGAGAAAGATGAAGTCGGAAAATTCGAACCTGTGGATCACCGGCCGAAGCGCCGCTGGGTGGTAAAAGCACCTGCTCCGAGCGTGTAAACTCCTACCCGCAGCTCGTTTGCGCGGGCTGACTTCGCGCGTCTGTGGCACGAACCCACCGGTTCGTTACCTCGTATGCCGGGCGGTCCCGCCCCCGGGGTTCTCCTCGAAAGCGGGTCCGGCATCGAAGCAGTCGCCAGGGTTCGGCTCACCCGATGCCGGACGACAACCGACAACCAAAGAGGTATGGCCGATTATGGCTGTTGTAACCATGAAGCAGCTGCTCGACAGCGGCGCACACTTCGGGCACCAGACCCGTCGCTGGAACCCCAAGATGAAGCGGTTCATCTTCACCGACCGCAACGGCATCTACATCATCGACCTGCAGCAGACGCTGACCTACATCGACAAGGCGTACGAGTTCGTCAAGGAGACGGTCGCGCACGGCGGTTCGATCATGTTCGTCGGCACCAAGAAGCAGGCCCAGGAATCCATCGCCGAGGAGGCGACTCGCGTCGGCATGCCGTACGTGAACCAGCGCTGGCTGGGCGGCATGCTCACCAACTTCTCCACCGTGCACAAGCGTCTGCAGCGCCTCAAGGAACTCGAGGCCATGGAGCAGACCGGTGGGTTCGAGGGTCGCACCAAGAAGGAAATCCTGATGCTGACCCGCGAGAAGAACAAGCTCGAGCGCAGCCTCGGCGGTATTCGCGACATGCAGAAGGTGCCCAGCGCCGTGTGGGTCGTGGACACCAACAAGGAGCACATCGCCGTCGGTGAGGCCCGCAAGCTGGGCATCCCGGTCATCGCGATCCTCGACACCAACTGCGACCCGGATCTCGTCGACTACCCGATCCCGGGCAACGACGACGCCATCCGCTCGGCCGCGCTGCTGACCAGGGTGATCGCCTCCGCGGTCGCCGAGGGCCTGCAGGCTCGTGCCGGCGCCGGTTCGGACAAGCAGGCCGCCGGCCAAGAAGGGGTGGCCGCCGAGCCGCTGGCCGAGTGGGAGCAGGAGCTCCTTGCCGGTGCCACCACCGCCGCACCCGAGGCGGCGGCCGGCGAGGCCGCCGCGCCCGAGCAGTCCTCCTAATTCGCGACGCCTTTTAAGGAAAGACACCTATGGCTAACTACACCGCCGCCGACGTCAAGCGCCTCCGGGAGCTGACCGGTGCCGGCATGCTGGATTCGAAGAACGCGCTGGTCGAGGCCGAGGGCGACTTCGACAAGGCCGTCGAGCTGTTGCGCATCAAGGGCGCCAAGGACGTCGGCAAGCGGGCCGAACGCGCCACCGCCGAGGGCCTGGTCGCCGCCAAGGACGGCGCGCTGATCGAGCTGAACTCCGAGACGGACTTCGTCGCGAAGAACAGCGAGTTCCAGGCGCTGGCCGACCAGGTCGTCGCCGCGGCCGCCGGGGCCAAGGCGGGCGACGTGGAGGCCCTCAAGGCCGTCAAGCTCGGAGACACCACCGTCGAACAGGCCATCGCGGACCTGTCGGCCAAGATCGGTGAGAAGCTGGAGCTTCGCCGTGCCACCTACTTCGACGGCACGGTCGAGACGTATCTGCACAAGCGCGCCGCCGACCTGCCGCCCGCTGTGGGTGTGCTGGTCGAGTACACCGGTGACGACAAGTCGGCCGCGCACGCGGTCGCACTGCAGATCGCCGCGCTGAAGGCCAAGTACCTCACCCGTGAGGACGTGCCCGAGGACATCGTCGCCAACGAGCGGCGCATCGCCGAGGAGACCGCCCGCAACGAGGGCAAGCCCGAGCAGGCGCTGCCCAAGATCGTCGAAGGTCGCGTCACCGGGTTCTACAAGGACGTCGTGCTGCTCGACCAGCCGTCGGTGTCCGACAACAAGAAGTCGGTCAAGGCCCTGCTCGACGAAGCCGGCGTCACTGTGACGCGCTTCGTCCGTTTCGAGGTCGGTCAGGCCTGACCCGCTGACATCCGCCAAGGCCCCCGAGACCACGTCTCGGGGGCCTTGTGCTTGGTGCCAGGAGTGCGACGCACGGAATGCCGCTCCGGCCCGGGTTGTTTGCTGTACCTGACGCAACCGGCGCAACATCGCCCACGTGCGCCAGTCGGGCTTCCCCAGTCTTTGCCGCCGATCAAGATCATTACACGCAGCAAAACCTACAGCTAACCCGGTTGCCAATTGATGGCCGCGTCAAGGCTCAATTTTTGCCAGAATCTGGCGGTTCAGAGTTAACCTCACTGCATGTTCGCCGGGCAAAACCGCCATGGTCCGCGGTGACCGACACCGTTGAGTCCCGCCGCACGGCAAACAGCGATGTCGGGGAAGATTATGCGGTCGACGAAGAAGTCGACTTCGGACAGTTACGTCTGCGCAAGGCCTGGGAGTCGGTTGTAGGTCCGCTGGTCGACCTGACGACCGGGTCGATTTCGGTGGCCGTCGGAATGACGTGGGCCACCCACGCGGACGTGCAAGGTCCTCCGATCTGGATGCTATGGTTCTTCGCACCGACGATCGTCGCGATGAGCGCGATCCGTGGCCTTTACCAGCGCTCCCTGCAGCGCACCTTTCTGGACGAGCTGCCCACGATCCAGGCGGTCACGGCGCTCGCCGCGATGCTGTTGCTGTCCGGTCTCGTTCTCAACACCACCATCGAGGGATCTCGCAGCGGAGCTGTGGCCCGGATCTGGATGTGCGCGGCCATCCTGGTGCCCCTCGGCAGGCTGCTGCGCTTCTCGATCAGGCGCCGGCTGTTCCGGCGCAACATCCTCACCGCGCCCACCCTGATCGTGGGCAACGGGCGCATCGCCGCCAAGGTCGTCGACCGGCTCGACGTCACCCCGGAGTACGGCTTGAGGCCCGTCGGACTGGTCGACGACGAGGCGCCGTCGATGGGGATCGACAGGGACAAGCCGTCGAGCATCCCGTATCTAGGCAAGCTGGACCGCCTCGATGAGGCGATCACCCTCACCGGCGCCGAATGCATGGTCGTCGCGTTCTCCCGCACCCGCGACGAGGCGCTGTCCGCGGCGGTCCGCATCGCGCACGACCGTGGGGTGGCGGTCTGGATCGTGCCGCGGATCTTCGACACCATCGGCGTGCACGCCCGCATCGACCACATCGGTGGCCTGCCGCTGATCGCCGCGCCACGCACCGATCCGCGAAGCTGGCAGTTCGTGGCCAAGCACGTGTCCGATCGCGTGGTCGCCACACTGGGCCTCGTCGCGATCTCGCCGCTGTTCCTCACCCTGATGCTGCTGGTGCGGTTGAGCTCCCCGGGGCCGATCTTTTTCGGTCAGCCTCGGGTCGGCCGCGACGGCCGGGTGTTCAGATGCCTGAAGTTCCGTTCGATGCGCCCGCCCAGGGAATCCGATGCCGCGTTCACGCTGAACCCGGATTCGGCGCCCGGCGGTGTCGAGGGGGAGGATCGGCGCACCGCGATCGGCAAGATCATGCGGGCCACGTCGCTGGACGAACTGCCTCAGTTGATCAACGTCATCAAGGGCGAGATGAGCCTGGTCGGACCGCGGCCGGAACGACCCGAGTACGTCGACCTGTTCAACATCCAGATCGCGCGCTATGGCGATCGGCACCGGGTCAAGGCCGGTATCACCGGCTGGGCGCAGGTGCATGGCCTCCGCGGGCAGACCTCGATCGCCGACCGCGCCGAATGGGACAACTTCTACATCGAGAACTGGTCGCTGTGGCTGGACTGGAAGGTCCTGGCGATGACCGTGGGAGCGGTGCTGCGCCGCGCGGAGTGACGGCCGCGGCGAACATCCCGTCCCACTCGGTACGCTTTGGTACCGTTCGGCCATGGATCGTGTGCACGCGTTCGGCGACGACGCCCTGGGTGACTCCGATGCCGTCGGCCTGGTCGCCGCACTCAAGCGCGGGGCGGTGTCCGCCGGCGAACTCTTCGAGGCCGCCATCGCCCGCACCGAGAAGGTCAACCCCGCTCTGAACGGTCTCGCCTACGAGGCTTACGACCGGGCCAGGGCCCGCGGCCGGGCGCATCGCCCCCACGGCGGGTTCTTCGACGGCGTGCCGTCTTTCGTCAAGGACAACGTGGCCGTCGCCGGAATGCCCACGATGAACGGCACCGACGCCTGGGATCCGGTGCCCGCCCCCGACCACGGTGACTTCGCCGCCGCGTACCTGGCCACCGGTTTGGTACCCCTCGGGCGGACCCGCATGTCGGAGTTCGGATTCAGTGCCGCCGCCGAGCACCCCCGACTGGGGGCGGTGCGCAACCCGTGGCACACCGACCACACCGCCGGCGCCTCGTCCTCCGGATCCGCGGCGTTCGTCGCCGCCGGTGTGGTGCCGATCGCGCACGCCAACGACGGCGGCGGCTCCATCCGTATCCCGGCCTCGTGCAACGGGCTGGTAGGGCTCAAGCCGTCCCGCGGCCGGCTGCCGTTGGACAAGGAAATGCGTCAGATGCCGTTGCGCATCGTGGCCAACGGCGTGGTGACGCGGTCGGTGCGCGACACCGCGGCCTTCTACCGCGAGATGGAGAAGGTCGTGATGAACCCGAAGCTGCCGAGGATCGGCGACGTCGCCGGACCCGACCCGCGGCGCCTGAGCATCGCGGTGTGCACGCAGTCCATCGCACGTGAAGCCGGGCCCGAGGTCAGCGAACTCACCCTCAAGACGGCGGCCCTTCTGGAGTCCCTCGGCCACCGCATCACCGTCATCGACAACCCGGTGCCGCAGCGGTTCATGGACGACTTCCTGCTCTACTGGTCGTTCCTGGCGTTCGCCCTCGTGCGTGGCGGCCGGCGCAGCTTCGGTCCGACCTTCGACCGCAGTCGCCTCGACAACCTGTCGCTGGGCCTCGAGCAGCACGCCGCCCGCAATCTGCACCGGTTGCCGACCGCGATCGCGCGGCTGGCCCGGGTCCGCCGCGTCACGTCGCGACTGCACGCGAGCTACGACGTGGTGCTGATGCCGACCCTGGCCGACGTGCCGCCGCGCGTCGGGCATCTCGACCCGACCGCGCCGTACCGGCAGATCATCGACCGGCTCGTCGACTGGGTGGCGTTCACCCCGCTGCAGAACGCCACCGGCGAGCCGGCAATCTCGTTGCCGCTGGCGCAGTCCGAGGACGGGCTCCCCGTCGGCATGATGTTCTCCGCCGGTGTGGGAGAGGAGGCCCGCCTGCTGCGGCTGGCGTTCGAGCTCGAAGAGGCGCAACCCTGGCGTCGGATCCAGGATTGACCGGCCCCACCGGCGAAATCCGTTGCGGCGACGACACGACGCCGTAACGGCACCGGGGTGCTGTTAACAACCCCGACACTGCGCAGCGCGGTGCGCGAAACGTTCGGCCCGCACCATCGCTTCTCGTGGAGACCAGTCAGGCCGGTGCAGCGCCGACCGCAGTGCGATCGCCGCAGCTCCCCACCGGGTCAGCAAGCACCTTCACGTGCCTGGTCCGGTTCGCGCTGGCCAATGTCGCACGCCGCCCGGAGCGCTTCGTGCTCTCGGTGCTCGGCATCGCGCTGGCCATCGCATGCGTGACGGTGGTGCGCACCGTCTCCGCCGGATTCGCCACCACCGGTGAAGCTTCGGTCGCCGAAGTGCTTGGCGGAGCACAACTCTGGGTGGTGCCCGCCGCGGGCGTGCACTTCGACCCCGCCGCGGAGGCGCTGGTCGCCGACGGACCGCCCCCGGCCATCGCCTACCCGACGGCTGGATTGCGACGCGCACGGTGTCCGGCGTCATCCAACTCGGCGGTCACACCGTAGCGCTGCGCGGCGCAGACGATGTCCCCGCCGGTGAGGCCGTGCTGGGAGACGCTGCAGCCGAACGTCTTTCGCTCTCCGACGGCGACCGTATCACCGTCGGCACCCGACAACTGACAGTTTCGATCGACGGCGCCGGACAGTCGCTGACGGTCCCGACCCCGGTGGCCCGGTCCGTGATCGGTGACCACGGCTGGTGGACGGTGTGGGCGCCCGAGGGCCAGCAGCAACGCCGTGATCTCGCCCAGATCTTCGGCGCGGCGGTGGGTCTTCCGGCGACGCCGGATCCAGCGGTGGCACCGGATCCCGCCGGAGCGGGGCTGATCTACGACACCGTCGGCGGCTCCGGACCCCTGACGTTCGAACAGAAGTACTCCGCGCTGTTCTCGGGCAAGGTTACCGGATCGACGCTCGGACTGATCTCGACCGTCGGGCTGGGGCTGGGTTTCGTGATCGCGGTGTCGTCGTTCCTGGCCGCGGTGACCGAACGGCGACGCGAGTTCGGGATCATGTCGAGCATCGGCCTCGCCGACGAGGTGCTGTACTTCTTTCTGGTCGAGTCGGCACTCATCTTCCTCACCGCGTACGTCGTCGGCGTCGTGACCGCCGGTGCTGTTGTCGCGGTGGTGATTCCGGAGATCTCGTCGTTGGGGTCCTGGCTGCAGGGCGCGGCGTTGACCGCGATGTTCCTACCGGCCATGGCGATCGTCGGCGCGCTGGTCCCGGTTCACCGCCTGTTGCAACAACGGCCGGTCGCGCTGCTGGGGGACCGATGAGCACCCGCAGAGGTCTGGCATACGGCTGGCTGGCGACCCGCCGGCGGGCGCAGGAACTGGTGCTGCCCGCCGTCACGACGGCCACCGGCGCGTTCTTGGTCGTGCTGGTCTTCGCGATGTCCGACGGCATCCGCGCCCAGTCGGCCTCGCTCGGACATGCCGACGAAATCGCCCGTGCCGTGGTGCTGATCGCCATCGCCGTCCTTCTCGTCGGTATCGCCGAGGTCGCCGTGGCGACCACCAGGACCGTTGCCCACCGCACCCGCGAACTCGGTGTGCTGGCCGCCAACGGTGTCCGGCGCGGGCCGGTGGTGGCCGCGCTGCTCGTCGAGCCGGTGACCGCCGCCGTACTCGGCGCGCTGGCCGGTGCCGCCCTGGCGGTCGCGGCCGGGATCGTGCTGGCGCTGCTGGGCGTCGTCGCGACCGGGGTCTCCTACCCGGGTCTGGCCGTCGGGGCCGCGGTCGCGGTCCTGGTCAGCGTCGTGGCCGCGCTGGCCACCAGCATCGTGCCCACCTGGAAGGCGGCGTCGCGGCCGCCGATCCGCTCCCTGGCCTCAGGAGGCTGACCGTGACCGCTCTCGAGGAGACCACCGGCGCCGCACCGGTGATCGAGATCGCCGACGTGTGGAAGCTGCACAAACTCGGCGACGAGGTCGTCAAGGCGCTCAAGGCCGCCGACCTGACGGTGACACCCGGTGAGTTCGTGTGCCTGATGGGACCCAGCGGCAGCGGAAAGTCCACGCTGCTCAACATCATCGGCGGTCTGGACCGGCCCACCAAGGGCACCGTGCGCATCGCCGGTCAAGACACCGCGACGCTGACCGAGAGCCAGTACGCGGCCCTGCGCCACGACACGATCGGGTTCATCTTCCAGAGCTACAACCTGATCCCGTTCCTGTCGGCCGTCGAGAACGTCGAGCTGCCACTGATGTTCGAGCCCTATGACCGCAAAGCGCTGCGTACCCGCGCCATCGAGCTTCTGGAGCTGGTCGGGCTCGGACATCGCATCAACCATCAGCCCACCAAGATGTCGGGCGGGGAACAGCAGCGCACCGCGATCGCCCGCTCGCTGATCAGCAACCCCAAGCTGGTGCTGGCCGACGAACCCACCGCCAATCTCGATCACCGCACCGGCGAGACGGTGGTGCGGATGCTGCGCGACCTGTGCTCGACCCTCGGCGTGACCGTGGTCGCGAGTACCCACGACCCCACGGTGGCCGACGAAGCGAGCCGTGTCGTCCGGATGAAAGACGGACAGATCGTCAACTGAACGAGAATCCCAGTGGGAGAGCACAATGACCCAAACCGAGCCCGCGGCGTCGGCTCAGCGCGACAAACTCATGACCACCGAATTGGTCCCCGAACAGATCCTGCCCAAGGTGATGACCACCTTCGGCCTCACGGCCGCCTACGTCTTCATCATCTGCTGGATCACCGGCTCCTCGGTGATGGCAGCCGGAGGGTGGACGGCGATTCCGATGTGGGTGCTGGGAATTCTGACCTTCCTGGTCCCCGCGGGGATGGCGGTCGTCGAACTCGGCAACCTGTGGCCGGGCCAGGGCGGGGTCTACATCTGGGCCACCCGGACCATGGGGGAGACGTGGGGATTCATCGGCGGTTATCTGTCCTGGGTGCCGGTGATCCTCAACGCCGCGTCCTCGCCGGCGGTGGTGCTGCAGTTCCTGCTGCTGGCCTTCCACGCCGAACTCGGCCTCACCACCAGCATCATCTGTCAGCTGGTCATCCTGTGGACGGTGATCGGTCTGGCGTTGGCGAAGCTGGCCGCCAACCAGAAGATCATGAATGTCGTCTTCGTGGTCTACGGGGTGCTGGCACTGACCATCTTCCTCAGTGGTCTGCTGTTTGCCGTCGACAACGGGTCGGCGACTCCGTTCAGTTGGGCCGAAGCCACCATCCCGAACTTCGCGGTCGCCGGATTCCTGTACGGAACGGTGCTGCTGTACCTGCTCGGCGTCGAGACGCCCTACAACATGGGCGCGGAGTTCCTGTCGGTGCGCAAGAGCGGTCCGAAGATGATCCTCTGGGGATCAACGGCTCTGGTCGCCATCTACCTGATGACCACGCTCGGGACCATGATGGCGCTGCCCGGCGACGAAATCGATCCCGTGACCGGCGTCATCGGCATGCTCGACGTCGCCGGCTTCCCCGGTCTGATGGAGGTCTGCGCGGCCGTGCTGGCGTTCATCATCATCGTGGCCCTGATGACCTACCAGGTCGCCTACTCGAGACTGATCTTCGTGTCCGGTCTGGAGCGCCACCTGCCCCGGCTCTTCACCCATCTGAACCCGCGCACGCGTAACCCGGTGACCGCCATCCTGATCCAGGGCGTGATTTCCTCGGTGATCCTGGTCGGTCTGTACTCGCAGAGCAGCATGGCCAACGTCACCATCTACCTGCAGGGCGGCCTGTCGACGGTGTGGCTGCTGTCGGGATTCTTCTTCCTAATCCCGGTGGTGGTGGCGCGCAAGAAGTACGCGGATCGGTATGCCAGCGAACAGTTCTGGCGGATTCCCGGTGGTATGGCCGGGGTGTGGACTGCGGTCGTCGTCGGGTCTGTCGGCACCGTCGGCGGCATCTACTACTCGTTCGTCACGCCGTGGATCGACGTGCCCGGCGCCACCTGGATGACCTGGGTCGGCGGCATCAGCCTGGGCATGTTCGTCCTCGGCCTGACGGTGTACATCTTCGGCCGGCTTCGGCGCACAAGGTCAGTCAGGAGGACGCGCTGGCACACCTTGCGGTCTTTGATCTCACCACCACAGAAGAAACCACAGGGAACAAGGAAACCGCGAAATGACGATGGAGGACACCCGCACTCGCGGCGAGCACGATGCGGCGCTCGGGGCCTACCCGCTCGATCCGTTGACCGGAGCCGAGATCGAGGCCGCCGCGGCGGTGGTGACGGCCTCCGAATATGCAACGACCACGCTGAAATTCGTGATGATCCAGCTTGCCGAGCCGGACAAGAACCCGGCGCTGACCTTCGAGGGGCAGGCCGTCGCCCGGCGGGCGTTCCTGACCATGTACGACGCCGCGGCGAAGCTGATCTACGAGGCCGTCGTCGACCTCACCGCGCGCGTGATCGACTCCTGGACCCCCATCCCGGGACGATTTCCGTCGTATCTCGTCGGGCACATGACGGGGGTGGAGGAGAAGGTCCGGGAGGACCCCCGCTGGCAGGACGCGATGCGAAAGCGCGGGGTCACCGATTTCAGCCTGGCGATGATCGACCCGTGGCCGGCGGGCTACTACGGTGCGCAGGACCACTACGAGCGCTCCGCGCTGATCTGCCGGCCGCTGACCTTCGTGCGTGCCGCCCCCTCCGAACACGGGTATGCCCGTCCGGTCGAGGGGTTGATCGTCACGTTCGACCTCGACGCCATGACCGTCCTCGACGTCGAAGACCACGGCGTGGTGCCGCTGCCCCCGACCGCGGGCAACTACACCGAGCAGTTCATGTTCGACCCGAACAACCGGCCGGCGTTCACCCAGTTCCGCGACGACGTGAACGCCATCGAGATCACCCAGCCTGACGGCCCCAGCTTCACCGTCGACGGCTGGAAAGTGCAGTGGCAGAAGTGGTCTCTGCGGATCGGGTTCAACCCTCGCGAGGGCATCACACTGCACGAGGTCACCTACACCGACCGCGGCGAGACCCGCCCGATCATGTACCGGGCATCGTTGTCGGAGATGGTGGTGCCCTACGGCGACAGCGCGCCCACCCACTGGAACAAGAACGTCTTCGACATGGGCGAGGTCGGGATGGGGTTCTCGGCGAACCCACTGACGCTCGGCTGCGACTGCCTCGGCGAGATCCACTATTTCGACGGCACGGTCAACGATTCCAACGGCAACGCCGTCACCATCCCCAACGCGATCTGCATGCACGAAGAGGACTTCGGAATCTCCTGGAAGCACACCGACTTCCGCACCGGCGAGGTGGAGGTCCGGCGCTCCCGCCGGTTGGTGATCTCGATGATCTGCACCGTGGGCAACTACGAGTACGGGTTCTTCTGGTACTTCTACAACGACGCGTCAATCGAGGTCGAGGTCAAGCTCTCCGGTGTGCTGACCACCGGGGCGGTCGAGGTCGGTCCGGGGGAGCAGCCGCGCTGGGGCAAGATGGTCGCGCCCGGAATCTACGGCCCGAATCACCAGCACTTCTTCAACTTCCGCCTCGACATGTGCATCGACGGTCCGGGAAACAGTGTCTACGAAGTCGATTCGGTGCCGGAACCGGATCCGGCGCTCAACCCGCACCGCAACGCGTGGATCACCAAGGACACCGTGGTGGCCTCCGAGGCCTGCGGCGCGCGTGACTGGAACTGGTCCACCGGCCGGTACTGGAAGATCACCAACCCGTCGAAAACCAACGAACTCGGCATCCCGCTGGCCTACAAGCTGGTGCCCAAGGACATCGTGCCGGTGATGGTGCAGGAGGGGTCCTACATCTACGACCGCGCCCGGTTCCTGCAACACAATCTCTGGGTGACCAAGTACGACCCGGCCGAGCGGTTCGCGGCGGGCGACTACATGTACCAGTCGGCGGACGTCCAGGGTCTGCCTGAGTTCATCGCCGACGACGCGCCGCTGGAGAACACCGACGTCGTGCTCTGGTACACCCTCGGCGCCCACCACGTCGTGCGGCCCGAGGACTGGCCGGTGATGCCGTGCGCGTACACCGGGTTCCATCTGAAGCCGATCGGCTTCTTCGACGGGAACCCGGCGCTGGATCTGCCGCCGTCACCACCCAAGGCCTGCCACAGCGGTCACGCCGCCCTGCCCGTGGCGGACCGGGCCCTGGAGTCCTGAGCCGAACGCACTCACCTACCTCCCGACCACCGCCGGCGCGGCGTCGGCGGCCGGGGTCAGCGCCGGGAAAAGCCGTGGCGTCACCCCCTCTACCTGGGCTGGCGAGACCGCGGCGACACGTGTGGCGGCGGCGAGCGTGCGCCGAGTCGGAGGATTTCTCGGCGTGGCGGCCGCAGACTCGCACGGTCGCGGGAAAAAGTGGCGCGCGAGTTTGGCAGGATTGGGGCAATCGTGTCGCGTTCGCAGTCCGGAAGGAGCCCGATGGCAGACCCAACGGCCAAGCCGATCGCCGACCCGTCCTCCCCGATCAGACCCGCGTACGGCAGGGTCCTGCTGAAACTCGGCGGCGAGATGTTCGGCGGCGGGCAGGTCGGGCTCGATCCCGACGTGGTCGCACTGGTGGCCCGCCAGATCGCCGAAGTCGTCCGCAGCGGGGCGCAGGTCGCGGTCGTCATCGGCGGCGGCAACTTCTTCCGCGGTGCCCAACTGCAGCAGCGGGGCATGGAGCGCACCCGCTCGGACTACATGGGCATGCTCGGCACCGTGATGAACAGCCTTGCGCTGCAGGATTTCCTGCAGAAGGAGGGCATCGACACCCGCGTGCAGACGGCCATCACCATGGGACAGGTAGCCGAGCCCTACATTCCGCTGCGCGCGGTACGGCACCTGGAGAAGGGCCGCGTCGTGATCTTCGGCGCCGGCATGGGGCTGCCGTACTTCTCCACCGACACCACCGCCGCCCAGCGTGCGCTGGAGATCGGGGCCGACGTGGTGCTGATGGCCAAGGCGGTCGACGGGGTGTTCACCGCCGACCCGCGCGTGGACCAGAACGCAGAACTGCTCCCCGCGATCAGTCACCGCGAGGTCATCGACCGCGGGCTCAAAGTCGCCGACGCGACGGCGTTCAGTTTGTGCATGGACAACGGTATGCCGATCCTGGTGTTCAATCTGCTCGTCGACGGCAATATCGCGCGCGCCGTCGCGGGTGAGAAGATCGGGACACTGGTCACCACCTAGCCGTGGGCACCGGGGCAGCGACAGCGACGGGAGACAAGCAGTGATCGACGAAACCCTCTTCGATGCCGAGGAGAAGATGGAGAAGGCCGTCTCGGTGGCACGCGACGACCTCGCGTCGATTCGCACCGGCCGCGCCAACCCGGGGATGTTCAACCGCATCCACGTCGACTACTACGGCGCCGCCACCCCGATCACCCAGCTGTCCAGCATCAACGTGCCCGAGGCCCGGCTCGTCGTCATCAAGCCCTACGAGTCCAACCAGCTGCGCAACATCGAGGACGCGATCCGCCACTCCGACCTGGGGGTGAACCCCACCAACGACGGCAACGTCATCCGGGTGTCGATCCCGCAGCTCACCGAGGAACGGCGCCGCGACCTGGTCAAGCAGGCCAAGGCCAAAGGCGAGGACGCCAAGGTGTCGGTGCGCAACATCCGCCGCAAGGCGATGGAGGAGCTGTCGCGCATCAAGAAGGACGGCGACGCGGGTGAGGACGAGGTGACCCGCGCGGAGAAGGACCTCGACAAGACCACCCACCAGTACACCAACCAGATCGACGAATTGGTCAAGCACAAGGAAGGCGAGTTGCTGGAGGTCTGACCATGACCGACCAGCACTCGACCCCCGTGGGACCCCAGCCGGTCGACGAGCCGCCGACGAAGTCGTCACGTGCCGGGCGCAATCTGCCCGCCGCCATCGCCGTGGGCGCCGCCCTCGGCGGCGGACTGATCGCGATCCTGCTCTTCGCGCCCTACCTGTGGCTCGCCCTGGTGGCGTCCGCGGTCGCGATCGCCACCTATGAGGTCAGCAGCCGCCTCCGGGAGGCCGGATATCGGATCCCGATGGTGCCGCTGTTGGTCGGCGGTCAGGCCACGCTGTGGCTGACCTGGCCGTTCGGTCCGGCGGGAGCCTTGGGCGGCTTCGCCGCCACCGTCGTGGTGTGCATGATCTGGCGGCTGGTCGGGCAGGGCCTCAAACACGCGCCGGAGAACTACTCGCGTGACATCGGCGCCGCGGTGTTCCTCGCGACCTGGGTGCCGCTGTTCGCCAGCTTCGGCGCGCTGCTCATCTACCCCGAGGACGGCGCCAACCGCGTGTTCTGCCTGATGCTCGGCGTGGTGTTCTCCGACATCGGCGGCTACATCGCCGGAGTGCTGTTCGGCAAGCACACCATGGCCCCGGCGATCAGTCCCAAGAAGTCCTGGGAGGGACTGGCCGGCTCGCTGCTGTTCGGCGTGACCGCGTCGGTGCTTGCCGTGGTCTTCCTGCTCGACAAGCCGTGGTGGGCCGGCGTCGCGCTCGGCCTGATGCTGGTGATCACGGGCACCCTCGGGGATCTGGTCGAGTCCCAGTTCAAACGCGACCTCGGCATCAAGGACATGAGCAATCTGCTGCCCGGCCACGGCGGCATGATGGACCGCATCGACGCCATGTTGTCGTCGGCGGTCGCCACCTGGATCGTGCTGACGCTGCTGGCCTGACCGCCGCTGTTGGCTTGAGCGCCCGTCAGCAGGGGATACTGGACGGCAGTCATGCCGAATCCACTTCCTCTGGTCTTCGACGCTCCGCGCCGCGCGCTGCCGCCGAAGCATTTCGCCGACCTCACCGACGCCGAGAGGTCAGCCGCGGTCGCCGAGCTCGGGTTACCCGCCTTCCGGGGAAAACAGCTGGCCAACCAATACTTCAGCCGGCTGATCGCCGACCCGCGCGAGATGACCGACCTGCCTGCTGCGGTACGCGACCAGGTCGGCGCCACGCTGTTCCCGACGCTGCTGCACGCCGATCGCGAGATCGAGTGCGACTCCGGTGAGACCCGCAAGGTGCTGTGGCGCGCGGGCGACAACACCACGTTCGAGTCGGTGCTGATGCGCTATCCCGACCGCAACACCGTGTGCATCTCGTCACAGGCCGGCTGCGGGATGGCGTGCCCGTTCTGCGCGACGGGGCAGGGCGGACTGAAGCGCAACCTGTCGACGGCCGAGATCCTCGAACAGGTCCGCTTCGCCGGCGCCGAACTGCGCAACCGCGATGGGGGAAGGCTGTCCAACATCGTCTTCATGGGCATGGGCGAACCGCTGGCCAACTACAACCGCGTCCTTGCCGCCGTGAAGCGAATCACCGCGCCCGCGCCGGACGGCTTCGGCATCTCGGCCCGGTCGGTGACGGTGTCGACGGTCGGCCTGGCCCCGGCGATCCGCAAGCTGGCCGACGAGCGGCTCAACGTGACGCTGGCGGTGTCGCTGCACACTCCCGACGACGAGCTGCGCGACACCCTGGTGCCGGTGAACAACCGCTGGAAGGTCGACGAAGTCCTCGACGCGGCGCGCTACTACGCCGACGTGACCGGGCGCCGGGTGTCGATCGAATACGCGTTGATCCGCGACGTGAACGACCAGCCGTGGCGGGCGGATCTGCTGGGCAAGAAGCTGCACGGCAAGCTCGGCCCCCTGGTGCACGTGAACCTGATCCCGTTGAACCCGACCCCGGGCAGTGAGTGGGACGCCAGCCCCAAGCCGGTCGAGCGCGAGTTCGTCCGGCGGGTGCGCGAGCGTGGGGTCTCCTGCACCGTGCGTGATACCCGCGGCCGCGAAATCGCCGCCGCCTGCGGCCAACTCGCTGCTCAGAGCTGACGCGTCACGGCGTGGCGCCGGGCCGGTTGACGAACCACACGTTGTCCTCCCGCAGGTGGCGGCTGCGCCAGCCGTCCGGCGTGCGGACGAGGTCGTGGAAGTAGTACCCGCCGCACGAACTCTGTTCCGCCATGCCCGGCAGCTGCATCGGGTTGTAGAACATCGCGCGCACGGTGGCGGTGTCGCCATCGGGCCCCGAATCGAACTCGGCCTCGATGTTGGTGATGTAGTGCATCGTCCACGGAATCGCCGCGAACGCCTTGCTGAACAGGCCGGTGATCTCGTCCCGGGAGCCCGGCGGGATGCCTGCCGACGAGTAGTCGATCACCGCGTCCTCGGTGAACACCGAGCGGTACAGCTCCCAGTCCTTGGTGTCGACGCCGCGGGCGTAGCGGCTCAACAGATCACGGATCTCCAGTTCGTCGCTCACCCGGGAAGCGTCGGTCATCACACCACCTCCAGTCGCAGGGCGCGGATCCGCCAGCCCTGCGGAGTCCGTGTCATCTCGTCGTGCCACCGCCCGGCGAAGAAACTGATGCCCGACTTCCCGGGCAGCTCAACGGCGTTGAACCACATGGCCACCACGCGGGCGGTGTCGCCGTCGATCTCGGCTTCGATGTTGGTGACGTAGTGCATGCCGACCGTGATCGACCCCTGGTGCCTGGTGAGATATCCGACCGCATCGTCGGAGGTGCCTGCGAACAGGCCGGCCGCCGAATAGTCCACGCGGGCGCCGTCGGCGAACATCGACCGGTACAGCGCCCAGTCCTTGAAGTCGACGGCACGGCAGTAGCGCGTCAGCAGGTTCTCGATCTCCAGACGATCGGCCAGCTGCCGCAGACTCACTGGTCCGGCATGCCGATCGTCTTGGCCTCCAGATACTCCTTGTAACCCTCTTCACCGTTGCGGTACCCCAGGCCGGACTGCTTGGTGCCGCCGAACGGGCTGCCGATGCCGAAGTGGCTCTTGCCGTTGATGGTCACATTGCCGGTGCGCATCCGGCAGGCGACGGCGAACGCGCGGTCAACGTCGGCGCTGCTGACCTCGCCGGACAGACCGTAGATCGTGTTGTTGGCGATCGCGATGGCTTCGTCGTCGGTGCCGTAGGGGGTGACGGTCAGTACCGGCCCGAAGATCTCCTCTTGCGCCACCACCGAATTCGGATCCACGTCGGCGAGCAGGGTGGGCTGTGTGTAGTACCCCACCGGCAGGTTCTCCGGGATGCCACCGCCGGTGACCAGCCGCGCACCGGAGTCGATACCCGAGGAGATCAGGCCGAGGACCTTCTGCCGCTGCGTCTCGCTGATCTGGGGTCCCTGCATGTTGCCCGGCGTCCACGGATCCCCGACCGGGAAGTTCTCCATCATCGTCCGAAGCGTATCGATGCCCTCGTCATACCGGCTGCGCGGCAACAGGATCCGGGACGGCAGGATGCAGGACTGGCCTGACATCACGCACGCCATCATCGCCGCCATCGGCAGCGCGGCGTTGAAGTCGGCGTCGTCGAGGACGATGTGGGCCGATTTGCCGCCGAGTTCGAGCAGCGTCTTCTTGACCGTCGGCGCGCCCGCGGCCAGGATCGCCCGCCCGGTCGCGGTGGACCCGGTGAACGTGATCATGTCCACGCGGGGATCGGCGGACAGCGCGGCACCCACCTCGTTGGCGTTGGAGACCACTACGTTGAACACCCCGGCCGGAATGTCGGTCTCCTCGGCCACGATTCGGCCGTACTCGGTGCCCGACCACGGGGTCAGCTGGGCGGGCTTGAGCACCACGGTGTTGCCGGCCATCAACGCCGGCACCGTCTCGGCGATGTTGAGATAGAACGGCACATTCCAGGGGGTGATCGCGCCCACGACGCCGACCGCCTCGTAGTGGATCTTGCGTCGTGCCGGCCCGAGCGGCGTGTCATGGACGCCGTTGTCGATTAGATAGTCGAAGTTGCGGCCGTGTTCTGCCCAGTGCCTGACCTCTTCGATCGGGCTCTCGATCTGGCTGCCGGTCACCGAGACGGGACAGCCCACCTCGGTGATCAAGATGCGACGCAGCCGCTCCTTGTTGCGCTCCAGCGCATCGTGCAACTGGCTGAGGCAGTGATAGCGGAAGTCGAGATCGCGCGACCAGTCGGTCTCGTCGAAGGCCCGCCGCGCCGCGCCGACGGCACGCTGGATGTCCTCGACCGTGCCGTCGGTGGCGTGTCCGGCGACCTGCTCACTGGCCGGATGGATGACCTCGAAGGTGGCTCCGCTTCCGGTGGCTTGCAGTTCCCCGTCGATGAGCATGCGCTCGTCGCCGGCGAGCACTCCGGTTTCGGTCTCCGCTGTCGTCATGGGGACAGCTTTACAAGTTTTCCGCCGAGTGTCACGCGTTTCGGTTAGCTTGTCTTGATTCCCACCGCATGGCGCAACTGAGCCAGGAACTGATCGTCGTCGTCGGCGCGCACGATGTAATGCGAGACCGCAACTCGGATCGCGGTGGCGGCCTTGACCGCACCGTTGGCGCCTGGCAGCAGCTTCTCCAACTGCGCGCGCATCACCGGAATGATGTGGGACAACCGGGAGATGACGACCTCGGGTTCGATGTCGACGAGCCGCACTCCCGAATAGGACTGCTGATATTCGACGATGAACCGCATCGCCGCATCGACCCGGTCGTTACCCCGCAGGCCGGCCGTGGCCTTGGCGATGCCGGTCTCGAACATCTGCCGTTCATGAACGCCGAACGCCTCGAGAAGCGCCTGCTTGTCGGCGAACCAGCGGTACAGCGTCGGTCGCGACACCCCGGCCTGCAACGCGACCTCGGACAGGCTCAGCTTGGTCTGACCGGAACGGCCCAGCACCTCTGCGGTGGCCGCGAGAATCCTGGTCCTCGTCGAGGTGTCCTCGGCGGCGTCGGCTGCGGATTGATTCACGTAGGGGCCTCACTTACGGGTTCGGTGTCGATCGTAAAGCGTGGCCTGTCGGTCACAAACTCTTGTCGAGCAACGCGACGGTGTCGAGGTCCTCCAGCGCCTCAAGGCTGCGCTCCACTCCCTTGACCGCGATCTGCTCGTCCTGCATTCCGCCCATCCCGGCGGTGATCAGTGCCGCGACATACGGGTACATCGCGCCCTGCCGGTAGCGGTCCCAGAGTTCGTCGCGGTCGAGCTCCGGACCGCCGGACGCCGCCAGCGCCCCCCGGTACACGTCGAGCAGATCGCGTTGACACTGTCGCCGGTCCTCGCCGGTCATGCTGGTGACCAGCGTGTACGCCAGCTCCCGGCTGGGGTGTCCACGCCTGACCGCCTGCCAGTCCAGCAGGCCGGGGTGGCCTGCGCGGAAGTACAGGTTGCCGGGGTGGGCGTCGCCGTGCATCACGGTGTGTGGCGGCCGGTCGATCAGCGAGGCCGCGGCGCGGTAGTTCTCGCAGATGAAGTGGCCGCGGTACACCGGTAGATCGGTGCGCTCGGCCAGCCGCCGTGCCGAGGTCCGCAGCAGCGGCGCGGTGAGCAGTGACGCGCTGTCGCCGGACGCGGTGTAGAGCCAGCCCAGCGGACCGGTCCCGCTGCGCTCCGGCAATCGGCCCCAGAACGTCGCGTGCAGCCGGGCGAGCAGTTCGACCACCAGAGCGGCCCGCTCCGGATCGATCGGGTGCAGGGTGTCGGGGAACTCGCACGGCGCCTTCGAGGGGTCGGCCAGATCCTCCAGCACCAGAACGAAGCGTCCGGTGACCGGGTCGAACCGCGAGCCGTAGCTGCCCGGTACGCCGGTCAGCTCCGGGGCGAGCTGGCGGTAGAAGCGCGTCTCGGTCGCGGCGAGGTTGCCCAGCTCACCCATGATTCGGATGGCGACGGTCTCCGCCGCCATCTTGACGAACACCGACCCCGGCACGTCGTCGCCGGTCAGCGCCAGCCGGGCACGGGAGGAGGTGCCGGCGTCGCCGTCGAGCACCGTCACCGATGTGACGGTGCGTCCCATGAGCGACGACATCGCCGTCGCGTCGAGGTCGGCGAGGGTGCGGGGTAGTGCGCGCCGGTGGCCGATCAGCGCGTCGGTCCCGATCCGGCGGATACCGCGGCCAAGATGGGAGGCCAACCCCGCGGCGGGAGCGATCCGATTGGCGATGACGGACACCAGTTGACTCCTAGGCTTGGACCGGTAGCTCACAAAGGCTTACAAATCCACGTGTTTTTGTAAAGTGTCGCGAGGTGGTCGGTATGACGGGTCCGTTGGCGGGTGTTCGAGTCGTCGAACTCGGCGTGTGGGTGGCGGGTCCGGCCGCCGGCGGAATCCTTGCCGACTGGGGGGCCGACGTCGTCAAGATCGAACCTCCCGAGGGCGATCCGGCGCGCACGTTCGGCCGGATGCTCGGTATCGATCCGCAGGATCGCCACCACGTCAGCCCGCCGTTCGAGATGGACAACCGCGGAAAGCGTAGCGTCGTGCTGGACCTGACGACGGTTCACGGCAACACCGCAGCGCGCGATCTGCTGGCCGGCGCCGACGTGTTCCTGACCAACATCCGCACCGGGGCGTTGCGCCGCATCGGGCTGGACTTCGACGAGGTCGCGACGGCCAACCCGCGGCTCGTCTACGGCTTGATCACCGGATACGGCAGCCAGGGCCCTGACGCGGACCGGCCGGCCTACGACGTGGCCGCGTTCTGGGCCAGGGCCGGCCTGGCCCATCTGCTCACGCGCCCGGGGGAGACCCCGCCGTTTCAGCGCGGCGGCATGGGCGATCACATGGCGGGTATGACGCTCGCCGGGGCGGTCTGTGCTGCGTTGGTGGCGCGTAACCGCACCGGGACAGGGCAACTCGTGACGACCTCGCTGTACCGCCAGGGCGCCTACACGGTCAGCTTCGACCTCAACACGTTCCTGATCACCGGCCATCCGATCGCCATCGGACAACGCGAGTCGATGGCAAACCCGTGCATGAACAACTACACCGCCGGCGACGGACGACGGTTCTGGCTGGTGGGCCTGCAGGGTGATCGGCATTGGCCCGCGCTGTGCGCGGCGGTGCAGCGACCCGGGTGGTTGACCGACGAACGGTTCGCCACGGGCCGCGCCCGGGCCGCCCACGCAACCGAGTTGATCGCCGAGCTCGACGAGATCTTCGCCAGCAGGACCCTCGCCGGTTGGGCGGAAGTCTTTGCCGGACAGCCGGATCTGTTCTGGTCGCCGATCAACTCGCTGGAGCAGGTCGTCGCCGACGAACAGTTCCATGCCGCGGGCGGGATCGTGTACGTCCCCGACGCTGGCGGCGGTTCGGTGCCGATGGTTGCCACCCCGGCCGACTTTCACGGCACTCCCGCCCAAATACGTAGTGTTGCACCCGGTCTGGGTGAGCACACCGACGAGGTGCTGGCCGAGGTCGCTGCGCGTGCGCTCAGCTCGGAATAGGCGATCCTTGTACCGCGCGGACGGATCTACGGTCCTGGGTTCCTGACCCGCGCGGCGTGGCGCAGCTGGTCGAGGAACTGCTCGGCATCGTCGCTGCGGACCAGGTACTGCGAGATCGCGACCCGCACAGCGGTGGCGGCTGCGAGCGCGGCGTCCGGTCCGGTGCACAGTCGCTGCAGCCGCTCGCGCATCAGCGGCAGCACGCGGGCCAGTCGCCGGATCACCTGGTCGGGTTCGACGTCGACCATGCGCAAACCTGGGTAGGACAGTTGATATTCCACGATGACCCGCAGAGCCGCGTCGAGGCGCTCGGATTCGGGCAGGCCGGCTGTGGCGCGCGCGATCGCCTGTTCGTAGTACTGCCGCTCCCACACCACGAACACGTCGAGCAGTTCACGTTTGTCGGCGAAATATCGGTACAACGTCGGCCGCGAGACCCCGGCCTGGGCCGCCACCTCCGACAGCGAGAGCTTTGTCATGCCGTTGCGGCCCAACACTTCTGCCGTTGCACTCAGAATGCGTTGACGCGCGGAGATGTCCGGGTCGTCGGCATCGTGAGTTGGCCGAGCATCCGGCGTCCGTTGCGGCATGGGGATAGCTTTACAAATTTACGGCTAAGTGTCACGCTATTTCGGTGACTGCACCCCGCCTGGGAGATCAGCCCGCCAAGACGGAGCTGCGGAATCTGCGCTGAGGATCGGAGCGTTCATGAGGGTCGGAGTCGATCTCACCAAGTGCACCGGGCACGGCATCTGCGAATCGCTCGCCGAGGACGTGTTCGAGGTGCAGGACGACGGCACCGTCGTCATCCGTGGCGCCGAGCGTCCTGAGTCGGACCGGGAGCGGATGCAGCAGGCCGTGACGCAGTGCCCCGCGGCCGCCCTGTACTTCGCCGCGGAATAGAGTTCCTGGTCGTGGCCGAGGGCCCGGCGGCAGCCAGGAACGCTATTCCGCGGGAGAGGGTTTGGGCGGGCGGGGGCGGAGGAGGACCGACTGCTGGATCGCTCCGACGGGTCCGGACTCGTCGAACAAGGTGCCCAGTGTGGCACCGATTCCATCCGGGCCGTAGCTGGTTTCGGCGCGGATCCCGATCCACTCGCCGGCGGGCACCCGATGGATGTGGACGGCCAGATCGGTGTTCAGGAACGTCCACGTGCGGATGTCGAGTCTGGTGCCGATCCCGTTGGCGTCGTCGGCCACGGCGAACAACCGCTCGAGCGGCGTCATCGCTTCGCCGCTGACCAGGTCGACCTCGGGTTTGATCCACGACTCGCCGGGACCCGCGGCCATCGGCGTGGTCAGCCACCGCCAGTCCAGGCTGTGGACGTAGTTGCGGTCCCAGTCCTTCTTCATGTCCCGGCCGCGGGCCTCCGAGAGCGGGCGCAGCGGTTCGGCGGGGGCGTGCGCCACCGCGGCGGTGTCCAGTGTCTGCAACCGCCAGCCGCTGGCCCTGGCCACCGGCCGCAGCCGGCCGCCGGGCCCCGGGGCCAGCATCTCGGCGCTGATCAGTTCGATCTGCGTACCGGGACGCTCCCGTCGCGCGCGGACCCAGAATTCACCGTCGGCGGGCACCGGGCCGAGCAGGTCGACCAGCACGCGGCTGAGTCTGGTGTCGGCCCGTGGCTCGCAGCGTTGCAGGGCGCGCACCAGCAGTGCCGACACCGGTGCGGCGTGCTGGATGGCCGCCGACCACGTACTGCGCACCAAGTCAGTGGCGGTGAACTTCTCTCCGCGGTCCTCGGCGGTGTCGACGAGTTCGTAATAGGAATCGGACATCGCTGCCTTTCTCGGGGCCGATCGGGGCGGGTCAGGCCGGCGCGGCGGCCGGGATGTCGACGGTCACGGCGTCCAGACGGGACAGCTTGGTGCCGCGCAGGCGCTCAGGGTAGGCGTCCGGAGCGGTCAGCAGGAATAGGGTGCGGTCCTCGGGGCCACCCAGGGTGCACGCAATGGCGGCGCGGCCGTCGGCATCGATCCGGTCGGTGACCGTGCCGCCGTCCTCGATGCGGTCAAACCGGTGCGCCAGCGTCATCGCCACCCACACCCCGCCCGCGGCGTCAACGCAGATGCCGTCCGGGGGGCCGTCCAGGCTATCGGCGAAAACCCTTGGAGCGAATAGAGATCCGCCGTCGTCGATGCTGAACGCCGTCAGGCGCCGCCCGGTCGATTCGGCGACGATCAGGGTCTGTCCGTCGGCGGTGATGGCCATCCCGTTGGGGAAGTCCAGCCCGTCGGCCACCACGTCGGCGCGCTGTTCGGCGGGATCGACGCGCACGATCACGCCGCCCTCGCGGGCCTGGGAACCGACGTAGGCGCAACCGTGCCGGTCGATCACCAGGTCCCCGAGCGCGGCGGGGACCATCGCGGACAGGTCGGCGACGGTGGTCACGGACTCGCCGTCGTAGCCGAGCACGTGCCGGTGTTCGGTCGAGACGATCAACAGCGATCCATCCGGCCGAAAGCCGAGCCCGGACGGGGCGTGGCCGGGCAGACTGAGCGTGCTCATCTCACCGGCCAGCGTCACGGTGTGCACCGCTTCGCCGAGCATGTCGGAGAACCACAGCAGGCCTTCGAACCAGCGCGGCCCCTCGCCGAAGCAGAAGCCGTTGGCCAGCGGAGTGAACGTCATGTCATGACTTTACAAAACACCGGATAAGTGTCACGCTCGCTGGGTGCAGCTGTCAACCGGGAGCATGTCGTGAACATGAAGAAATACCACAGCCACACGTTGCTCTACCTGCACGAGACGATCGACCTCGGGTCGGCGGGCAGCCAGCGGTTCGTCGCCGAGTTCGACGGCCTGTACCACCCGATGATGACCGAGCTCGGCGCCCGGCTGTTCGCCCTCTGGGAGACAACGCCGTACAACGGACACTGGCCGCAGGTCACCGTCGTCTGGGAAATCGACGCGTTCGCCGACTACGCGCGCATCGGCCGAGCCCAGGCCCGCAGCGGCAGCCACGAGGCCGCAGCAGGCAAGTGGGCGGCATTCCTGCGCGAGACCGGGGCGCGCGGCGAGGGCCGAATCATGTACGCCGGGCGCAGCAACAAGACCCTGGCACAGCTGCAACAGTCGGACTTCAAGGCCGGACTGGTGATTCAGGAGATCATGCAGACCAAGCCCGGCCGCCAGGACGACTACATCCGCGAGCTCGAACGTCTCTACGTGCCGTGGTCGGAATCGACCGGCAAGCGCTGGCTGGGCTCGTTCATCACCACCTTCCGGTTCAACGAGGTGATCCACTACTGGGCGCTGGAAGGGGACTGGGACTGCTTCGAGAACCACTACCCGTCGTGGAAGGACAGTCCGCCGGCCGAGATCGTGACCTGGATGAGCGTTGCTCCCGCGTTGCGTGACGGCTGGGAGGATTCCATCCTGGCCGCGCTGCCCCCGTCCCCGCTGCAGTGAGGGCGAATGTGACCGTGGCACAAGACTTCACGTACGACCCGTTCGATCCGGCGGTGATGGCCGACCCGCTGAAGTACTACCGCATTCTGCGCGACGAGCACCCGGTCTACTACCTGGACAAGTGGGACACCTACGCGCTGTCACGGTTCGACGACATCTGGCGGGTGCTGGAGATCAACGACGGGACGTTCGTCGCGTCGGAGGGGACGCTGCCGGCCGCGGCGGTGCTCGCCGAACACAACGACGGACCGGTCGCGGATCCGCCCCTGCACCCGATGCCGTTCCACGCCAACTTCGATGCGCCGATCTACGACGAGGTCCGCCGCTGCACCGCGGCGCCGTTCCGGCCCAAGAACGTCGCCAGGCTCGGCGAGCGCATCCGGGTGCTGGCCAACGAGCGGCTCGACGAACTGCTACCACTGGGCCGGTTCGACCTGACGCAGGACTACGGCGGGATCGTCGCGGCCTCAGTGGTGTGCGAACTCGTCGGCCTGCCAACCGATCTCGCCGGCGACGTGCTGGCCACTGTCAACGCGGGCAGCCTTGCGCAACCGGGCAGCGGCGTCGAAGTGGCCAACGCGCGGCCCGGCTACCTGGAGTACCTCACCCCGGTGGTGCAGCGCAGGCGCGCACAGCAGGGCGACGCGCTGTCCATCGTCGACAACCTGCTGGCCTACCGGCTGCCCGACGGGTCGGCGCTGTCCGACACCGAAGCGGCGGTGCAGATGCTGGGTGTCTTCATCGGCGGCACCGAGACCGTGCCCAAGATCGTCGCGCACGGACTGTGGGAGCTGTCGGCGCAGCCGGGCCAACTCGCCGAGGTGCGTTCGGATCTGGACGCCAACGTGCCCGTCGCGCGCGAGGAGATGATCCGCTACTGCGCGCCCGCCCAGTGGTTCGCGCGCACGCTGCGCCGGCCGTTCACCCTGCACGGCACCATTATCCGCCCGGGCCAGCGCATCATCTCACTGCTCGCCTCAGCCAACCGGGACGAGCGCGAATACCCGCAGCCCGACGAGTTCCTCTGGAACCGGCCGATGGCCAGGCTGCTCGCGTTCGGCCGCGGGCAGCACTTCTGCCTCGGAGCGCATCTGGCGCGACTGGAGATCGCCATCATGGTGACCGAATGGCTCAAACGGGTGCCCGACTTCCGCGTCGACACCGAAGCCGCGTCGCGGCCCCCGTCGAGCTTCCAGTGGGGCTGGAACAACCTCCCCGTGGAGATTTGACGTGTGGGCCTACCGTCTCGTCGCGCCGTTCACCTTCGAGAAAACCGAGGTGCCGCAACGCTCTCCGGAGTCGCTCGCCGAGGGCCAGGTGCTGCTGCGCTTCCTCGCCGCGGGGATCTGCGGGTCCGATCTGCCCGGGTTCCGGGGCGCCCAAGGCAAACTTCCGGGCGACACCGGTGCGTGCGCTGCCGAGATGAACGGCTTCCCGATCCACGAGATCGCCGGTGAGGTGATCGCGAGCCGGCATCCCGAACACCGGACCGGAGACCGGGTGGTCGGGTGGGCGTCCGGCTTCGACGGCCTGATGGAGCAGGTGGTCGCCGACGGCGACGGGTTGGCGGCCTATTCGGGGTCGCTGAGCCCCGCTCATGCTGTGGCGTTGCAGCCGTTGGCGTGTGTGCTGTACGCGGTCGAGCAACTACCGGACCTGAGGGGCCGCCACGTCGCCGTGCTCGGGCAGGGTTCGATCGGTCTGCTGTTCTCGTATGTGTCCAAGGCCGCCGGGGCCGCGCACGTCACCGGCGTGGACCCCGTCGACCGTACCGCCGCCGGCCCGGACTTCGGGGTCGACACGGTGGTGCGGGCCACCAGCGACCGCTGGGTCAGCCGATTGGGTCCGCATACCAAGCCCGACATCGTGATCGAGGCGGTGGGACACCAGGTCGCCACGCTGTCGCATGCGGTCGAGGCCGCGGCGTTCGGCGGCTCCGTGTTCTATTTCGGTGTGCCCGACGACGACTGGTACCCGATCAGCATGCGCACCATGCTGCGTAACAACCTGACACTGAAGTCAGGGGTGACCCTGGAGCGCAGGCGGGTGCTCGCCGAAGCCGACGCGTTCGCCCGCGACCACCCGGGGCTGCTGGACCGCTACCTGACCCACACCTTCGGGGTCGACGAGGCGACGGCGGCGTTCGAGATCGCCTCGCGCCCCATGCCTGGCCGCATCAAGATCGCGATCGTGGCCTGACATGGCGAGCCGATTGCAGGAGGCCCTGTCGGGCAAGGCGCAGATCTGGGGCGGCTGGGTGGTTGGTCCGACGGTGCTCGGGCCGGAGGAGTTCGCCGCCGCAGGTTACGACTACGTCGGATTCGATGTCCAGCACGGGTATCTGCGCGACGCCGACGTCGCGCTGATGCTGCGCCGGCTGGAGCACGTTCCGATCGCCACGGTCGTGCGGTTGCCGGGCCCCGACGCGGCGCCGATCGGCAGGGTGCTCGACGCCGGCGCCGACGGTGTGGTGGTAGCGATGGTCGAGTCGGGCGAACAGGCCGCCGCGGCGGTGGCCGCGACCCGGTACGCCCCCGCCGGCGTACGCAGCTTCGGGCCGCTGCGCGCGAGCCTGGGCAGCGATCCGAGGGCGTTGCAGGAACGTGTGTCGGTGTTCGCGATGGTCGAGACCGCCCGTGGTCTCGCCGCGATCGACGACATCTGTGGTGTCGACGGGCTGGCTGGAATCTACGTCGGCCCTGCCGATCTCGCGATCTCGATGGGGCACGGCCCGGTCGACGCGTGGACGCACCCCGATGTGCTGGACGCGATGTGTCGCCTCCAGCACGTCGCCACCGGTGCCGGCCTGGTGGCCGGCGTTCACGCCAACACCGGCCTGGTCGGTAATGAGATGGCGCAGAGAGGATTCCGGATGATCACCTTGGCCTCGGAGTCGCAAGCGCTGCGCCGCGGCGCCGCCGCGCACCTGGCCGAGGCGCGCGGGCAGACCGACGCGCCGGCGTCGACGAGGTACTCCTGATGGCGCCGAACCGGGTCGCACTGGTCACCGGTGCCGCCCGCGGGCAGGGTGCGGCGATCACAGCCCGGCTGGTGCGCGACGGGTTCTGCGTCGCCGCATGCGATCTGCGTGCCGACGAGTTACGGCAGACCGTGGCGGAATTCGGCGACAGGGCAGTTGCCGTCGACCTGGACGTCACCTCCGAGGAACAGTGGTGCGGCGCGGTCGCGTCGGTAGTGGAGAGGTTCGGTGCGCTGACCGCATTGGTGAACAATGCCGGTGTGCTGCACCGCGCTCCGTTGTCGGACGAGACTGCGGCAGGCTTCGAAGGTAGCTGGCGGGTCAACTGTCTGGGGCCGTTCCTCGGCATCCAGGCGGCACTGCCGAATCTGCGCGGCGTCCCCAACGCGTCGATCGTGAACACCTGCAGCACCGGGGCGATCCGCCCGTTCCCGAACCACAGCGCCTACGGCTCGTCCAAATGGGCTCTGCGCGGCCTGACCCAGGTCGCCGCCGTCGAGTTGGCGCCTGCGGGGATCCGGGTGAACGCGGTGTTCCCCGGCCCCGTCGAGACACCGATGCTGGATCCGGCCACCCAGTCGCGGCTGGCGGGCGCGGCATTGATGGGCCGCATCGGCAGACCCACCGAGATCGCCGACGCGGTCGCGTTTCTGGTCTCCGAGCATGCCTCCTTCATCACCGGTTCGGAGCTCATCGTCGACGGTGGGCAGTCGCTGCAGATTGGATGACGATCTCTATGGCCAAGACGCTCTCCGTGGCGATCATCGGCGCCGGTCCGGGAGGCCTTGCACTCGGGATCTTCCTGCGCAAGGCGGGCTTCACCGACTTCACCATCTTCGACCGCGAAGACGGCGTCGGCGGTACGTGGCGCGTCAACACCTATCCCGGCCTGGCCTGCGACGTGAAATCGCACCTGTACTCCTACTCTTTCGAACTGAACCCGCACTGGTCGCGACTGTGGTCGGGCCAGCAGGAGATCCTGGACTACTTCGAACGCTGCGCTCAGCGCTACCGCCTGCACGAGAACCTGCGCTGCAACACCGAGATCGCGTCGGCGGAATGGGTTCCCGAATCCCGCACTTGGCTGCTGACCACCGCCGCGGGCGACGAACACACTTTCGACGTCGTCGTCTCCGCCATCGGGATGTTCACCCAGCCGGTGATGCCCGACCTCGTCGAGGAGGAACCGTTCACCGGGACGATGATGCACACCGCGCGCTGGGATCATTCCGTCGACTTGCGCGGCGTCCGCGTCGCCGTGCTGGGCACGGGATCGACTGCGGCCCAACTGGTCCCGGAGGTCGCCAAGCAGGCGGCCAAAGTGTACTCGGTGCAGCGCTCACCCACCTGGGTGCTGCCCAAACCGGACCGCGAGTACACCGCGCGGGAGAAGTGGGTGTTCGCCCACGTCCCGCTGGCCAAGAAGATCTACCGGACCCGGCTGTGGCTGCGCAGCGAATCGAACATCTCGGTCATCGAGAACGGCAGTGACAAGACCGAGGAATTCACCAGCGTTGCGCTGCGATCGCTGGAAGCGACCGTGCCCGACGAGGAACTCCGCGCCAAGCTGACCCCGGACCATCCGCTGGGCTGCAAGCGTCTGGTGTTCGCCACCGACTACATGCAGACGCTGACCCAGCCGCATGTCGAGGTGGTGTCCAGCCCCGCACGCCGACTCCGGTCGCGATCACTGGTCACCGAGGACGGCACCGAACTCGACGTCGACGTCGTGTTGTGCGCCACCGGATACGCGGCAGCAGATTACCTCGGGCAGATCGAGGTGCGGGGCGCCGACGGGGCGCTGCTGCGTGACACCTGGCGCGACGGGGCGTTCGCCTACCTCGGGATGACCGTGCCCGGTTTTCCCAACTTCTTCATGCTCTACGGCCCCAACACCAACGTCGGCTCCAACAGCGTCATCTTCATTCTGGAGGCGCAGGCGCACTACGTCGTGCGGGCGCTGAAGCACATGCGGCGCAGGAACAGGGCCTACATCGAGGTGCGGTCCGACGTGATGACGCGCTACCTGGAGTCGATCGACGCCTGGATGCAGGGCACCGTGTGGCTGACCCGGTGCAGCAGTTACTTCCGCGCCGCCAACGGCCGCGTGGTGACCCAGTGGCCGCGCAGCGCTCGGGCCTTCTGGCAGATGACGCGCCGGTTCAGGCCGCGCGACTACGTCTTCGCCGCACCGCAGAGCCGGTCGGCCATCCGTGTCGGCGCCCAGACCGCGGGACAGCGGTAGGCCGCCGTGACCGAGCGTGACATCGTCGAGCGTCTCGACCCGGCGCTGCGCCACCTCGCGCAGGCTCGCACCGACCTGTCGCCGCCGGTCCTCGGCGCGGTGCGGGACTCGCTGAACCAACGGCGCGCCGAGACGGCCGAGACCCTCGACCCCGTCGGCGTGGAGATCGAGCAGCGCTTCGTCCCGGTCCCGCACGGGCACCAGGTCGCGGTGCGGATCTACCGCGGCGGACCGCCCGGGTGCGGTGCGGTGATCTATTGCCACTCAGGGGCGTTCGTGCTCGGCAATCTGGACACCGACCACCGGCAGTGCATCGAGCTGGCCCGCCGGGGACGATGCATCGTGCTGTCGGTCGACTACCGGCTGGCCCCCGAACACCCGTACCCGGCAGCGCTCGACGATGCCGCCGCCATCCTGGACTGGGCGGCCCACAGTGCCGCAGAGCTCGGTGTCGATGCCGCGACGATCGCCGTGGCGGGCAGCAGTGCCGGAGCGGCCCTGGCGGCGGGCCTCGCGCAACGGGCCGCGGCCGGCGACGCGCCGCCTGTGGTGTTCCAGATGCTGCACCAACCGGTGCTCGACGACCGTCCGTCGCCGTCGAAGGCGGAGTTCACCACCACGCCGGGGTTCGACGGCGAAGCCGTGCACTGGATGTGGCGGCACTACGGGGCGGACGGGCCGGTTCCAGATGACGCGGTGCCGGCCCGCGCGCAGGACTTCTCCGCAGTGGCGCCCGCCTTGATCACCTGCTCGGAGCTCGATCCGCTGCGTGATGAAGCGATCGACTATGCGCTACGACTGCTGTGGTCGGGTGTAGCCACCGATCTGCATGTGTTCAGCGGCACCTGCCACGGTTTCGATTCGCTGGTCCCGGAATGGGAGATCAGCGAAGCGCTCTTCAACCTCCAGGGTGCGGCGTTACGCCGTGCCTTCGTTCGCTAATTCCCGGGCGATCGCCTGGTGGTAGGCGTCGATGTTGGCCGGGTTCACGATCCGGAAGAAGCCGTCGGGCATCGGCGCGTCCTTGTACGCCTCCACCGTCATGGTCCTGCTGAACAGGGTGATTCCCTCGCCGGGCCGGGTGAACTTGTACTGGACGCTGATCCGGCCGGGCATACCGCCGTTGCCGTCCCGGTCGTGGCCGAGGTTGCCCAAGGAGTTGAACATCCACAACTTCGGCCGCATCGCGATGGCCAGATGCCAGGTGAAGATCCGTTCGCCGTCCGGGCCGGTCTCGGTCCAGGTGTCACCGACCTCCAGCGGCAACTTGTCCGGCACCTTCCCGACGTGCGCGCTGCCCGGATACGTCTTCGTCCAGTTCACCGGATTGGTCACGAAGTCGTAGATGACTTCGGGGGACTGGGTGAACGCGGTCTCCGACGTCGTCGTCACGATTCCCACACCGACTCCTCTTCGACGTCCCACGTGCTTTACAAATCCACGTCATAATGTCACGCTGCGGAGTGGCTTGCCACAGCGGTGCCAAGAGCGGGAGGTGTCACGATGGACTTCTCCGAAGTCGCACTGTCCGAGGAAGACAGAGCTTTCCAGGCAGAGCTGCGGGATTCCTGGCGTCGGTGGTGACTGACGACGTCATCGCCAGGGACCGGCGCACAGGCGATAACTTCGACGAGACGGTCCACCTGGCTCTCGGATCAGCGGGGTATCTCGAACGGGACTGGCGCGCCGCGCACGACGGGGGCTTCACCCCGGTCCAACGGCGGATCTGGGAGCTGGAGATCGGACGGGCGCACACACCGTGGTTCCACTGGGGCACCACGTCGATGGTCGCGAATGCGGTCGACCGGTTCGGGTCCGACGAGCTGAGGGACGAAATCTTGCCCGAGGTGCTGAGCGGACGGTTCCGGCTCTGTCTGGGCTACACGGAGCCCGAGGGCGGCTCCGACGTAGCCACGTGCAAGACCCGCGCGGTGCGTGACGGTGACGGGTGGATCATCAACGGCTCGAAGATGTTCACGTCGAACGCCCACCACGCGCAGTACGTCTTCCTGATCACCAACACCGACCCGGCGGCGCCCAAACATCAGAGCCTGACGATGTTCCTGGTGCCACTCGACTCGGCCGGCGTCGACATCCAGCCGATCCGAACCGTTGACGGCGACCGCACCAATATCACCTACTACAGCGATGTGCGCGTGGATGACAGATACCGGGTCGGCGCCGTCAACGGCGGCTGGGCCGTGCTGCGGGAGGCGCTCAACGCCGAGCACGGAACCGTCGAGCGTGACGCCGGCGGGCTGAGCAAGATCGCAGTCATGTCCGAACACGCGTTACTACTCGCCGACGAGGTCGACCGGGTGGCCGGCGAGGTATCCGCGAACGGGCGGCTCGACGACGACTCGGTGGCATACCGGCTGGGGCGCAGCATCGCCCGATTGGAAGCGGCCCTGAGCACGCCGGAGATGTTCGGCCGGGTGGCCATCGCGCAGACGCTCCGCGACATCACCCCGGAACTGATGGACGTCCGCGGGGCGGTGGCCGCGGTGCCGGACGGACTCAGCGGCGAGTACCTGTTCCGGCTGGCCGGACCGACCGGCATCTACGGCGGCACGCTCGAGGTGTTCCGCAACATGATCGCCCAGCACGTCCTCGGGCTCGGCCGGCCGAACTATTCGCCGCCCCGCTAAAAGGGCGGGTCGTTGCCGCCCGGGCCTTCGGCGCGTGTTTCGGCGTTGCGTTGTCGTTCTGCGGTGATGTAGGCGGCGCGGCCCTGCGCGCGGGTGCGTGTGCGCCGGGGCATCATCGCCCCGCGGTTGTCGGTCATGGGGACGGTGGGTGGGTCACCGGTCCAGAGGGTGGCCGTCGGCCTGCACAGGGCCGGGAAGAGGAGACGGCTGCCGGGGTGGGTGGTGTAGGTGTGGCCGGTGGGCGAGGTCCAGGTGATGGTACCGTCGGGGTCTTGACGGTCACGCCACCCGCCGAGTCCGGTCCAAAAAGTTTTCAGCAAATGATGAAAACGGCACAGACACTTCAAGTTGGTGACAAGTCGTTAATACGTCCCAGTCCCGTGGGTTCGTTCGGACTGAAGGGGTTTCATCGGGAGCCCACGGTGTTTTGGTGTTGCGGGCCTGGCTATGGGGTGTGTTCGGGCAGTGTGAACCGTCTGTAAGTATTTGCATGGCTGGCCCTGTGCTGGCTGACAGGATCGCTGTCGCCCTCCTGATTGGGTGTGACTCGTGAATCGTCGGGCCCCCGTGAAGGGTGCTCTTCCGAGGATCTGTCCATCCGATCGGGGGCGGCAACGCCGGCCCGGTCCTGCTTCGGTGGCTTGATTGGAATCCTGCCCGACTCGTTGCCGCGGGTCGCACCCCTGTGTTACTAGTGAACGGCTGCTGGCCTCATCATCCGTTGTGTGACCTTCAGCATGACCCGTCTTGGCATAAAGCGGTAACAGCAGGCAAGTAAACTGTTCCGTGCACCCGATACAACGGTAGGGGTGGACTTAGAAACAGCACTAAGGGCAGCGTCTACAACTTGTTTTGGCGTCTGTCGCGCTTCCGACATGAACTGCTCACCCGAGCGTGCGAAAAACTCGGTCTCGGTTGGTCCCGGGCATACGGTCAACACACGGACGCCGGCTTCGCGGGTTTCCTGCCATAGAGCCTCGGTGAAAGAGAGGACAAACGCCTTCGTTGCTCCATACACCGCCATGCTGGGAGTTGGTTGGAACGCGGCGGTCGAAGCGATGTTGATGACAAGGTCGTGGCCTGCCTTCACCATTCCCGGAAGGAACCGCGCAGTCAGGTCTACTACAGTTATACTATTAAGTTGAATTTGCGCTAAATGCGTTTCAATATTCTGAGTCAAAAATCACCATGAATACCTGCGCCCGCGTTATTTATCAGAACATCGATATGCCGGTCGAGTAAGGCTACTTGCCGAGAAATCTCCGCTCCCGATTGAGGAGTCGACAAATCGGCTTCTATCAAATCAATACGGACGCGAGGTTTGCGCTTGTTGAGCACGTCGCGGACTTCAGCGAGCCTATCGGTATTACGTGCCACCAAGACGAGGTCGACCTCTCGATCAGCGAGCTGTGCTGCGAACTCTGCGCCTATGCCGCCGCTTGCTCCCGTAATTAGTGCAGTAGTTCCGGGTCGTATCATTTGCGTCTCCTTATATAACTAATGGCTTGCTTCTATTCGCCCGTGTCAACTTGTTGATGGCGCTCAGGATGATCAGCTCAGTGACTGCCACAACGAGCGGTAGGTCACGCGAGTCCCACCAGGCCAAGTTTCCTCAGGTCCGCTATCGTATTTCGCGACGAGGCCCGGAGTAATGTGCGGGATGGACGAGGTGCCATTACCCGATTCTCGGAGAGCTGTGGCAAATTTATCCGCCGGGACGGCTGAGCCGCTCAGCGCAGTTTGCGGTTGCCGGTAGCCGTCCATCAGTGTGTAGACGGAGTACTTCCGTAATGATTCTGGCAGTCCGCGGACAGCAGTATCGAACCGCATAAACCAATCACCATAGTGGTCGATGCGTCGGATCGGCTCGCCCGCTTCAATGAGCCAGTCGACGATGACATCCAACGATACGGCGTCTTCATGCGGGTTGACGACGTTGTACGAATGAAACCCTTCTTCGAACTGTGAGCCAAGTGCTGCAACTGCCGCAGCGACGAAATCTGCCGGCAGGCCGTCAAAGTGAGCGGTAATCCTGGATTCTGCGTTTTCGGCGGAATAGAAGGAGCGCGGTGCGATACCGGTCGCCAGGAGGCTCAAGATTAGCCGGGTAAAGGGGCTCTTCGCAGTTGAGGGTGTAGAGGTGATCGGCGCGTCGCTGCCGGATAGGGGTCGAGGTCTCTCGAAGATGAAGGTTCCTACACGCCTCATCCGAAAGACCTCGACGTGCCCAACGCTACCGGTCGAGCGGGCTTCGCCTGCGCTGACCTGACCACTTTCTGCCGCCTCGACGACCTCGGGTTGGAGGTGACCGGCCAGCAGGTCCACCCCGATCACGCGGTACTGGCGTGCCGAGTCACCGACGAGGACCGCTGGTCCGCCGCTGCGGCGAGGAAGGCCGTGCCCGTGACAGCCTCACCCGAGAACTGGCTCATGAGCCGTTCGGGCGCCCCACCACACTGCTGGTCACGATCCGTTGCTACCGCTGCGCCGGCTGTGCCCGTGTGTGGCGCCAAGACCTCAGCAACGCCGCCGAACCACGCGCCAAGCTATCCCGGAGCGCTCTGCAGTGGGCGCTCAAAGCCATTGTCTGCCAACACCTGACCGTCACCGGCGTCGCCGAAGCCTTGGCAGTATCGTGGAACACCGCCAACAACGCCGTCCTGGCCGAAGGCCAGCGAGTGCTGATCGCCGACCCGGCCCGCTTCGACGGCGTGCGCGTGATAAGGCAGCGTGAGATTCATCGACTTCACGCCAGCGCCGGTTCGGGCGCTTCAAAGCGATTCAGGCTGGTCATGTCGCCCCGACTAGGGAACTATGACGTCATGCCGACACTGATGGATGTGTGGGATTCCACACGGATGAGGTTGCTGATCGAACTGGATCGGGCTTCGAGCCTCTCCGCAGCGGCTGCTGCCATCGGAATCAGCCAGCCTTCGGCCAGCGAGCATTTACGTCTGTTGAACTCGGCAGCCGGCGAGCCCGTAGCCGAACGTTCTGGTCGGTCACTGGTACTGACCCCCGCGGGCCAGATCCTGGCACGCTGCGCTTCGCAGGCACTGGCCAGCCTCGCTGCAGGTGAATCAACGCTGGCCGCGCGCGCCGGATTGCGATCGGGAGTGTTATCCGTCGGCGCGTCGTCGGTGCCAGGTACTTACATCTTGCCCGCTGTCGTCGCGTCTTTCATCGCCCGCTGCCCAGACGTCGCCGTGAGGGTCTCCGTCGGTTCGACTGAAGCCGTGATGGAGTGGCTACACAAGGGGCGGATTACTCTTGCCATCATCTGCAGTGAGTCCAAGTTGCCCGGTCTTCGCTCCGAGAGCATCGGCGCTGACGAGATCGTCGGCATCTGCAGTCCCGGCGCAGTCGACATCTCCTCCGATGGCTGCGTTTCCCTCGACCAGTTGAAGTCTCGAACACTGTTGGTTCAGGAACATGGTTCGAGCACCCGTGCGCAAGCCCTGCGGCTGCACACGGCAGATCCGGGTTGGGGTGCGGTGTGGGAGATGGGCTCGATCGACGCGATCAAGCGCGTAGCTCGCCAGAGCACCGGAATCGGGTTCGTTTCCATTTATGCCATTACGGATGAGCGACGGCGCGGTGAGCTCGTCGACTTCACGGTCTCGGGGGTCGATTGGGGCCAGCGGGATGTCCGTGCGGTGACATTGCGGAACGTAGTCCAGGCACCCGCTGATCGATACTTCCAGGCGCTGCTCACCGAAGCGATCGCCAAGGGATCTGGAACCTGAGGCGTCGCCAGCCCGTAGCTGGCCACCGCTTCACCCTGCCCGCTGTGAATGTGCGCGTTGGCTACCGTCCACCTATTGGTAATTCCGAGGTCCGATCTCGGTCATATGCCATTTGCATATATACGACGCCGTTTCCTTGGCCTTTGATATCGGCTAATCCTATTCTTCGGTGGACGTCCAAATGGGCAGTGGGTGGACCAAGATTTAATCGAATGAGGTGCCAGATTGTCGTTGCGAGACAACGCTGTTGACGTCTTGATCATCGGCGCAGGGGTGGTGGGAACATCGATCGCGCGGGAGCTCTCGCTCCTCGACATCGACGTCGCCGTGGTTGAGCGATGGCACGACGTCGGAGAAGAGACGTCCAAAGCCAATAGTGGTGTGGCCAACTGCGGATGGTCGGCTGCCCCGGGCAGCCTGGAAGCGCAGCTGATCCTGGCTTCGGCGCCCCAGTGGGAGAAGATCGCGGAAGATCTCGGTGTCGCCTTCCGTCGTGTGGGAATCACGATGCTCGCATTGACCGAGGACGAGGTCAAAGAGTTGCCGAAGTGGGCCGAACGTGCCCAGAAAAACGGGGTCGACGCCCATCTCCTGACTGGGGACGAGGTGTCTCAGGAGGCACCGCACGCGTCCACCAAAACGCTCGCGGGCCTCCACATCCCCGACGAAGGCGTGGTCGACTCGGTGCGCCTATCGGTGGCCTATGCCGAGCAGGCTGCGCTCAACGGTGTCCGTTTCTACTTCTCGGAACCGGTCAAGAGCGCGAAGAACGACGACGGCCGGGTGTTGTCCGTCGAGACTTCACGACGAACCTTCCGGCCCAGGTTCGTGGTGAACGCCGCCGGGCTCGGTGCCGACCAGGTGTCGCGCGCACTCGGCGGCGAAGAGTTCACGGTCACGCCGCGACGCGGACAGTGGGCGTTGCTCGACCGCGAATTCGGCGCCCAGGTCCCGGGCATGCTGACCGGGGTCCCGGGGAAGCTTGGGCACGGCCCGATGGTGCTGCCCACCGCGCACGGCTCGGTGTTGTTGGGACCGACAGCCGAAGACCAAGACGACAAGCTCGACCGGTCAACGGATGAGGACGGGCTCGACGCCGTCCTGCGTCGGTGCATGGACATGATGCCGTCTATCGACTTGAGCTATGTGACCAAACGTTTTGCCGGCGTGCGCGCCAATTCCGATCCGACCTATCGCATCGGATGGTCGGAGTCTGCCGAGAATCTCTTGCAAGTCGCCGGAATTCGCTCCACTGGCGTCTCGGCTTCGCCGGGGATTGGCCCGTACGTGACCACCCTGCTCTGGGAACGAGGCCTTAGCACCCATGCGGCGCCGAATCCTGTTCGCACCCTGAGTTACTCTAGCCCGCTCTGGCAGGACCTGGATTGTGCACGCGCAGCCGCCGACCCGCTCGGGCGCACCGTCATCTGCGCGTGCGAGAAGGTCACTGCGGCTGATATTCACCAAGCGCTGTCATCGCCTTTGCCCGCGACGTCGATCGCCGGCGTCGCCCGCCGAACACACGCAACATGGGGCCGGTGCCAAGGTTCAGCGTGTCTGTCCGGTGTTTCGTTCATCACCTCGCTCTACACGGGCCATGAGCCCTGGCAGATCCCATATCACGAAGAAGGCTCCGACTTGGGGGTGGGAAACACCAATGACTGACGTGATGGTGGCCGGCGGTGGCCGCTGTGGACTTCACGCGTCCCGGATGCTGGCCGAACGAGGGTTGACGGTGACTCTGGTGGAACGACTCCCACAGGCCGGGGGGCAGGAGCCTGAGCGCGATGCGGCGACACTGGTCAAAGCGGCACAAGCCGCGGGTGTCAAGCTGGTCTTGGGCACGCTGGCAGTCGAATACCGTAACGGAAGCCTGTCGACACTGGGTATCGACGGCGCCACCAGCACCGCTATCACAGCGCTCGTTCTCGCGACTGGAACGCGACCCCGAACCCGAGCTGAGCTCAACATCGGTGGTGAGCGAGGAAGTGGCGTGTTGCCGGGATCAGCAGCCCTTCACTTTCTGGACGCCGGCTTACTGCCTGGCCGTCGACCCGTCGTTATCGGTGCCGGCGAGTTGGCGCATCACCTGAGCAGCAAGCTGCTGAGCAAGGGTGCTGAGCGAGTGACCGTGGTGACTGCCGGGCCGGGAACAGGTGTATGGCAAGCAGGCGTGCAGGTATACGACCAGGCGACTCCCAAAGCCGTGCTTGGCTTTCCGCGCCTTCACACTCTCGTGATCGAGACTGCGGACGGTCCTGTAGAGCTTCACGCGGACTCGGTGATCCTGGCCGCCGGGCGAATTCCTATGCGCAACATCGAGGGAGCCGTGTTCTCCGACGCTCCGACGGTCTACGAGTGCTTTTCAACGGCGGATCCAAAGACAGATCACGAGTCGCTGGCTGTGGCGACCGAAACCGTCCGTCAAATAGACAGCCGCCTCCGCTGAGGCACGAACACTGGAGAAGATCATGCAAGTCTTGTCGCCCGTAGGGAGATTCCCCGTAACCGTCGACGGTGTCCATATCCAAGACCGCCGTATTGTCGTGAAGGCCTCGCTGGGTGCGTGGCGATCCGAGGTCACGCTAGAGAGATCCGATCTACCACTGGTGTCCGTCGTTCTGGCAGTTCTGGGCGTTGTACCGCTGGCCGCCTTCGGTATCGGACGCTGGTCAACCTCCTCGAAACGGACGAAATAAATTGGCAAGCAACATTTTCAACGAGATCGTCAGTGCGGCGCTGGCCGGTCACTACGGCGTCCTGGGGCTCAATGTCTTTGATGAGTTGACATTGCGAACCGCCGTTGAGGCTGCAGAGGCAGAGAAAGCGCCGATCATCATCCAGACATCTGTGAAGACAGTGAAATCCATTGGCGCAAGGCGCCTATCGGATCATTTCAAGCTGGTATCCTCAGCTTCCGGATCGCCGGTGTCACTGCACCTGGACCACTGCCCGGACCGGGGTGTCATCTCAGAATGCATCCGCGAGGGCTGGGATTCGGTGTTGTTCGATGCATCCCACTTGTCGTTGGGCGAGGCGACTGCCCAGACCAAAGAGGTGGTGGAGGAAGCTCACGCCCGCGGGGTGAACGTCGAAGGCGAGGTCGAGGGAATCCAAGGCGTCGAGGACGGCATCGGCAGCGACGACGCTCCTACTCTGTACCCGCTCGAGAAGGTCATCGAGTTCATCAATGTCACCGGGATCGACTGTTTCGCACCAGCCATCGGAAACGCACACGGCCTCTATAAGCAAGAGCCCCAGCTGGATATCCAGCGGGTCCGGGATCTCGTCGCCGCCACAAACATCCCTATGGCCTTGCACGGCGGATCGGGACTCTCTGCAGAACAATTCGGCGAACTGATCGCCGCGGGGTGTGCAAAGGTCAACATTTCGACCGCATTGAAGCGTGCCTTTATCGAGGGATACCGAAATTATCTCACTGCGCACCCCTCGGCCGCGGAACCGCTGACAGTAATCGCGCAAGTACGGCAAGACCTTCAACAGATCGTGGTCCACTACATCCGACAGTTCGGCAGTGCCGGCTCGGTGTCGTCGTGAAAGCGCTTATTCTCGACTGCGATGGTGTTCTTGCCGACACCGAACGGGACGGCCATCGAGTCGCGTTCAATAGGGTTTTTGCGGAAAACAAAGTCGCATTCCAGTGGACCGACGAGACTTACCGGCAGGCTCTGCAGGTCGGCGGCGGCAAGGAGCGGCTACGCGCTCTCCTATCCCGAGAATTCCTCGAGCAACACGAACTCACCAATGGAATCGAACTCGAAACCCTGATCGCGACATGGCATCGGCGAAAGACCGAACTATATGTCGAATTGCTCGACTCTGGTGCAATTAAGGCTCGCTCCGGCGTTCGACGGTTGTCTCGCGAAGCGCTTCGACAAGGTTGGCTACTCGCAGTCGCGTCGACCTCTGCGCACGAATCAGTCCGTGCGGTCCTGAACAAGGTGATGGGAGCGGACCTGGCCGGCCACTTCACTGTGTGCGCGGGCGATGATGTTCAGCTGAAGAAGCCTGCACCGGACATTTATCTGCTTGCCCTCAATCGGTTGGGCGTCAAGGCCGGGGACGCAGTTGTTGTCGAGGACTCCGCGATAGGTGTACAGGCGGCGCTCACAGCCGGCATCACTGCTGTAATCGCGACACCAAGCACTTACACGATCCATGAAGATCTCAGCGCTGCAGCAGTGGTCGTCAGCGAGCTCGGAGACCCGGGCCAACCGATACAGAACGCTGGGAAAGGTTTGGACGAGAGCATGACTGACGGAGTAGTCGAATACAGACATCTATTAGAACTCCTGAACGTCAAGGCTCCGCATACAGAAGTGAGGGGTCATGCAAATAGTCAGTAACATAGTTCTCTACACCATGATGGCGTTCGTCCTCATCGGTGCTGCATTTGCGATACGTAACAGTGATTCCGGAATTGGGAAGGAATTTCTTCAAGGTATTCATTCCATCGGCCACTTGTTCGTCCCGGTAGCGGGGATCATGGCGTCCATCCCATACCTGACCACCGCGGTCGAGAAGGGCGCCGGGCCGATCTGGCAAGCATTGGGGGCCGACCCTTCGATCGCGGCAACCACATTCATCGCTTCCGATATGGGCGGGTATCAACTTGCCTTCGCTACGGCGGGTGATAGCGGAGCGTGGATCACGGCAATGGTGACAGGGTTCATGGCCGGTGCGACGATTGTGTTCACCGTCCCCGTTGGTCTCGCGATGCTACAGAAGACCGACCAGCGATACATGGCATTGGGCATCATGTCGGGCGTGCTCACAATCCCGATCGGGGTCTTGGTGACCATGGTGATCATAATGATCACGCGTCCGCTCATCCGTGGAGATGTGCGAACAACCGGGCCTTCGGAGACTGTGATTGACGGCCTCAACATTCAAGAGCTACTCGCCAATCTGCTCCCCCTGCTGCTGATCGTCGTAGCCATCGCCGCCGGACTGAAGTTCGCACCGGGATTTATGATCAAGGCGTTCATCATCTTTGGCCGCCTGATCGATGCGGCCGTGAAGATAATCCTCGCACTGTCGATCGTCGAGTACTTCACCGGTATCTTCACGAAGATGTTCGGAGCGTGGGGATTCGAGCCGATCATTGCCACGGCGGATGACCACTTCCGTGCCCTCGAGGTCGTCGGTGCGGTCGGAATCATGCTCGCAGGTGCGTTTCCCATGGTCTACGCGATCAACAAATTTCTCGCCGGGCCACTGAGCCGCCTGGGGAATCGGGTAGGAATCGGCGAAACCGGAGTCACCGGAATGCTCGGCGGTGCTGCAAATGCGCTCGCGCTCTTCCACGTCGTCAAGAACATGTCGCCGCGGGATAAGGTGATATCGATCGCGTTCGTGGTATGTGGTGGCTTCTTGCTGGGCGATCACCTGTCATTCACGGCCAACTTCCAGCCAAACTTGATCGGCGCTGTGCTCGTAGGAAAGCTGACTGCGGCCATTCTCGCCATCGTCCTGGCACGCTACATCGCGGTACCCACCGCTGAGCGATTGGCTCAGAAGGACGAACCGTTCCTCGACTCCGGCACACACGCGTAGCGGCCAGGGCGACCCATGACTAACTCAGATTCCACCGCACAGCGTGACTTGGAAACCGTCGTTCGAGCGCAATGGCCGAGCCGACCCTGGAAGTCGGTCGCGCTAGACGGCGGCATGACGAATCGTAATTGGCGGGTCACCGTCGAATCAGATTCCAGTGGCGCACAAGAGGATTTCGCCGTTCAACTGTTGCTCTCCAACGAGCTCGCAGCGCGTATCGGAATCAACCGCCACACTCAGAAGCAGGTAATGCCGATTGTCGAAGAACTGAAGCTGGGCCCGAAACTCGTGGCATGGCGACAAGGCGATCCATGTGCTCTGATCACTGACTTCCTCGAGAACGCCGGCGCATCCGGACCCGAAGACCGCTCGCGGGTAATCACCCTGGCTGCCGCCGCATTGTCTCGACTGCATAAGAACACCCGCGGGACTCGGTTGCGAAACTACATCTCGGACCCGTTCGATGGCGCTGAGTGGCTATTCCGGAGGGTCGAGGAATTGATCCCGCAGGCGTCCGCTCCCTTCACGTGGGCGATCGAATTGAGTAGGCGCTGCCAGCGGGCTCGAGGCACGTACGAACCCTGCTTGCTACACGCAGACCTTTCGGTTGGCAACGTGCTGGTCTCGCAGTCGGGCGTAAGCCTCATCGATTGGGAGTATGCGGGCGGCGGAGACAGGTTCTTCGATTGTGGTGATTTTGCCGAGAAGTGGGAGTTGAGTGCCGTCGAGGAACGCCAATTCGCCGACGAGTACAACTCGACGGGGGATTCACTCGAATATCTGCTCGCGGCTCTGCGAATGTATCGCTTCCACAGCCGCTTGCGCGAGGCGCTATGGGCGGCGGCGGCCAGCACCACGCACTTCACCGAGTTCGACCATTCCGCCTATAGCCGCGCCTGTATGACGCGCCTGGACGACATCGCCGCCAGCAAAGCGTTCCAAGACAGCCTAAGTCTGGTAAAAGCCACCACTGAGATAAAGGAAGTGCAGTGCTCGTAACATCCCTTCACCCAAACCTCGACTCCGCCACAGTGATCAGGGAACGACAGTTGCGGGTCGAGTCGGGGGCCTCGGAATACGTTCACGCAGTTCACCCCTCGATCCTGGCGCAGGTCGAGACTGGTTCGGCGGTGAATGTCTCTGCTCGCTTCCGCGAGGTTGTTGATCTGTTCGAGCCGAAGCGAGAATCCACACCAGCCGGTTTCCGTGTGGAGACCACCGGGACACACTCTGTCACCCTGGATCTCGTTCGCGATATCGGCTATGCCCGGGATGGGCAACGTAGGCCGACGTCATTGCTGTTCTCGGCAGACTCTGCCAACCCGTACGAAATCGCCGAATGTCGCGATCTGATTGCCAATGTGACCTGCAATCCGGGGATCGTCTACGACCTTTTTCTCAACAACCCGGAGGCCAACGTTGGCGGCCAATTCTCTGATCTCAACGAAGTGTTACAGGCAATAGGAGACGAGGTCGGCCCCGGGTGTGACATCTCCGTCGAACTCCACGATCCGTACGAACAGGACTTCGCCAAGATACTCGACGAGATTCAGATGTACGAGGATATCCTGTCGCGCTACCGCCTGGTGGTCAAAGTCCCTCATACAGGAGCGATCTCACCCTCAGCTTCGAGTCAGCTCCTGACTGGCGATGGTCTACTGAACAACCGATACTATGACGGATCTCCCGAGGATCTCCTACGCGGACATTCCTTGGCGCACAAGCTGCATGAGTTGGGTCACCGCGTCAACTTCACGCTTATGTTCGAGCCGTATCAGACACCTCTCGCATTGCAGATCCGGCCATATTTCATCAACGCTTTCATACGTAACCGGCTCAGTGCCACGCGTCGTATATCGGGGTTGCTGGCCGCATTCGAAGCCACTGAGGATTCCTGGTTCATCAGAGAACTTCGGCAGTACTTGATTGCGAACCACTACTTGGGTAAGGGCGACGCTGAACTCGACCTCCTTGAAACCCTGTCTCAGGCCAAGCGGATGGTGGCTTATCGCCACAATGAAAGCAGCGATGGCTTGGACAGCGCTCGTGCCTCAGTGCGCTGGCTGCGCGCATCAAATCTGCCTGATTCACGATTGATCGTCTGTTCTCTCGACGGAGACACGCTGTTCCCGATGGTGATGTCGATGCTGGTCGAGCCAGAGTTCATCGATCTCCAGGATCGCGTGTTACTCACGACTGATCCACGCTATTTGGCGCGCTGGGCGAGCAGCCCCCATGTCATCAGCTATCAACAGAGATTTTTGAAGGCGTGCGAAGGAAGTGTGTCACGAGTGCCTTCTTCCGCGAGTTGAGTGGCGAGAAGGGCGGGGTTTGACCCCGGGCACCGGATAGGTGTGGAGTCGTAAACAACTCTCCACGTGTTCCGCCGCGCTGCACTTTTCTGGGGAACCCCAGTTGGCTACGGGGCAGAACACCTGCCCGTCCGCTTGCGGCGTGCCCGGTGCCACTGGTCTTCGACACCTGACCTCACCGAATGTTTCATAGCCGGATCGTAAGCTGCCGTGCGTGGTCGCTGCGTAGCAGAGGGATTCAGCGTCCATATATCGCGTGGTGAATAGCGGTGGGACGAGTTGGCCTGTAAGCCGGATTCTGTACCTCGCCGGGATCTTCCGGCGAGGTGGCGACCATCCATCTGGACACACCGTCGCCGGGTGCCTCAAGCGGCCTACCCGCAAACTCGGGCGAGCAGCCCTTGAACGCTTGCGCAGCCACAACCAGGTTGCGGCCTTCTTGGCCTTGCTTCGGGTGGGGTTTACCTAGTGTCCTGAGTCATTAATTCGGGTGCAGTAGTTGGCGATGTTGGCCAGGATTTGGTCGGCGGTCTTGGTCCAGACGTAGGGCCGGGGGTTGTTGTTCCAGTGCTGGATCCAGGCGCGGATGTCGGCGTTGAGTTGGCGTACCGAGGTGTGGGTTCCGCGGCGCAGTTTCTTGGTAGTCAGTTCCGCGATCCAGCGTTCGACGAGGTTGAGCCAGCTGGAGCTTGTCGGTGTGAAGTGCAGGACGAACCGGGGATGGTTTGTCAGCCAACGCTTTACCGCCGGCGTCTTGTGGGTGGAGGCGTTGTCGAGGACGACGTGGCAGTCCAGATCGGCGGGGACTTCGGCGTCGATCTTTTTGAGGAAGGCCAGGAATTCCTGGCTACGGTGCCGGGCGTGAAGCGAGCCGATGACCTGGCCGGTGGCCAGATCCAACGCCGCGTACAGGCTCGACGTACCGTGACGGACGTAGTCGTGGCTGGCACGCGCCGGGGTGCCTGGCAGCATCGGGAACACCGGCGCGGTGCGATTGAGTGCCTGGATCTGGGTTTTCTCATCCACACACAGCACCACCGCGCGTTCGGGCGGGTCGAGGTAGAGCCCGACGACGTCACGGACCTTCTCCACGAACAAGGGATCTTTCGACAGCTTCCACGAGTCCTGTTTGTGCGGCGCCAATCCGAACGCCCGCCAGACACGGGAGACCATCGATTGACTCAACCCGAGATGCTCGGCCATCGACCGCGTCGACCAGTGCGTAGCGTCCTTGGGAGCAGACTCCAGCGTCTGGGTGATCAACGCCTTGATCTGCTCGTCACCCACGACCCGCGGCCGGCCTGGACGCGGTTCGTCGAGCAGGCCGTCACAGCGCAACTCCACGAACCGATTGCGCCACCGTTTCACCGTTGACCGCGAGACCCCCAGGTTGGCCGCCAACTCTGTGTTGGACCCGCCGTCGGCAGCCGCCAACACAATTCGCGACCGCAGTGCCAACCCCGCCGCACTGCTCCGACGCCGCGCCCACCCCTCCAACTCGGCACGTTCAGTATCGGTCAACACGATCGCAGCAGCCTGAGGAGTGGGCATGACCCAGTCTAACAACTGAGCCGTAATTAATGACTCAGGACACTAGCCATCCCGGTCACCCGGGATGCTGGTGCGCTCTTACCGCACCGTTTCACCCTTACCTCCCTTGCGGGTGGCGGTCTACTTTCTGTGGCACTGTCCCGCGGGTTTCCCCGGATTGCCGTTGACAAGCACACTGCTCTGTGACGTCCGGACTTTCCTCGATACCAGTAAAGAAAGTTCTCACATTGCAGGTCAGAGACGTTCTTTTATCCGCGACTTGATGGTTGGCGTCGGCTCGTGTTGCCACTGCCGGGCGGGCTGTCGACTGGGTTGCCGGTGGCGGTTGTCGTGCTGGCGGACGCGATGAGGCTGTGGATCGTCGCGGTGGCTGTTGATCTGCGGGCGTCGGATGATTGTCCTGGCTGCTTGGTCGTACGGGCGGCGGACGGAGGGTGAAGCGTAGCGACCGGCGCGGACGGGAGCGCCAGCGGACGGGAGCACAGGGAGCGAAGCGAAGCCCGCAGGGAGCCGCCAAAGTGACGGAACCGTGGTCAGAGATGAGGTGATGGCGTGCGTGGGCGACGACGTGCCAGTGCGGTGGTGGACACGACTGCCGAGAGCGTTCGGTGATTCGGCCCGGTGTCGGTGGCTGTGAGGTCGTCGGCACAGGTCCGTGCGCTGGCTGCGGTGTGTTGACGGCGCTGCCGTGGTGTGGGGATGCTGGTGGGTGATGAGTGCGGTGGCCGAGCAGACGCTACTGATGGAGATCACGGGCACGCTGGTGCAGGATTTTCCTGGCACTACCCGCGTGGACATTGATGCTGCGGTGCGGCGGGCGTATGCGCGGTTCGATGCGAGTCGGATCCGGGATTTCGTTCCGCTGTTTGTCGAGAAACGCGCGCGCCGCGATCCTCGGGAGCGGTGTTCGGCCGCTTTAGTCTGAGGCTTGTCTGAAGTCGCCCCCTGTCGTTAAGGCTGGGGGCGACGCCTCGTTTCGGGATACACCAGGGGCTGTTTCGGTTCGTGGCAGTGCTGTGTTCCGGCAGGTGGCGGGGGCCTTGCTGCGCTGCGGTGCCTAGGTTCGGCGCACCATGGTGAGGAGGTCGATGAGGGTGGCGGCGTGGCAGCCGAGGTGGTCGAGGGCGGCGTGCCCTTTGGCTTCGGTCGCCAGTGAGGGGTAGCCGATGACGCCGGTGGTGGTGTAGGCGCTGATGCCGAGGGTGGTCAGGTGGCGCCGGTCGGTGGCGGTGTGATCGGTCTGTGCCCAGCCGTCGCGCAGGTAGTCGGGGTGGCTGGCGAGGAGGATGGAGGTTTCGAGTTCGCCGGCGTGCATATCGTCGTGGTTGCTGCTGGTGATGGCGGCGGCAGTGCGGGCCTCGGTCCAGTCTTCACGACTCGGATACAGGCCCACGTTCAGCGGGCCGGCGGGCTGGTTGGCTTGCTGCACGACATTGGTGAGCACGGCGTTGCCGCCGTGCGCGTTCACCACAATCAACCCACGCATGCCCTGGCCGGTCAGGGACTGGCCGATATCGGCGATGATCGCGGCCAGGGTGGTGGCGCTGATACTGATGGTGCCGGGGTAGGCAGCGTGTTCATGTGAGCAGCCGAACGTGATCGGCGGCAGCGCTAGAACCTGGTGGTGCTCGGTGATGGCTGCGGTGATCGCGCAGGCGATCAGGGTGTCGGTGCCCAACGGTAGGTGGGGGCCGTGCTGCTCGAAGGCCCCCACCGGCAGCACCGCGACCGCGCTGGTCGCGGCGGGGTCGGTGGTGGTGAGGTCGGGGATGATGTCGTGGCTCACGACGGGTCTCCTTGGGTGGCGTTTCGGATGCGTGCACCGAGTGCTTGTAGCAGCGGGTCGGCGTCGTTGCGGCGGCGGTTACGCACGAGCGTGTGTGCCCGGGCAAGATGTCGGTGCGCGCGTTGTGAGGGTGCTGATTGGTAGGCGGGGATCGCGGTGTCGGCCAACACCAGCGCGAGGCGGTATTCGCGCACAGCGATGTAGGCGTGCAGCAGCCGCATATCGGCCACGGCGCGGTCGCGATGCTGCTGGGAGGTCCACTGCGCGTGATGACCGGTGAGCAGTTCCAGCGCCTTGTCGTTGTTGCCGAGCCGTAGATGCCCGGCGGCGATGTCGCTGGCCACATAGGCGGCGTGGGCATAGGGGGCCCGATCACCAGGCACCGGGTCGATATCACCGAGATCGAGTGCGGCGGCAGCGTGCCGGTAGAAACTGCGTTCATCACCATTGTGCAGCGCGGCCAGGGCCTGCTGGCGGGCAATGCTGGCCTTCAAGCGCCCCGCTTCGCGGCCCTCGACGAGTTCGGCGGCGTCGGCGGCCAGATCGACGGCCAGACTCGCCTCACTGTGGGCCAGAATGTTGGATTGGCGCATCAAGATCATCGCCTGCACCTCGGGGCTGGCCATCCGCAGGTGCAGAAACGCCTTATGCGTCAAAGTTTGGGCGGCGGCGTGATCACCGAGGTCTTGGGCGATCCAGCCGGCCACCTCGGCGATCGTTCCGGCCGCCTCAGTCACCGCGCGTTTGAGCCGTCGCGGCGCCGTTTTGATGAGGGCTTCGACGGTATCGAGATCACGTTCCACCAACGGGCGGGCGTGCTGCGGGCCGAGAGCATGTTCGGCCTCAATATGCGCCGAGCGTTGCGCCGTGATCACCGCCAGGATGTCCTCGTCGACAGGCAGCCGCAACAACAACGGGTGCGGCAGCGGTGAGGCGATCGGCACGCTGAACAATTCATCAGGCTCGCGGCCAAACACCGCGGCCAAATCGGCGCGCCACATGTCGCCGAACGCACCGCCACGCTCGATACTCAGAATCATCTGACGCAACGATTCCCGCTGCGGGATCTCGGTATCGCCGCGTAGCCGGCGAACGTTCTGCACCTCCACAGCCAGCTCATTGAGGCTGAACCCGTACTCGGCGCGCGCATCGCGAAGCCGCTGCGCGTTGCGCGCACGGTTCGGATCGGCGGCGGCCATCTTTCGATCATGCCTGACACATCAGCGCAGCTCAGCACTGCCGTGCGCGTGTCGGGGTGCTACCGGCTGTTACTGGCTGTCACTTCCGGCGACCACCACCCGAGGGCTGTCCTGGGATCGCGGCACACACGACCGCACACCACAACCCAGTAAAGGACAGCAGAACAATGCGTTTGAGAATCGATACCTCCGGGACACGGTTCATCGTCACCCGGGCGGCCGAGCCGCGACTCAACTTCGAGACGGGCAGCCCCAAAATCGACACCTCCACCGGCCTGCCCCAGCATTCGGTGCAGCTGCTGGCATTGGACGACACCGGCGGCGAAGTGTTGAACGTGACGGTAGCCGGAGACCCGAACGTCACGGTCACCCAACCGGTGTCGGTGACCAGCCTGGTCGCCATCCCCTGGGCGCAAGGTGATCGCAGCGGCGTGGCCTTCCGCGCCGATGCCATCACCGGCGCCACGACAGGTGAGCAGGGGTCGCGCACCCAGAAATAACACCCCGCGGCCGAGGCGCGGCACCAAGAGCGTGTCACGCCCGGCCCCGGGTCTGTCGTCGACCACTTCGCTCACGAAGGGCACCTGCAATGACTTCAAACAATAAGAACACCAACAACACTCAATCTGACAATGACGACTGGCTCGGGGATCTGGTCATGTCACTCTTCACCGCCGCGGGATACTTGCTGTGGTGGGCGGTGCTGTTCCCCGCCATCAGTCTCCCGATCATCGCCAGCCTGGCGCTCGGCATCACCCACGGACCCCGCGGCGGGATCGTCTGTGCGATCGTGTTCTGCGCCGGGTATGCGGGGTGGGCGTGGCTGGACCCGCGGTCGTTTCGCTCGTGGGTGACCGAACCGGTACGGCGCCGCTGGTTGACCTGGTCGCGCTACACCCGCGCCTGGGAATCGACATGCACCCTGCACGGACTGACCGCAAAACTCGGTGACCGCACCCTCACACCAACCCTGCGCACCGTAACGATCGGAAGAACCACCGATGTGCTGGCGGTGCGGATCGTCACCGGCCACTCCCCGACAGATTGGCACAAACAATCCGAGGCGCTGGCCGCGGCCTGGCGCGCCGACCGGATCACCATCACCGCCACCGCGCCCGGCGAACTGCGGATCACGCTGATGCGCGGGGATGTGCTGGCCGACCCGATCGCCCTACCGATGCCCACCCCGGCCACACCGGTGGATCTGGAGTCAGTGCGGGTCGGGATCACCGAAACCCGCCACCCCTGGCACATGCCGCTGTTGGGGCATCACCTCCTGGTCGCGGGCGCGACCGGCGCGGGTAAAGGCAGCGTGTTGTGGTCGCTGATCGCCGGGATCGCGCCCGGGATCAAGACCGGCCTGGTCCGGTTGTGTGTCATCGACCCCAAAGGCGGCATGGAACTGGGCGCCGGCGCACCCATGTTCACGGTATTCAGCCACGACGCCACCGACACCACCCTCGAACTCCTGCGCACGCTCGTCACGGTGATGCACGAGCGGGCCAATCGGCTGCGCGGCCACACCCGGCTGCACACCCCGACCCCATCTGAGCCGTTGTTTGTGGTGGTGATCGATGAGATCGCCGCACTCACCGCCTATGTGACCGACCGCAAGATCCGCACCGAAATCGAACAACTGCTCGGGCTACTGCTCTCCCAAGGCCGGGCGGTGGGGATTTCGGTGGTGGCCGCGGTGCAAGACCCCGCCAAAGACACTCTCCCGGTGCGGCAGCTGTTCACCGTCCGGATCGGGCTGCGGCTGACCGAAGCCACCCAAACCACCATGGTCCTCGGACAAGGCGCCCGCGATGCCGGGGCGGAATGCGACCGCATCTCCGACGCCACCCCGGGCGTGGGCTACATGCTCATCGACGGAACCACCCAACCCGTGCGGGTACGGGCCTTCCACGTCACCGACCACGACATCACCACCCTCGCCACACAGTTCCCGCGCCCCGCTCGGCGGCCGACACACAACCAGCGGCCACGCAGCACCGACAGCGGCCGGACGCCGAACGAGGGCACTGGTGAATAACCCCACACCACCACAACTCGCCCTGCCCGGCATTCCGGATACGGTCGACACCGCCACAGTGATCGATGAGATGGTGCGCCGCGCGGCCTCGATGGGGTACGAATCATGGTGGCGGCGTGCGGAATCGGTCGGCTTCTGCGCCCACCCCATCCAACTGGTCGGCGCCGATGAATACGGGCGGCAGCGGGTGGTATGGACGCGGTGCAACAACCGCCGCGCCCACATCTGCCCCTCCTGCTCGGACCTCTACGCCCGCGACACCTGGCAACTCGTGCACGCCGGTGCCGCCGGCGGCCACCACGACATGCCCATCACGGTGGCCGATCGCCCGCAAGTGTTCCTCACGCTGACCGCGCCCAGCTTCGGCCCCGTCCACACCACAGGCGATAGCGCGCACAAGCAGCGGGTGTGTCGGGACCACCATCGCACCGGTGGCTATCAGCGCTGCCGCCACGGAAAACCGTTGTGGTGCAGCACTGTCCATGACGATGATGACGACCAGGTCGGTCAGCCATTGTGTGCCGAATGCTATGACTATGTCGGGCACGTGCTGTTCACCTGGCACCTGCCCGAACTGTGGCGACGATTCACCATCGCCCTGCGCCGCGCACTCCGCAAGAACCTAAAAGCCGTCGGGGTCGACCCCGACTGGATCCGGGTGAGCTTCCTCAAAGTCGTTGAACTGCAAGCCCGCGCCATCCCACACATCCACACCCTGATCCGGCTGGACCCCCACGACGACAGTCAGCAGAGTGACTGGGAATCACCCGTGGGCGCAACCGAGCTCGCCGCGATCATCCAGCACGCCGCCCGCAGCGTCAGCCTGACCGTCAACGACCCCTGCGCGGACGATGGCGTGCGGGTGATCCTCTTCGGCGGCCAAATCGACACCCGCCCCATCACACCCACCGATCCGGTGAAGAAGGTGTCACCAGAGCAGGATTCGTCGACCGGTCGGTCACTGTCTGGCCGGCGGGTAGCGCGCTACCTCGCCAAATACGTCACCAAATCCCTAGCCGACCTCGGCATCAGCGCCCGCCGCCTGTCCACCGAAGCCATACCCGACCTGGACGTGTCCGAGCATGTGCGCGCAATCCTGACCACCATCAGCGATCTCGCCGACAGAGGACTCAGCGGCGTCAGGCGCTGGCTGCACACCCTCGGGTTCCGAGGTCACATCACCAGCAAATCCCGCCGCTACTCGACCACAATGACCGCACTACGCCAACATCGCGCCACCTGGACCCGCGAACAGAACGCGAAAAATACTGCACACCAGCACAACCCGGTCACCCAAGACGGGGACGGCGATGAACTGGTGGCGTGGGAGTTCGACCGCGCCGGCCACACCAGCCTCGGTGAGCGCACCCTGACCATCACCGCCGCACTACACCGCATCCAGCAACGACGCACTGCGTGCGAAGCGCTACAGAACCAGCGTCGTGACATGCAGGGCGAGGTGCCCGATGGCTAACCCACAGGCGCACGTGAGCAACCACCAAAGTGAAAAGTCCTACAGTCGTGAAGAATTCACCGCCTGGCTTGTGCAGTCTTGTGAGCGGCAACAGCTCGCGGTCACCATCACCAACCCGGCTGTTCTCGCCGATATCGCCACCCTGCTGCGCAGCACCTGACCGAACGTGGGCGAGCACTACCGATAGGTTGCCCGGTCAAGCATTGTTTTCGGTCTCTGGGCGCATCACGACACTTTGCGGTGGGCGGGGGCTGATGTCCAGGCCACAGCTGCAACGCGGGCGAACCCCGGTTCGCGCCTTGACGCCAGCCCCTGGCCGCCGCGCACCATCAGTCGCGGCCAGAAAACCCCCCGGCCAACGGCCCGCCGGCGACCGCATTGGTGTGGCGGTCGCTGGTGGGATTCCCTGCTCACGGTGTCCGAAGATCGCCACAACATGACCACGCGTCCCTTCGCTACGGCAGGACACGGCGCGTCGCACCCACGGTGGGCGCCGCACCGTCAGAATTGATCTCATGACTGGTTGGCATCGCCACGCAGCAGCAACGCTGCGCAGATTGTGGCAGCGCCCCGGCCGCACGGCCGACATCCACATGTGGCATCTCGACGCTGTCGCCACTTCCCGCGTCCAGGCGTTCCGCGACGAACGGGGACACGGCCTGGCACTGATCACCTTGCGCGACGGTGACCGCGGCGCCAGTCACGTTAACGCCGCCGAAGCCTACCGACGCACCATCTGGGCGGAGTTCTTCGGCAAGCACACAGCGCCGCCGACCCTCATCTTCAACCTGCTCAACCCGCGTCTTCGCTACAAGGGCTGGCCGAACGTCGTCGCGATCGACTACGACACCCAGGGTAGGTTCGCGCATTGCCGGGAGGTCGACGCCGAGGAACTGGCAACACTGCACCGTCTGGGCGCCCAGTGGGATCATGGCGGGGGATACGTCCCTTACACCCCGCCGCCTCCCACCCATGCCGTCGTGCTCCGGCGTATCCCGGTGCGTGAACTCCCCGGCAGCCAGCCGTTCCGAGACATGGGGCGTTACCTGGCCGTCGACTGGGCCGCAGCCAGCATCGCTGCCCTGCAGGGCAGCAGCGAACACGATCTGCCCGCGGACCTGCCGGCAGATATCGCTGAGGCCGCGCGGTCGTTGTGGTGGGACCCGATCAGCCTCATCCGCGAACCGGGCGAGCCCTTGAGGTTCATGAACGGTCAGCACCGCGCGGAGGCGATGCGCCAACAAGGCGCAGTCGAGACGATCGTCGAAGAACTGCGGCCGGTCGACGCCCGACCACTGCCGGGGGAGCTTCAGACAATCAGTGAGTGCTGAAGCCGCTTGGCTGATGCGGCATGGCGCCCTCTGGCCCAGCGAAGGCGTGCCGTTCACCTTCTTCACCCTGCCCCCACGAGCACGGCACCGTTTCCTCGGTCGGGATGGCTGTCCGACCCGGTCCTATGCGGGCCATATCGAGTGACAGCAAACCCGTCGACGCTGGCGAACAGTGTGGTGGTCAGGTGATACTGTGCTGGATAGCTATCTGTGGTCGAGGGGGATGTGGTGACAGATCGGCTGGCCGTTGACGCGGCGGGGCTCGATAAGGCTGCGGTCGGCAGTGCGGAGATCGCGCAAGGACTTGCCACCGACTCCGGTGGTAACGCAGGAGGGAGCCAGCCAAGCCATGCTGGTGTGGCGGCGCTGGACCGCGCGCTGGCCGCGCTGCGGGTTGGCCAATCCCGACGGGTCGCGGGCCAGGGCAGTGATCTGCGGACCGCGGCGACGGTGTACACCCACAGCGACGAGGCCGCCGCCGAGAACGTGACGAGGACTATATGAGCGCGGTGACAACACCAGTAGGTGCGCTACTGACGCGCTCACAGATCGAAACCTGGGACAGGACCCACCTTGAGCACGCGGCAGCGCGATGGCGAATATCAGCCAGTGAATCTGAGGAACTGTTCGAACAGCACCGCCGCAACATCGCCGCGCCCGGTGGCACCGACTGGGAAGGCACCGCCAAAGACGCCGCACTCGACCGGGTCACACAGGACACCAACGTCGTACGCGCGGCCGGTGACACCGTGCGCGCCGCTGCCGACCTAGCGCAGGCCGGCGCCGACGATCTGCGGGCGGCCCAGCGGGCTGCGCTGGAAGCGATCGCCGAAGCCGAAGCCGACGGGTTTCGGGTCGGCGACGACTTGAGCGTGACCGATACTCGGCGCCTCGATTTGTCGACCATCGCCGCCCGCCACACTGCCGCCGCCGAGCACACCGAGAACATCCGGTGGAACACTGAACAACTCGTAGCCACCGACACCCTAATCGGCCGGCGGATCACCGCCAAAGCCACCGAACTCGACGGAATCACCTTCGTCGAGGAGAACGGTGGCCACGACGGCACCGTCCAGCTCGTCGACAGCGAAACCCGCGATCGGGACGCCCGCCATCCCGACGGACGCGAACGCGATCCCGACGGCGAGTACGGGCGGCGGGTGCGCGACGATGGCTTGTTCCGGCGACCCGAAGGCGGAGACAGCGGCGGCGCTGACTGGCTCGACAGCGACTGGGCGGGACGGGCCATCCTCGATCGCTACCTGGTTGGCGGTGGCCGTGACTGGACCATCCAGGACAACCCCGAATGGTCGCAGTACATGATGGACCACAACGGGCTGGCCCGAGAACTCGACGGCCAGGTACGTGGCCAGGCGCAACAGTCACTCAACGAGTACTTGGCCGGCCACGGGGCGCAGCGTGACTACTCTGCGCAGTTCGCGGCGACAACGCAGAACGGCGAATCCATCACCGGATACCAGTACCTCAACGGCACCAACGATGACGCGGGCGGCTTCAGAATCAACGGGACAACCCACGTGGAACCGCTATCCGCCGGCACGTACAAGGTGACGGTCGACGGCGGCTATCAGTGGAACGACATCATCGATGCCAACGCTCAGTATGCGACGGACACGTTCAAAGACCGAATCGCCGAGATCATCACCCTCGGTCAGGCGCACCCTTACCAGATTCACATCGGCTGGCACAGTCAAACCGAGTTTGTCCTCGACCAAAGCGGAGCTTTGGTCACCGCGAAAGGCTACCCGTACCAATGACATTCCGAATCGTCACCACTGTGACGCTGGTACTCGCCGTAGCTGCGGCCGTTGTGGGCTGCGGCCTCTTCGGTCGCGACAGCGAGACCGATGAGCGCGCCGTGCGCCCCGGCGAACCGAAACCCTCGCCATCAGGGCTCTATACCGCCTACGCCGAGGACGGCGCTCCTCAGAACACCGTGAAAACGTTGGTCGATGTCATCCGCGACAAAGACGGCAACGAGGTCTACCGCGACGATGCCGCCTACAGCACCCGCCACGGCGTGCTGTTCACCTGGCTATCGACAGAACCTAATCAGCTGTGGATCCTGTCCAGCGACGTAGGAACCTTCCACGTCGCGCCCGACAACGACGGCACCTGGACAAAACAGCACGCAACCAACGTTCCCCCGGAGATCAAAGATCTACGTGGATACTGATCCCGAACGGGGGCGCACACCACCATCTCGCGCAGGCTGTCTATCGGCTAGGCACGCTGGCCGCCGCGTGCTTGCCTCGTGCGTCTGAGAACGGTCTCGGCGGATCACGTTCCGGCGTGAAGATGCCCAGCAACGCACCGTTCGCTGTGACCACGTCGCGACTGCTCGGGCAGACGGGGTCGTCCCCATTGCTAGTCCCGCCGCTGGCCGGGCAGACCCCTCGGTCGGCACACGGTTACCCGAGCGATGACGTCGTATCTGCCCCCGACGTTCGTCGGCCCCGACGCTCAACTGGTGGGCATCGGAACACCGACCTCATCAGGCATTTCGATGCATACGAACGGTCAACAGCGGGTAACCTCCCCGACATACTGTGATCTACAGTGGTGAACATCGCGATGCACGGGCAGTTTTCATTGTCGCCAAAGTCGTGTAGGTTGTAGTTAACAGACCCCGCCAGGGCTAGAGCGCAAGCTTCCCCAACCAGGCGGGGCTTTTTATTGGCTAGTATCCCCGGAATGGCCAAACCCGCACTGCCGATTGACAAGCAGATCGAGCTGCTGGTCCAACGAGGACTGCCCATCCCGCTGCCACCGGACGACGATTACGAGCAGCGCAAGGCCGAGTACCACGCAGCGGTACGCCTGCTGATCGACAACAACTACTACCGACTCTCGGGTTACTGGAGATACTTCCAGGTCCGGCCCGGACACGGGGACAACCGGTTCACCGCCGGCGGCACCGTGGCACAGATCACTGCGACCTACACTTTCGACCACGAACTTCGCTGCATCCTGATGGAGGGACTGTCGATCCTGGAAGTGACCTTCCGTTCGCGCTTTGCCTACTACATCGCAATGCATATGCCGGTGGATAGCTATCTGGAACCGGCGTCCTACATCGACAGGCGAGACCGCTACGGCAACGTTCTTCGCGATTTGCTGATCGCCGACATCCACGACGAACTCACCCGCTCAAAAGAGAAATTCGTGGCGCATCACACCGCAAAGAACGAGACGCCGCCGGTATGGGCAGCGGTGGAGGTGTTCAGCTTCGGAACACTGTCGAAGATGTATGGACTGCTCGATCAGCACACCGTGCGCACCGCCGTGTGCAAAACCTTCGGGTTTCCCCACTCCGGATTTACCGCATCACTCATGAGATCGATGGTCGTCCTGCGCAACATCTGCGCTCACCACTCACGTGTATGGCATCGCGTTCCCGACGTCCCGCCACCAGTACTCAACAAATTCAAGCACGTCGAGCCGCAGCTATATCAGACAGCCTCACCATGGGCATGGCTGGTGATGCTCGCCGACCTCGTCGACACCATCCGCAGGGACAAAACGTACTCGTCAAAGTTGTGGGCACACATCGACTCTCGGCCCGATCTCCGCGACGGGTACCAATATCCACGACACACCTGAAACGTTCGGCAAGCGGAGGGTTCCCAGTGGAGTGTTTCTGGGGCGCAAGCAAAGCCGCACGAGAAGCGCGTCGATACGTGTCAATCGTCGCCGACCTGGCCAGCCGCTCGCTCGGTGGGCGCGTCCCCGGGCGAACTGGCGATCGACCGACGCTGGCTCAAATCCGAGAAGCCAACGGCACGCCGAACGACATCTAGATGCGCCACGCTGGCTGGACGCGATTGATGTCGAGGCTGCGCGAGCCGGGGTTGCCGGGTGCGATGACGGCGTGATCGAGCACTGATTTGATGATGGCTTGTTGGCGGTCGATGTCGAGGTCGTCCCATTGGCCGCGCAGCACCTCGCCGCAGCCAGCCAGATCCACCACCGAGCTAGTGTCGGTAGCGTGCGCGATGTCGCGGCGAGCCTGGGCGATCCGCTCGGTGATGGGGTCGCGGGCGGCAATCCATTCCCGCGCAGACACCGCGCCGGCGGCATACAGTCCGGCAAGCTCATCCAAGCGGGCCTGGTCGGCTTCCAGCTGGGTCGCCAATGCGGCGACATCAGCATCCACACTGGACTTACCTGCCAATGCCTCCGCGAGCTGCGGGGAGTCCAACCGGGTCAACACAGCATCAGTGAGCAGTTCCTCGACCGGCGACGCCACCACCGTCAGACGGCCGCAGCCGCCGTGATCGGGGCCTTTCAAACACACGTAGCGGCGGACCCGGTTGTCTGGATTGCTGTGGCGTGCTTGGGAAAACAATCGATTCCCGCAGCGCCCGCAGCGCAACATGCCCGACAGAAGGTAGGTGCGTGGGGCGCGGGTTTTGGTCAGTGCCCGGGTCGCCATGCGGGCCAAGATGCGGTCGCGTTCGGCCGGAGTGATGATCGCTGTCCAGGTCGCGGGGCCGATCACCTCGCCGTGGTGCTCGCGCAGGCCAGCGATACGCCCGGAGGTAAGGATTTGGCGTACCGCGGAGGTCTGCCACGACTTCGCGACGGCCGGGGCAATGCCGGCATCGTTGAGCCAGATGGTCAATGACCGGATCGAGGCGCCGGCCAGGTAGCGGTCGACCATCTCGCGAATGACCTTGGCCTCAGCGTCGCGCAGGGTGATCTTGTCGGACTCGTACCCGAATGGGCGTACCGAGCCGTGCGGCAGTCCTTGTTCGGCGTTCTGCAACAGCTTGCGACGCACGCGGGCGGATTTGCGCCCGGATTCTTTGGCAGCAAACGCGGCAAAGATGCGGGCCATGAACAGCCCGTCATCATTACCCAGGTCAATGTCGGCGGTCACGGTAGCGACATCGCGCACGCCCGACGATTCACACAGCGTCACGAATTCTTCCAGTTCGACTGGCCGGCGGTGCAGCCGATCGAGGTTGTACACGATCACCGCATCCCGGGCACCGGATGTCAGGTCGGCCAACATGCGGGCATACTCGCGGCGCGGCTTACCGGAGTAGGCCGAAACGTCGTTGTCGACATATTCATCGCCGATCGGCCAGCCCCGATCGGCGGCGAGCTTGCGGCAATCTTCCAACTGCCGCGCCACCCCGAGCCCGGTGCCCTCCACATCCGCCGAAATTCGGGCATAGATCGCCACTGACCGCACCCCGACGCGCTGACCTGGACTCTTTACCTTCGCCATGAGGGTAGTTTACTAGCACCTAAGCTTTGACGCGTGCGTGGGCCCGACAGGGTGCGGGACGGTGTGGTCGATGTCAGCGGTGGTGGCAGGTTGGTCGCAGCCGGGGAAGCGACAGGTCAGATCGCGGCAACGCACGAACTCAGCAAGCGCGGCCGACGGGGTGTAGCGAGGCTGCGGCCCGGAATTGCCGGGGTGGACGACTTCGCGGATTTTGGCGCCGTCGAGCATGGCGTCGAAGAACGGCGCAGGCATGAACCCGGCCCCGAAGATATAGCCCGAGCGCCCCGGGACCAGGGTGGGTGCGCTGCGCCGCGGTGTGGCCGCCGTGCCCCCACCCCGCGGCCCGTCAGACTCGGCGCCGCCGGGCGGGTCGTCGCGCAGTTCGGCGGGCGCCCGGTCGGTGTCTGCCTGCTGCTTGGTGGTGTGGTCGGTGAGGGCGTAGACGATGATCTCGCGCACTGGGCGGGGGTTGGTGGCAGCCTCGCAATCACCGTTGCCGCAGCGGCAGGCCAGGGTGGTGATCCCGTGGAACAGGGCGGCCAGGGCGTCCTTGCGGCGGTCGTCGAGGGTGCGGGGATCGGCGTCGCAGACGCTGTAGGCCATCGCGGTCAGGGTGCGTTCCCCAGCAGCGGCGTCACCGTCGAACATCCGCGCCCACACCGTGGTGAACCCAGGCGCGTCACCGAGGTTGCCGAACTCGATCGTGCGCCCCAAGTCGCCTCCACGGCTTTGGCGCACGGCGTCGGGGTCGTGGCGTTCGACGATGGTGTCGATCTCGGCTTCGGTCTTTTTCACCGACAACGGTCCCCAGCCGAGGATGTCGGCGGCCAGATCGGCGTCGACGGCGGCGATCAAGTCCGGGTCGGTGATCAGGTCGGTGCGGGTGATGATCGCGCGCACCAACATCTCGCTGATCAGCCCCTGCAGGAACAGCGCCCCGAGTTTGGGGAGGCGGTCGCGCAGCTCCACCGCGCGGTAGGCCTGGTGCAGCGCCAACCCGTGGGTGATCCGATACGCCGCGGCCAGTTCGGCGGTGACCGCGGCTTCGGGGTCGACCCACCAGTCCAGTCGGTCTTCGGGGGCGAGGTCGACGCGGCGGGTGAACAGTTCGGCCATCACCGCCAGCTTGCGGGCACACACCGCGTTCTCCATCCGCGAGGTGGTCGCGGCGGCGTCGATGAGCTCGGCATCCGAGAGCCCGGTGAGCTGGCCGGGCTCCGGAACCGATACTTCGAACATGTGTGCGATTCTACCGGCGGGCTGTGACGAATCAGGTCGGTAGTTGGCCGGCTGTGAACCGATTCGCCAATTGTGGATAAGCATGCGTGAAGCGCCTGGCGGGCACCGAAACCGAAGCGTGATCAGAGCTGGGGAATCACTTCCCCTGCCAGCAGTTCGAGCGTTTGATCGGAACCCCGATCGTGCGTGAAAAGCACGATCTGCCCGAAGCCCATCTCGACCAGCGCCCCGAGCCGATCGACCATCACTGCCGGCGTGCCGATCAAGTCGGTGTCGTGTAGCCCGAAACCTTCACCACCGAACCGCTTTTCCGCCAGGCCTCGCACCTTCGGCAGCGCGGCGTCGTCCGGCGCGAGTGCCATCACGGCCTCGATGGAGAGCGTGATGGTGTCCGGGTCGCGGCCGACGTCGTCGCAGATGGACCGCAGGGCCGCGATCTTCTCCTTGATCTGGCCCAGTGCGTAGGTCGGTACGTTCCACACGTCGGCATATCGCGCCACCAGAGGGAGCGTGAACTTCTCGCCGACGCCGCCCACGACGATGGGGGGCCGCGGCTGCTGCACCGCTCCCGGTTTGATCGGCATGTCGGGCACGGTGAAATGCTTGCCCGCAAAGTCGATCCGCTCGTCGGTGAAGGCCTGATGCAAGATCTGCAATGTCTCGCCGAGCTGTTCGGAGCGTTCGGCGAAGGTGCCCCACGGCAGACCGGCCCGGCGGTGTTCGTCCTCGATCGATCCGCTGCCGATGCCCAGGCTCAGCCGGCCGCCGGAGATCTGATCCAGCGTGGTGGCCATCTTGGCCAGCGTGACCGGATGCCGAAACTGATTGCACAGCACCATATGTCCGACCCGCAGACGGTCGGTGCGGCTGAGCAGCGCGGTGGCCAGCGTCCAGGCCTCCATCGACGGATAGTCGGGCATGCCGGGCCCGTACAGGTGGTCGTAGAGCCACAGCGATTCGATCCCGAGTTCTTCGCAGCGTCGGGCGCGGTGCAACACCTCGTCGAATGAGAAGCCCATTTGAGGCAGGTAGATGCCGATCTCCGGCCTGCTCATCACCCTCCCCATCGACAGTGCTGTACTTTCGGTCGCCTGCATGGTAACGACATTCTCGCAAAGTGAGAAGCAAATTCTGACGACGACGAGACGTAAAGGGCTGCCCATGCGGTTCGCGATCACCCATCCGATGCACAGCCATCCCTACAATCCCGAGCTCGTCACGGGCGCGGGGATCGCGAAGGTGGCCGCGGCCGCCGAGAAGGCAGGGTTCGCCGGCTTCGGCTTCACCGACCATCCCGCGCCGACCCAACGGTGGCTGGAGGCCGGTGGGCACGACGCACTCGATCCTTTCGTGGCGATGGGATTCGCCGCCGCCCACACCACGACGCTGCGGCTGATCCCCAACATCGTGGTGCTGCCGTACCGCAACCCCTTTGTCGTGGCCAAAGCCGGTGCGACGCTGGACCTGATCTCCGAAGGCAGGTTCACCCTCGCGGTGGGCGTGGGCTACCTCAAGCGCGAATTCAGCGCCCTTGGTGTGGATTTCGACGAGCGGGCGGTACGCTTCGAAGAGGCGTTGCAGGTGATCCGCGAGGTCTGGACCACCGATGACATCACCTTCGACGGCAAGCATTTCAGCGCCACAGGCATCACCGCGCATCCGAGGCCGGTCAGCGCTCCGCATCCGCCGATCTGGGTGGGTGGCAACACCTCGGCCGCGCGGGCGCGCGTCGCGAGGTACGCGCAGGGCTGGTGTCCGTTCCGGGCCCCGGCTGTGCTGGCGCAGACCGCCCGTACGGCGCCGTTGGAGACGGTGGACCATCTCCAGGCCGGTGTGGACGATCTGCGCCGTCGCCTGGAGGGCGAGGGCCGCGATCCGTCGGACATCGACATCACGTTCACCAACGATGCGGGTGGCGCTCCCGGTGCCGCGGACTTCAACGCCGACGAGTTCCTCTCCGGCGTCGCCGATCTCGAGAAGGCCGGAGTCACCTGGATTCAGGTGAGCGTGCCGGGGGACAGCCTCGCGCACACGCTGGAGGCCATCGAGGAGTTCGGCGGATCGGTCATCGGGGCGTAGTAGCCGCGACACGCGTCGCATCGATGCCGGTCACCCGGCGACCTTGACAAGGGTCTTGCCGATGTTGGCTCCGGTGAACAAACCGTTGAGTGCGTCGACGCAGGACTCGATGCCGTCGAAGATGTGCTCGCGGTGGGTGATCAGCCCCTGCTCCTCCCAGCTCCGCAGCGCCGCGAACGCCTCGTCGAAGCGGCCCCATTCGTCGAGGGCGTTGAATCCCTGCATCATCGCGGTCTTGGACAGCAGATTGACGTAGTTGGCCGGCCCCGGATGCTCACCGGTGAGGTAGCTGGAGATGACCCCGCAGAGCACCACCCGCGCCTTCTGGGCGAGCCGGCCGAGCACCGCGTCAAGGATCGGGCCGCCGACGTTGTCGAAATACACGTCGACCCCACGCGGGCAGTGCTCCCGCAGCGCCGCGCGCAGGTCGTCGTTGCGGTAGTCGATGCAGGCGTCGAAGCCGAAGTCCTCCACCACCGCACGGCATTTGTGCGGGCCGCCGGCGATGCCCACCACCCGCGCGCCCGCGATCTTGGCGATCTGCCCGGCGACCGAGCCGGTGGCCCCGGCGGCGGCCGACACCACGACCGTCTCGCCCGGTTGCGGACGTCCGATGCCCGTCATGCCGAAGTACGCGGTGGCGCCGGTGGGGCCGTAGATGGACATCACCGCGAGCTGATCCACCTGGTCGCCGGGGCCCGGCACCGGTGTGGTGAAGAGGTCGTCGCGGACGATCGTGTATTCCTGGAACCCGGTCAGCGTGGTCACGATGTCCCCGACCGCGTATGCGGCACAACGGGATTCGACGACCTCGCCGATCCCCGCCGCGCGGATCACCTCGCCGAGCTGCACCGGGGGAAGGTAGCTCGGCTGATCGTCGAGCCAGGTCCGCACCGCCGCATCGATGCCCACGTACGTCGTACGCACCAGTGCCTCACCGTCGGCGGGTTCTGGCACGGGGGCGGTCACCAGTTCGGTGTCACCGGGGGCGACCAACCCGTGCGGTCGGTGGCGCAACACGATCTGTCGGTTCGTCAACGTCGACACCCGGCCGAACCTACCGAAGCGACACTGCCGCCGAGCCCCTATCGGGTCACAACCGCCACAGCGCCTCCTGCGTCGTGGTGGCGATCAACGTGCCGGCGGTGTCGTAGAGCGAGCCCTGGACCAGGCCGCGGGAATCGCCGACGTTGAGCCGATGCACCTCGTAGCGGTGCCAGTTGTGCGGTGTGAAGGGCCGGTGGAACCACACTGAGTGGTCCAGGCTGGCCGCAAAGGTCCCCGACCCTGCTTCCGGCTCCAGCGGCGCCCCGGACGGCCGCGCCACCGGCACCGGACCGAAGTCGGACAGGAACGTCAGCGTGCATGCCCGGATCAGCGGGTCGTCCTCGATCTCGTCGCGGGTGCGGATCCAGAACGGCGGTACCGCGAACACCGAATCGTCGTCGGGCCTGGTGCGGATGTCGAAGCGGTCGGCGAACTCGATGTCCGGTTCCTTGCCCCCTGCTTCGGTCAGGGTCACCGACTGCGCCGGGGTGGGGTGCTCATCGGGGCCGGGCTCGGGGACGTGGAACGACGCGATCATCTCCAGGATCACTGCGCCCTGCTGGATCGCGGTGACGCGGCGGGTGTCGAAGGAGCGCCCGTCCCGGGTGCGCTCCACGTGGAGTTCGACCTCGACCCCGTAGCGGCCGCCCCGCACGAAATACAGGTGTAGCGACTGAGGCAGCTTGCCGGCGCCGACCGTGGCGCCGGCCGCCGCCAGCGCCTGCGCGGCGATCAGACCGCCGAACAACCGCGACCCGGGACCGGCGGCCGCCGGGCAGGCCACAAATACGTCGTCGCGGCGATCGAACCGCACTAGATCGGCGATCCAGCTCTGTTTGACACCTGTCACAAGACGTCGACCCTAGCGGGCCGCAACTGATCCCGGCAGGTCGGCGGTCATGTCGACCTTGTCGCCGTCGAAACTGAGCATGTCTTTGATTCCCAGGCTCTCGGGCAGCGGGTCCGCATAGCTCCACGCCACGTCCTCCACGACGGTCCCCTCGACGACCGCGGTCCAGTACGTGGCGTAGCCCTTGTAGTTGCAGTAACTGGTGGTGTCCGACCGCCGCAGCGCGTCCGTTCGGACGAACGCCGGGGCCACGTAGAGCAGAGGCTGCAGCGCCGTCTCGAACACGATCACCGTGTCGTCGGTATCGACGAGCGTGCTGCCCCCGACGGCCACCCGCAGACTCCGTGCGGTGGGGCGGCAGTCCACCCGGTGGTACGGGTTGGGCGGGTAGTGCACCAGCCGGCGCCCCTCTTCCAGCCAGGTGTCGACCGCGGTCCAGGCCACCACGACATAACCGGGCAGCTCCGGAACCGGCGTGCTCGGCAGCTCGCCGATGTCGGCGGATCGGAACGCGTAGCTCAGCGGCGCACCCCTACGGTGCACCATCCACGCGTCCTCGGTGTCGATCACCGGACGGTTGTCGAGAAACGCCTGCACGCGCCGCGGATGCGGCTCAAGGTAGACCAGGTCTCCGGCGACCGGCGGACTGAACCGACCGGCACGCTCCCGGCTGAGTGGACCGTGCCCGGCCACCAGGCTCATCGAAATTCCCCGGCCCCAACAACTCTCGGACAAATCACAGCGGTTTCCCTTCGCTCGGCGACGTCCTGCAGGAGTTTACAAACTCCTGGTGGATTGTCACAGCAGCGTCCCTCTTCGAGGGCCCGGACGGTGAGACATTCCTGACATCGCCCCCGCGGGAACGGCGATTCGGGCGACCGCGGACCGGCGAAGTGGCGAAAATCGACGAAACGGGTACCACGTTGCAGGCCGGGTGGACGACGAACGAGGTGGCGGGTGAAACGACTCAACGGCGTGGACGCCATGATGCTCTACAGCGAGACGCCGGAAATCCACATGCACACCTTGAAGGTCGGCGTGCTCGATGTGACCGCCGTCGACGGCTTCGACTTCGAGTTCTTCCGCCGGGCCGCGCTGCCGCGGCTGCACGCGCTGGCGCCGTTGCGCTACCAGCTGGTGGACATACCGCTGAAGTTCCATCACCCGATGTGGGTGCAGAACGCGCAGATCGACGTCGACTACCACATCCGCCGAGCGCGGGTGCCGGCTCCCGGCGGGCGGCGCGAGCTCGACCAGCTCATCGGCGAGATCGCGAGCACGCCGCTGGACCGCCGATACCCGCTGTGGGAGATGTATGTCGCAGAAGGATTGGCGGACAACAGGATCGCCGTGATCCACAAGGTACATCACGTGCTCGCCGACGGTGTCGCGTCGGCGAACCAGCTAGCGATGGCGATTCAGCCCCGCGAGCCCGAGGTGGGGGGTCAGCTCGCCGAGGTGCCCCCGGACTCGACAGCGCCGCGCGCCCTACTAAAGGCCGCGGCCCGCGATCACGTGCGTCAGCTGCGCCGGCTGCCCAGGTTGGTCAACGAAACCGCCGCCGGTGTCTCGCGGGTGCGCAGGCAGGCCCGCGAGCGTGGCCGGCATCCCGACCTGGCGCGCAACTTCGCGCCGCCGCCGACCTTTCTCAACCATGTGGTGACGCCGGGCCGCCGCTTCGCCACCGCCCCGCTGGCGCTCGCGGACGTCAAGGAGACCGCCCGACACCTCGGGGTCACCCTCAACGACATCGTGCTCGCCACGGCGGCCGGAGCTCTGCGTGAACTGCAGCTGCGCTACGACAAGAAGGCCGACTCGCCGTTGATCGCGGGTGTGCCCGTCAGTTTCGACACCTCACCCGGGCGGCTCGTCGGTAACGAATTCACTTACATGACACCGTCTTTACCGGTTCATGTACCCGATCCCATCGCGCGGGTGCGGCTCACCGCGACCGCGACCGCCATCGCGAAGGAGAACCACGGCCTGCTCGGGCCGACACTGCTGCCGTCCTGGTTGACCTATCTGCCGCCGGCCGCCACTCCGCCGATCTTCCGGACGCAGGCCCGCCGGGTGGAGTCCGCGATGGTGATGAACCTGACCATCTCCAACGTGCCGGGCCCGAAGGAGCGGGGGGTGATAAAGGGTGCGGTCGTGGACGAGATCTACTCGGTGGGGCCGATCGTCGCGGGCAGCGGGATGAACATCACGGTGTGGAGCTATGTCGACCAACTGTCGATCTCGGTGCTCACCGACGACCGGACGCTGAAAGACCCGCACGAGGCGACCGACGCGCTGATCGCCTCGTTCGCCGAGATTCGCGCCGCGGCCGGTCTGTCCGACAAGCTGACACCTGTCGAGAAGACCCTGCCGCTGGCTCCGGCCCTCTGAACCTCGGAACCTGTTGATCGGCGCGCGCTTTCGCGGCGTCGCAGGTCCTGCCGCTGCGCGCGGAAATCGGATGGAGACTTTACAGATCGACTCCAAAATGTCACCCTGTCTGGAGTGTCACGCGATGCGCGACGCAGACTGGAGGCAGACGGTGAGAGGCCGGACGTTCGAGACAGACGACTTCGCGCAGTTCGAACGACGGCGGTCCGGGGTTCGCATCGCCGGCGAGACCCTGCGCACCTACGACCTGACCGTGTTCGCCGCCGACGTCGACGGCGTGGTCGGCGCCGCGGGCGGTTGGCTGTGCGACCGGGCGCGGGCGGGCTGGCAGGTCACCGTCACGATTCCGCCGGGCCACGACACCCGGGCCCTGAGGATCCTCGGCGTTGACGTCGAGGTGCAGGAGTCCCTCCTCGAGGCGCTGTGCGGTACCGCAGGCGCAGCCGTGGCGATGGACGCGCGAGTGCTGCGGGAGAACGCCGGGTTGCGGGCAGAAATGTCGGCTCTGGCCGACACTGCCCGCGCCGAGATCACCGTCTGGGGCGATGCGGGCTCGTTCGGTCCCGACGGACGATTCGACCGGGTAAGGCACCGGCTCAGTGCCGCCGCCCGTGCGTTCAAGAGCAGGGCATTGCAGACAACCGGTCAGATCGTTGCCGATCTGACCGTCGAGGAATTCGTCAGCGCGGCGCTCTGGTATCCGCCGGACGGCGCCGATCTGGTGCCGCTCCCGAATCGCTAGTGGACGCCGGCGCCCGCCGTTACTGCGTGTCGCGGTGGCGGTGGATGTACCAGCTGCGCGCGACGAACGCGAGCACCACGGCCGCGAAGCCGACCATGAACCAGTCCTCCACCCGTCCGGTGTGATTGCCGTGGATCATCAGCAGCAGGAAGCCCGCCACCAGCAGCCCACCGATCTGGTAGAAGCGGTAGTTCTCCGTCGACCAGCCCCATTCGGCAGACGGCACGTCCTCGACGTCGACACCAGTGCGTCGTTCCACCTCGGTGCTTGCCACGGCTGCTCCTCATGATCGGGCTGACAGTCAACGGTCATTCTGACACAGGCCTACTACGGACCGCCGTAGACCTTGGGCCTACTCGGTAGGCTGGGCGGTCATGGCACCGCAGGTCCTGCAGGACAAGGTCGTTTTCATCACCGGCGCGGCACGCGGCCAGGGCCGCGCCCATGCCGTTCGGTTCGCCGAGGAGGGCGCCGACGTCATCGCGCTGGATCTGTGCGACCAACTCGAGTGCGTCGCCTACCCGATGGCCACCCCCGAGGACCTTGACGAGACGGTGCGGTTGGTCGAGAAGACCGGCCGCCGGATCGTGGCCGAGCAGGGCGACGTCCGCGACCGGAACCGGCTCGCCGACGTGGTGGCCAAGGGAGTGGCAGAATTCGGCCGGCTCGACTTCGTACTCGCCAACGCCGGCATTCTTCCTGCCGCCGGAGCGCAGGGCCGCGACATCACCGCGTTCACCGACGCGATCGCCGTGATGCTGAACGGGGTGTATTTCACCATCGAGGCCGCCCTGCCCGCGCTGCTGCGCAACCCAGACGGCGGCGCGATCGTGATCACCAGTTCGGCAGCCGGGTTCACCTCCGTGAGTACCGAATTCGCCACCATGAACCACGGCGCGGCCGGCTACACCGCCGCCAAGCACGGCGTCGTCGGGGTCATGCGCCACTTCGCCCGCTCGCTGGCCGAGAAGAACGTCCGGGTCAACTCCGTGCACCCCGGCGGCGTGGCCACGCCGATGGTGCTCAACGAGGCACTGGCCGAGTGGGCCGGCGAGCACCCGTCGTTCAGCGCCGCGCAGCAGGCGCTACTGCAACTGCCGATGATGGAACCGCACCACGTCAGCGACACGATGGTCTACCTGTGTGGGCCGTCGGGCCGCTATCTGACCGGCGCCGCGATCCCGTTGGATGCGGGCCAGACGCTGAAGTAGTCAGCCGATGGCGCCGTACCGGCTTTAGCCGATGGCGCCGTACCGGCGCAGCGCCTCGGCGCGTTCCCGCCCGTGGTCGACGATCGGTGCCGGATAGTCCTCGGGCCGGTCGGCCCCGAGGTCGTGCACGTCGTCGACACCGGCCAGCTCGGGCACCCAGCGCCGCACGTAGTCACCGGACGGATCGAACTTCTTGCCCTGGGTCGTCGGGTTGAACACCCGGAAGTACGGTGCGGCGTCGGTGCCGCAGCCGGCCGCCCACTGCCAGCCGTGCTGATTGTTGGCCATGTCGCCGTCGACGAGCTGTTCGAGGAACCAGCGGGCACCCCACTGCCACGGCAGGTGCAGATCCTTGACCAGAAACGACGCCGCGATCATCCGCACCCGGTTGTGCATGAAGCCGACCTCGGCCAGCTGCCGCATACCGGCGTCGACGATCGGGAAACCGGTCCTGCCCTTCTTCCAGGCCTCGAAGGATGTCTCGGCATCCTGGCCGTCGTCGACCTCGATCGTGTCGAAACTCCGGTTCCAGTTCCACCACGTGCTGTCCGGCCATTCACACACCACCGAGGCGTAGAAATCCCGGAACGCCAGCTCGCGCAGATAGGCCTGCGCGCCGTTGCCTCGGCCCAGATCGGCGGCCATCGTCCGCGGATGAATCGCCCCGAATTTCAGATGCGCCGACATGCGGCTGGTGGCCGAAAGATCGGGACGGTTGCGGTCCTCCGCGTAGCCGGTGAGCCCATCGGCGACGAACTGTCGCCACGCCCGCAGCGCCGCCGTCTCGCCGGCGGGGAGCTCGAGCTCAACCCCGGCGTCGGGGATCTGCACCGCGCGAGCGCCCTTCACGTCGGACGGGTGGATCCAGTGCGCCGACTTCGGCCCCGATTCGGCGGGGCGGCGCCAGCCGTGCTTGCGCCACGCCGCGAAGAACGGCGTGAACACCTTGTAGGGGGTGCCGTCGCCCTTGGTCACGCGGCCGGGGGAGACCAGGTAGGGCGAGCCGGTCGCCACCAACTCGATGTCGCCGAGCGCGTCGCGCACCTGGTCGTCGCGACGCCGGCCGAACGGGGTGAAGTCCTGCGACACGTGCACCGACGATGCCCCGATGGCTTTCGCGAGAGCGGGGATCCGGGTCCCGGGATGGCCCTCGGTCACCAGCAGCCGCCCGTCGAGCCGGTCGTGTACGTCGCGCAGCGCGTCGTACAGGTATTGCAGCCGCCGTGGACCCGACGAAGCCTTCAGCCGGGGGTCGAGCACATAGCAGGCCAGCACCTCGGTGTCGGCGCCGTCGACGTCGGCGGCGGCCAGCAGGGCCGGAAGGTCGGAGAGCCGCAGATCGCGGCGCAACCACAACACGGCGGGCATGTCGTTGATGCTGCCCCCAAACTCCGCTAGAGAAACAAGAGCCGGCGAAAGTGACGAAAGGGTAAGCACTGTGCAGTTCTGGTCGGGTGCGGCATTCCTGAAGGCGACCGAGGCCGTGCCGCTGGCGCGGATGCTCGACGAAGCCGGATACGACGGCATGGTGACTTCCGACCACATGATCTATCCGCGCGCGCTGAACTCGGCCTATCCCGATTCGGCGAGCGGGGCGCCGCCGTGGCAGCCCGAGACCGAATGGCCGCACGCGTGGGTGCTGACCGGGGCGATGGCTGCGGTCACCACCCGGTTGCGGTTCTCCAACGCCGTGTACATCGCGCCGGCCCGGCCGCTGCTGGAGGTGGCCAAACAGGTCGCCACCGCGGCGGTGTTGTCCGGCGGGCGGGTGAGCCTGGCCGCAGGCATCGGCTGGATGCGCGAGGAGTACGCGTTGATGGGCCAGGATTTCCGCACCCGCGGCAGACGGCTCGACGAGATGATCCCGGCGCTTCGGGCGCTGTGGCAGGGCGGCTGGGTGTCCTGGAGCGGTGAGCACTACCGGGTGCCCGAGATGATGATCGAACCGCACCCGCCGGGCCCGGTGCCGATCCTGACCGGGGGAGAGTCCGAGGCCGCGCTGCGGCGCGCCGCCCGGCTGTGTGACGGCTGGGTCGGGTACGCCTACCGGTGGGACGACGCGGTCGGCTACGCGCGCCGACTCACCGAACTGCGGCGAGAGTACGGTCGGGCCGACGAGCCGTTCGACATCCTGCTGGCCCTGATGGAGCCCGCCTCCCCCGATCTGTATCTGCGCGCCGAGGAGGCCGGCATCACCTCGGTGATGGTCGCGCCGTGGCTGGGCGCCGAGACCGGGGGCGTCCGCGGCGTGGAACGGTTCCGCGCGCCGATCGAGCGGTTCGCCGAGACTGTGATCGCGAAGGTGCGACGCTGACCAGACCTTCCCGCCCCAACTCCGGTGGACAGGAGGATCCCCCGCACCGGCCGGGGGAACTGCGTGCGGGGGATCCTCTGCAGTGGTGCTGATCCGGCTACGCTGCCGGCGGCATCAGCACCGTGTCGATCAGGTACACCGTGGCGTTGGCCGTCTGCACGCCGCCGCACACCACCGACGCGTCGTTGACCAACAGGTCGTCGACGGACCCGGTCACGGTGACCGGAGCGCCCTGCACCGTCACGTGCTCACCGACCACCTGGTCAGGGGCGGCCTGGCCCGGCACCACGTGATAGGTCAGGATGCTGGTCAGCAGGTCGGCGTCGGTCTTGAGTGTCTCGATCGTGGCGGGGTCGATCTTGGCGAACGCGTCGTCGGTCGGCGCGAACACGGTGAACTCGCCGCCGTTGAGCGTGTCGACGAGGTTCACATGCGGGTTGAGCTGACCGGAGACGGCCTGGGTCAGCGTGGTCAGCAACGGGTTGTTCGACGCCGCAGTTGCCACCGGCGAAGCCGCCATGCCCTGCACCGACCCGGGGCCGTCCGGGACCTGCTGCACGTAGCCCGCGCACCCCGGCCCGACCGGCGCCGCGGAGGCCGTCGCGGCCGCTCCGAAGGACAGCCCGACGGCGGCTGCCACCGCGATACCCGCACCGGCCAGAGACTTCAACTTGACGGTCATGATCGTGAATTCCTTTCCTGCAGTGATGGATTGGTGGATCAGTTAGCGGGCGGCATGAGGACGGTGTCGATCATGTACACGGTGGCGTTGGCAGTCGTGACCCCGCCGCACACCAGTCCGGCCTCGTTGACCTTGAGGTCGTTGCCTGCGCCGGTGACCGTGACGGGTGCGCCCTGCACCGTGGTGTGCTCGCCGGCGACCTGGTCGGGCGCGGCCTGGCCTGGCACCACGTGGTAGGTCAGGATGCTGGTCAGCAGGTCGGAGTCGGTCTTGAGCGTCTCGATCGTGGCGGGGTCGATCTTGGCGAACGCGTCGTCGGTCGGGGCGAACACGGTGAACTCGCCGCCGTTGAGCGTGTCGACGAGGTTGACGTTCGGGTTGAGCTGACCGGACAGCGCCTGGGTCAGTGTGGTGAGCATCGGGTTGTTCGACGCGGCCACCGTCACCGGATCGGCCGCCATCCCGGCCACGGAGCCGGGCCCGTCCGGAACCTGCTCGGCGTAGGCCGCGCAACCCGAACCGATGAGGTTGGCCGCGGGATCCGCCATCGGCGCCGCCGACGACGTCGTCATCCCGTTGGTCGCCGACTCCATGGCCGACGAGGCTGTGACGCTGGCCGACGTCGCGGTGCTTTCGGCTTCCTCGCTCGAACAAGCGGCACCGAAGAGGGCCACGGCAGCGATTCCTGCCACAGCAGCGGTCTTCCGACGAGCTGTCATCATTTCCTGATCCCTTTCGTCAAGTACGGGGCTCCGTTGCCCGCACTGGAGTTCGCACACGGGTGATTCCCAGCTGCCGTGCCTGCGGATGGGTCCCAGGCGCCGACGTCACACTCGCGTCACACTTGGAGACCGGGGCCGCGCGACCGGCACAATGGGTCGGTGAGCGAAAGCGGAGCGCGACGGCGTGTGCTGATCCTGGGCAGCACAGGCTCCATCGGTACCCAGGCGCTCGAGGTGATCGCCGCCAACCCGGACCGCTTCGAGGTCGTCGGGCTCGCGGCCGGCGGCGGCAATGCCGACCTGCTGGCGCGGCAGCGTGCCGAGACCGGGGTGACCAACATCGCCGTCGCCGACGAGGCCGCCGCGGCCGCGCTGGGCGGGACCATGTACTCGGGTCCCGACGCCGCCACCCGTCTCGTCGAGAACACCGAGGCCGACGTGGTGCTCAACGCGCTGGTCGGGGCGCTGGGCCTGAAACCCACGCTGGCCGCCCTGGCCACCGGCGCGCGGCTGGCGCTGGCCAACAAGGAGTCCTTGATCGCGGGCGGTCCGCTGGTGCAGAAGGCGGCCGCCCCGGGCCAGATCGTGCCGGTCGACTCGGAACACTCCGCGCTGGCGCAGTGCCTGCGCGGCGGCAGCGGCGACGAGGTCGCGAAGCTGGTGCTCACCGCGTCCGGGGGGCCGTTCCGCGGCTGGACCGCGGAGCGACTCGAGGACGTCACCCCCGAGCAGGCCGCTGCGCACCCCACCTGGTCGATGGGCCCGATGAACACCCTGAACTCGGCCTCGCTGGTGAACAAGGGGCTCGAACTGATCGAGACGCACCTGCTGTTCGGGATCGACTACGACCGCATTGAGGTGGTGGTGCATCCGCAGTCGATCGTGCACTCGATGGTCACGTTCACCGACGGGTCCACCCTCGCGCAGGCCAGCCCGCCTGACATGAAGCTGCCGATCGCGCTCGCACTGGGGTGGCCGTCACGCGTCCCCGGCGCCGCGGCGGCCTGCGATTTCACCACGGCCTCGCGCTGGGATTTCGAACCGCTCGACGACGACGTGTTCCCGGCGGTGGCGCTGGCCCGCGAGGCCGGCCGGGGTGGCGGCTGCCTGACCGCGGTCTACAACGCCGCCAACGAGGAGGCGGCGGCGGCGTTCCTCGCCGGACGGATCCGGTTCCCGGCCATCGTGCGCACCGTCGACCATGTGCTGCGCGCTGCCGACCGATGGGCGGCCGAACCAGCTACCGTGGATGACGTACTCGACGCCCAGGACTGGGCCCGTGATCGGGCCCGACAGGCGGTCGAGCAGGAACCCGCAGGTCGCAGATGATAGGACTCCCCGCCCGATGATGTACGTGCTCGGCGTGACGCTGTTCGCGATCGCCATTCTGGTGTCGGTGGCGTTGCACGAATGCGGCCATATGTGGGTGGCGCGCGCCACAGGCATGAAGGTGCGCCGCTACTTCGTCGGCTTCGGCCCGACGCTGTGGTCGACCCGGCGGCCCAACAAGCTGGGCGAGACCGAGTACGGCGTCAAGGCGGTGCCGCTCGGCGGATTCTGCGACATCGCCGGCATGACCGCGGTCGAGGAACTCGACCCCGAGGACCGGCCGTACGCGATGTACAAGCAGAAGACCTGGAAGCGCGTCGCGGTGCTGTTCGCCGGGCCGGCGATGAACTTCGTCATCGGGCTGGTGCTGATCTACGCGATCGCGATCATCTGGGGTCTGCCCAACATCAAGGCCCCCACCACCGCGGTGGTCGGGGAGACGTCATGCATCAAATCCGAGGTGGCGCAAGGCCAGTTGGGTGACTGCATCGCCAACAGCCCGGCGGCCGCCGCCGGCATCCAGGCCGGCGACGTCATCGTCAAGGTCGGCGACACCGAGGTCGCCACGTTCGACGCCCTCGTCGAGGCGGTGCGTAAGGAGAACGGCCCCACCGCGCTGACCGTGCAAAGGGACGAGAACGGTCAGACGCGCGAGTTCACCACCACCGTCGACGTCACCCCGAGCCAGCGCTACGTCGTCGGCGGGAACGAGGGTCCCGCCGTGCCAGTCGACGTCGGGAGCATCGGCGTCACGGCCGCGCAGTTCGGGCCGACGCAGTACAACCCGCTCACCGCGGTCCCCGGGACGCTGGTGTTCACCAAGGACCTCGCCGTGGAACTCGGCAAGGCGATCGTGAAGATCCCGACCAAGATCGGGGCGCTCGTGCACTCGATCACCGGCGGCGAGCGCGACCCCGAGACGCCGATCAGCGTGGTCGGCGCGTCCCGGATCGGCGGCGAGACCGTCGAGCACGGCATCTGGGTGGCGTTCTGGTTCTTTCTCGCACAGCTGAACTTCGTGCTGGGCGCGGTCAACCTGATCCCGCTCCTGCCGCTGGACGGCGGGCACATCTCGATCGCGCTCTACGAGAAGGTCCGCAACATGGTCCGCCAGACGCGAGGCAAAGTCGCCGCGGCTCCCGTCAACTATCTCAAGCTGATGCCCCTGACGTACGTGGTGATCATCGCGATGCTGGGCTTCACGCTGCTCACCGTGACCGCCGACGTAATCAACCCGATCACGCTGTTCCAATGAACGCAGGTTCCAGTAGGAGACTCGAACAATGACCTCAATCGGTCTGGGGATGCCGGCGGCGCCGGCGCCGGTACTGGCTCCCCGCCGCAAGACCCGCCAGCTGATGGTGCGTGACGTCGGCGTCGGCAGTGACCACCCGATCTCGGTGCAGTCGATGTGCACCACCAAGACCCACGACATCAACGCCACGCTGCAGCAGATCGCCGAGCTGACGGCGTCGGGCTGCGACATCGTGCGGGTGGCCTGCCCGCGCCAGGAGGACGCCGACGCGCTGCCGGTCATCGCGAAGAAGTCGAAGATCCCGGTGATCGCCGACATCCACTTCCAGCCGAAGTACATCTTCGCCGCGATCGACGCCGGATGCGCTGCGGTGCGGGTGAATCCGGGCAACATCAAGGAGTTCGACGGCCGGGTCGCCGAGGTCGCCAAGGCGGCGGCCGACGCGGGCATCCCGATCCGCATCGGCGTCAACGCCGGATCGCTGGACAAGCGCTTCCTGCAGAAGTACGGCAAGGCGACCCCGGAAGCGTTGGTCGAGTCGGCGCTGTGGGAGGCCTCGCTGTTCGAGGAACACGGCTTCGGCGACATCAAGATCAGCGTCAAGCACAACGACCCCGTCGTCATGGTCGCCGCCTACGAGCAGCTCGCCGCGCAGTGCGACTATCCGCTGCATCTCGGCGTCACCGAAGCCGGGCCGGCATTCCAGGGCACCATCAAGTCCGCCGTCGCGTTCGGCGCGCTGCTGTCCAAGGGCATCGGCGACACCATCCGGGTGTCGCTGTCGGCGCCGCCGGCCGAAGAGGTCAAGGTGGGCAACCAGATTCTGGAGTCGCTGAACCTGCGGCCGCGCGGCCTGGAGATCGTGTCGTGCCCGTCGTGCGGACGCGCGCAGGTGGACGTGTACACGCTGGCCAATGAGGTCACGGCCGGCCTGGAGGGCATGGACGTGCCGCTGCGCGTGGCGGTGATGGGCTGCGTCGTCAACGGACCCGGCGAGGCGCGCGAGGCCGACCTCGGGGTGGCGTCCGGCAACGGCAAGGGACAGATCTTCGTCAAGGGTGAGGTCATCAAGACCGTCCCGGAGGCGCAGATCGTCGAGACGTTGATCGAGGAGGCGCTGCGCCTTGCCGGCGAGATGGGTGCGGAGATGGGCGACGCACAGGGTTCTGAAGGTGCCACCGGTTCGCCTATTGTGACCGTAAGCTGAGAGACGGCCCCACGCGTGGGGCCATTGGCTCAGGGTCAGCTCAGAAAGAGTCCAGATGTCGGCTCCTCCGCTATTTCGCCTCGTAGATGAGCGAAGGGTGTCGGTGGTGCGCGACATCCGCGACATGGTGGCCGTCCGGCAGGTTCTCGACGAGGACCCGGTGGCCGCCTGCATGGTCGCCTCGCGGGTGGCCGAGCACGGCATCGAACCGTCGGCGATCGGCGGGGAACTGTGGACCCGCAGGCGCGCCAGCGAGTCGCTGTGCTTCGCCGGCGCCAACCTCATTCCGCTGCGTGGGGCCCCCGGCGACCTGAATGCGTTCGCGGACAAGGCGATGAGCAGCGCCCGCCGCTGTTCGTCCCTGGTCGGCCGCGCCGAGTTGGTGCTTCCGATGTGGCAGCGTCTCGAACCCGTCTGGGGCCCGGCCCGCGACGTGCGGGCGCATCAGCCGTTGATGGCGCTGAGCGCGGCGCCGTTGTGCGCCATCGATCCCGCCGTGCGCCAGGTGCGCATGGAGGAGATCGACGCCTATCTCGTCGCCGCGATCGACATGTTCATCGGTGAGGTCGGCATCGATCCTCGAGTCGGTGATGGTGGCCGCGGCTACCGCCGCCGGGTCGCCGGACTGATCGCCGCCGGGCGGGCCTGGGCCCGGTTCGACCGCGGTGAGGTGGTCTTCAAGGCTGAGGTCGGCTCGCAGTCCCCGGCGGTCGGGCAGATCCAGGGCGTGTGGGTGCACCCCGACCAGCGCGGCCGGGGGATCGGCACCGCCGGCACCGCGACGGTCGCCGCCGCGATCGTCGGCGGCGGCCGTATCGCCAGCCTGTACGTGAACAGCTTCAACACCGTGGCGAGGGCGACCTACGCCCGTATCGGCTTCACCGAGATCGCGTCGTTCGCGACGGTGCTGCTCGACTGATCTGAAACTGCGCCTACGCTTCCTCTATGACCGAGCCTGACGCGACCGCGGCGAGCCGCGAGATGGCCACCGCGGCGAGCCGCGAGATGGCCACCGCGGCGAGCCGCGAGATGGCGGCCGCGGCGAGCCGCGAGATGGCGGCCGCGGCGAGCCGCGAGATGGCGACCGCGCTCGTCCAGGCGCTGGAACGCCGGCACGAGGTGCTCGACGCGGTCGTCGCCTCCGACGACTACGACGCGGCGATCGAGGCGCTGGCCGATCTGCTCGACACCTCGGGCGAGGCTGCCGAGGCCGTGCTGCGGTTGTCGTTCGACCGGCTCACCAAGGTCTCGCGGCGCCGGATCGCCGCCGAGCTGGAGGACCTCAACAGTCAGGAGCAGGACTACCGCCCGCCCGAGCAGACCGCCGGGTCGGCGCGCCGGCTGATGCTGCGGCCGTTCGCTCCTGAACGGGACCGCGACATCTTCGCCGCGCGCACCGACGACATGCGCTCGGCCGGGGACGGAACCGCCGCGCCCGCAGGTGATCTCGGCGATGAGATCGCCGCGGCGGCGGCCCGGGTGGCCGCCGAGGAGTCTGCCTGGCTGGTCGCCGAGGTCGGATCGACGAAGGTCGGCATGGTGTTCGGCGACCTGGCCGAGGGCGAGGTCGGCGTGCGGGTCTGGATCCACCCCGCTCACCGCAAGCAGGGATACGGCACCGCGGCGCTGCGCGCGTCGCGCTCGGAGATGGCCGCCTACTTCCCGGCTGTGCCGCTGGTGGTCCGCGCACCCGCCGCCGGCGGGTGACCTCCACCGCCCAGGGGGCCACTCGCGCGGCCGAAATTGCGTTCCGCGCGCGCATATCGCAACTTGACGCGCGTGGAATGCAATTTCGGCGCGGAGGGGCCGCGCGCCTGCACCGAAATCGGATCGTTTCTTCTTAACATTTGCCTCAATGGCATCACTGTTCACATCTGCAACGCGCATGACCGGACTCGCGACCGTGGCTGCGGTGGTGATGGCGCTCGGGGCATGTACGCCACGGCCCAACGGGCCCGAACCAACCGCCGAGGAGTTCTTCGCCGCGCTGGCCACCGGTGACACCGGCGCCGCCGCGCAGCTGGCCGACCGGCCCGAGGAGGCGCGGGCGGCGCTCAACGAGGCTTGGGCGGGGCTGCAGGCGACCGGGCTGGACGCACAGATCCTCAGTTCGAAATACGCGGAGGACACCGGCAGCGTGACCTACCGCTACACGTGGCACCTGCCCAAGAACCGGACCTGGACCTACGACGGCCAACTCAACATGGTGCGTGACGAAGGCCGGTGGGAGGTGCGCTGGGGCGCCACCGGACTGCACCCGAGGCTGGGGGAGAACCAGACGTTCGCGCTGCGTGCCGACGCCCCGCCGCGGGCCTCGGTGCACGAGCGCACGGGAACCAACGTGCTGGTGCCCGGCTACCGGTATCACTTCGCGCTCGACGCCGAGGCCGCCGGCGCCGACCTGATGCCCACCGCACACAAGATCGTCGGCGCGCTGCACCGGTTCGACAACACCCTCGACGCGCAGCGCCTCGCCGAGCTGGCCAGCTCGAAGAAGGGCGCGCTGAGCCTGCTGACGCTGAATCAGGCCGACCACGATGCGGTGGCCGGTGCCCTCGCGTCGGTGCCCGGGGTGGTGATCACTCCGCAGCCGGAGATGGTGCCCACCGACCCGACATTCGCGCCCGCGGTGGTCAACGAGATCAAGAAGACGGTCGCCGAGGATCTCGACGGAGACCCCGGCTGGCGCGTCGTCACGGTGAACCAGAACGGCGTCGATGTCGATGTACTCAACGAGGTGCCCGGCCAGCCGGCGCCGTCGGTGAGCATCAGCCTGGACCGTGCGGTGCAGACCGCGGCGCAGAACGCCGTCGACGTCACCGACAAGCAGGCCATGATCGTCGTGATCAAACCCTCGACCGGGGAAATCCTCGCGGTGGCGCAGAACACCGCCGCCGATCGGGAGGGACCGCTGGCGACCATGGGCCTGTTCCCGCCAGGGTCGACGTTCAAGATCGTGACCGCGGGCGCGGCGATCGAACGCCAGATGGCCACGCCGAACACCCTGTTGGGCTGCCCCGGGCGTATGGACATCGGTCACCGCACCGTGCCCAACTACGGCGGTTTCGACCTCGGCACCGTGCCGATGTCCCGGGCGTTCGCCAGCTCGTGCAACACCACCTTCGCCGAACTGGCCAGCCGGATGCCGCCGCGGGGGCTCACTCAGGCCGCCTCGCAGTACGGTATCGGCGCCGACTACGACATCCCCGGGTTGAGCACCGTCAGCGGGTCGGTGCCTCCGACGGTGAACCTCACCGAACGCACCGAGGACGGCTTCGGTCAGGGCAAGGTGCTGGCCAGTCCGTTCGGGATGGCGCTGGCCGCGGCCACGGTCGCAGCCGGCCGCACTCCGGTGCCGCGCCTGATCGAGGGGCGCGACACCCAGGTCACCGGCGACCAGCAGCCGATCCCGGCCGAGGTGGTGGACGGTCTGCGCCCGATGATGCGCCTGGTCGTGACCAACGGCACCGCCAAGGACCTACAGGGCGCCGGCGACGTGCGCGGTAAGACCGGCGAGGCCGAGTTCGCCGGCGGATCGCACTCGTGGTTCACCGGATACCGCGGAGACATGGCGTTCTCGGCGCTCATCGTCGGCGGCGGCAGTTCGGAGTACGCGGTGCGGATGCTCAAGGGCATGCTCGACGCCCTGCCGCCGGACTATCTGGCCTGACGCCCACGGCGGTACCGTGGACACCGTCATGACGGACATCAACCACGGCCGACGCCGCCCGGACAACTCGGGATCCCGCGCGGCCGACGCCGTCGAAATGCGCATCTCCGACGTCGACCGCAACGGCACCCTGCGCCGGCTGCACAACGCCGTGGCCCTCGGCCTCATCGACATCGGCGAATTCGAGGAACGGTCGGCGGCGGTGTCGCAGGCGCGGATGCGTTCAGAACTCGACGCCCTTGTCGGCGACCTGCCTGGCCCGGGCGCGATCGTGACGTCGGCAGCCGACCGCATCGAGCTGCGCGGCGTGCTCGGCTCGCTCAAACGTCAGGGCGAGTGGGTGGTGCCGTCGCGGCTCGCGCTGCACCGGCGGATGGGTTCGGTCGATCTCGATCTGACCAAGGCCCGGTTCGCGGGCCCCATCGTGGTCATCGAGCTGGACCTGAAGTTCGGCGGTCTGGACCTGCGCCTTCCCGACGGGGCCAGCGCATCCATCGACGACGTCGAGGTCAACGTCGGCAGCGCCCGTGACCACCGCAGGGACGCTCCGGCCGAAGGTAACCCGCACGTGATTCTCACCGGCAAGGTGGTGTGCGGATCGGTCGACATCCGCGGACCGCGCAAGTCGTGGCGTGTGGGACCGCTGCGCACGAACTGACGTCGATCCCGTTCCGCTAACGCGGATCGAGGACGGCGAAGCTGACCGTGCCGCGCGCGGCCAGCCGGTCGCGGGAGACGTCCGTGACGTCGACGGCGATCACCGAGAGGCGGCGTCCGGCCCGGACGACGGTCGCCTCGGCGCGGGCGGGACCCTCCAACACCGGAGACAGGTAGTGGATGGTCATGTCGGCGGTGGTCACGTCCTGGCCGGGCCCGACGTGGCGTTCGGCCAACCGGCCGGCGGCGATGTCGATCAGCGTCGCGACCAGACCTCCCTGCAGGGCGCCGCGCCGATTCGTCAGATCGGGCCGGTTGTCCAGTTCGATCACCACGCTCTCATCGGAGACCTCGACGTCGCGAAAGTCCATCTGGGCGAACAAGTGGCCCGGGGTGACCTGCATGGCGGAACGCTAGCATTGCCACATGTCAGTAAGGACCGCCCTCCGGCCCGGCACGGTCTCGCCCGTGCTGCCGGTGCCCAAGTCGATTCCGCGCCCGGAGTATGTCGGTAAGCCGACCGCGGCCGAGGGCCACGAGCCGTGGGTGCAGACCCCGGAAGTGATCGAGAAGATGCGGGTGGCCGGCCGGATCGCGGCGGGCGCGCTCGCCGAGGCCGGCAAGGCGGTGGCGCCCGGGGTGACCACCGATCACCTCGACCGGATCGCCCACGAGTACATGGTCGATCACGGCGCGTACCCGTCCACGCTGGGCTACAAGGGTTTTCCGAAATCCTGCTGCACGTCGCTGAATGAGATCATCTGCCACGGCATCCCCGACTCGACCGTCATCGAGGACGGTGACATCGTCAACATCGACGTCACGGCCTACATCGACGGCGTGCACGGCGACACCAACGCCACCTTCCTGGCCGGCAACGTCAGCGAGGAGCACCGGCTGCTCGTCGAACGCACGCACGAGGCCACCATGCGCGCGATCAAGGCCGTCAAACCCGGCCGCGCCCTGTCGATCGTCGGCCGCGTCATCGAGTCCTACGCAAACCGCTTCGGCTACAACGTGGTTCGCGACTTCACCGGACACGGGATCGGCACCACCTTCCACAACGGTCTGGTGGTGTTGCACTATGACCAGCCCGCGGTGGAGACGGTGCTCGAGCCGGGGATGACCTTCACCATCGAACCGATGATCAACCTGGGCAGCCTGGACTACGAGATCTGGGACGACGACTGGACGGTGGCCACCAAAGACAAGAAGTGGACGGCCCAGTTCGAGCACACGCTGGTGGTCACCGACAGCGGGGCAGAGATTCTCACCCAACTCTGAGGTTCTCGGTAGCCTGGCGCCATGGGCAGGCGCGGGCTCGTCGCGGTGGCGGTCTGCTGCCTGCTCGCCGGGTGCGGTCACGCCGTCACCGGCACCGCAACCTGGCCCGGCGCCAAGCTGGAGCGTGCGGTGCTCACCGAGGCCGACTTCCCTCCCGGGGTGCGCTACGAGCGCGTCGTCAACGAACCGCGCGGGGACAACGTCGAACGGCCCCCGGCCATGCTGTCCCGCCCCGAAGGATGCGCCGACGCGCTGACCCGCGACATCGCCGTGACCGCGGAATGGGGGCCGGGCAGCGCCGCGGAGTATGTGGCGGCCTACGACGGCGCCCGCATGGTGATCACGCTGCTGACCTGGCGGCTGGATCTGGAGCGGCTCGCCGACACCGCGCGGCGGTGCGCCGAGTACGAGACCTTCTTCGAGCCGGGCGACCCCGGCATCCCCATGACTACTACGGCGCTGCCCAGTCCGCGTCGCGACGCCCTGGTCTATCAGCAGACGATGCGCCTGCGCGGCGCCGACAACAGCGTGTACTTCGCATTCGAGAACGTCGGTCAGATGGCGGTCTTCGGCATCGCGTTCCCGACCGACGACGCGTCGATCGCCGTCAAAGGCACGCTCCCACAGATCTTTCTGGAGGTCACCGGGAAGCAGGCCCAACGCGCACAAGCGGTTTGACGCCCGGCGCAGGCTCAGGTCAACAGCGTGAAAACCGCCGCGCCGACTCGGCTCTGCACTGTAGCGTGGCGCAATGCCCTCTCCCATGGTGACTGTCGACGGCTTCTCGGTGCCCGTCCAGGTCACCGGTCCCGAGCGAGGGTCGGTGGTGGTGCTGCTCGGTGCAGCCCAGCAGTCACCCGCCGCGTACGCGGGAGTGTGCCAGCGGCTGCACACCGCCTCGCTGAGAACCGTGGTGATCGGCCCGGACCCGCGCCTGACCGCCAAGGCCGTCATCAGCATCCTGGACACGCTCGAGGTGCGGTGGGCACTGCTGGTGGGCGACAAGCTCGGCGGCGAGCTGGCCTGGGAGCTGGCCGCCACCCGGCTGGACCGGTTCATCGGGCTGGTCGTCATCGACCGGGGACACCCGCGGGTCGCGGATCTCAACGGTGTGGTGCGTGACGAACACTGTCCGCCGGTGGAGCTGAACACCACCGCACTGGTCAGTACCAGCGCCGCCCGAGCGGTCGCCAAAGCCAGCCAGCGCTATGTGTACGGCGAGTACCGCATCGTCGATCTGCTCGGACGGCGCAACGCCGCCGATTCGACCGCTCAGTTGGCCGCCGAGATCGTGATGCGCACCAGCACCTGGTAGCCGGTCACGCGCGCGCGCCCGGGACCTCGTCCGGGGTCCATGCCTGCGGCAGACCGGGCTGGCCGGGGAACAGGAAGTCGATGAAGGCCGCCGCGGTGGGCTGCGGCTCATGGTTGGCCAGCCCGGGCCGCTCGTTGGCCTCGATGAACACGTACTCCGGCTTGGTGACGTCGGGCACGAGAAGATCGATGCCCGTCACCGGGATGCCGATCGCCTCGGCGGCCGCGACACCCACCCGGCACAGCTCGGGATGGACGATCGCGGTGACGTCGTGGATGGTGCCACCCTGATGCAGGTTCGCGGTTCTGCGGACCCGCAGCCGCTCGCCTTCGGGCAGTACATCGTCGAAGGAGTAACCGGCCTCCCGGACCGTGTTCTCGGTCACCGCGTCCATCGGGATGCGTGACTCGCCGCCGGTGGCGGCCGCGCGGCGCCGGCTCTGCGTCTCGATCAGCTCGCCGATGGTGTGCTGGCCGGTGCCGGTGATCTCGGCAGGCATGCGCAACGCGGCGGCCACCACCTTGCCGTCGATCACGACCAGGCGCAGGTCGTCGCCCTCGGCCCGCTGCTCGATCAGCACCTCCGGGTGTTGTTCGCGGGCCCGGGCCAACGCGGCGTCGAGCTCGTCCGGTCCGTCGACCCCGACCGTGATGCCCTTGCCCTGCTCGCCGCGGGTGGGTTTGACCACGACGTCGCCGACCTGGGCCAGGAAGTCGTGGTCGGCCTTGTCGAAGGTGGCCAGCCGCCCCTTCGGCACCGCGATGCCTGCCTCCGACACGATGCGGCGGGTCAGGCGCTTGTCGTCGCAGCGCGCCATGGCGACCGCAGAGGTGTACTCGGACAACGACTCCCGGGTCACCACGCTGCGACCGCCGTGGGACAGCCGCATCTCGCCCGCCTCGGCGTCGAGCACCTCCACCCAGATTCCGCGGCGCAGCGCCTCGTCGGCGAGGATCCGGGCGTACGGGTTGAGATCCTCCACGGTCTCGGGCGGATGGGTGAACAGCGGCTCGTTGATCGCGTTCTTTCGTTTCACCGCCATCACCGGAACCCGGTGGAACCCGAGCTTCTCGTAGAGCGCGATCGCGGCGTCGTTGTCATGGGTGACCGACAGGTCCATGTAGGCGCGGCCGCGCTCGCGGTAGAGCTCGGCCAGGCCGCGCGTCAGTGCGGCCCCGACACCGGGCAGGGCGGCGGCGGGATCGACGGCCAGGGTCCACAGGCTCGACCCGTTCTCCGGGTCGGAGAACAGCGCGCGGTGGTCGACACCGGTGACGGTGCCCAGCACCGAGCCGTCCTCGTCGCTGACCGCCACCAGATAGTCGACGGCGGGCTGTTCGTGCTGGTTGTCCCAGATGACGTCGGTCGGTGCCGGCACCATGCCGCAGCGCACGTAGACCCGGTTCATCTCGTCGGCGTCGTCGCGGCTCTCCAGTCCGCGGACCCGGAAACCGGTCGGTGATTTGGTGTCGATCGCGGTGTCGGCGAACCTCAGCCGGTAGGTGTGGCTCGGATCGATGAACAGCTCGGCGGGGGCCCGGGACACCAGCACGTGCGGCTCGCGGGCGTAGATGCAGATGTCGCGCCGGCCCTGTCCCTCCTGCCGCAGGACGTCGGCCAGATGCTCCGGATCGGCGAATGTCTGGCCGAAAATCAGCCGGCCCCAACCGAGTTCGAGGACCACATCGTCGGCCATGGTGTCGAGCACGTCGGGCGTGGCGGCCTCGTGCAGCGCCAGGGTGATGGCTTCCGGGTTGTCGGCGGTGGGGTCTGCGGTCATGCGGCCGGCCCGTTGATGCCGTGGCGCTGCAGCCACAGTTCCAGCAGCGCGATCTGCCACAGCTCGTTGCCGCGCAGCGGTGTGAGACGGCCGTTGGGGTCGGCGAGCAGCCGCTCCACCGCCTCGGGCCGGAACAGCCCGCGCTCCTTGGCGGCCGGCTCGTACAGCGCGTCACGCACCATGTCCAGGTACGGGCCTTCGAGATGGGTCAGCGCCGGCACCGGGAAGTACCCCTTCGGGCGGTCGATCACCTCCGACGGGATCACCTGTCGGGCAGCCTGTTTGAGCACACCCTTGCCTCCGTGGGCGGTCTTGTACTGCGGCGGGCAGGTGGCGGCGAGCTCGACGAGCTCGTGGTCGAGGAACGGCACCCGGCCCTCCAGACCCCAGGCCATCGTCATGTTGTCGACCCGCTTGACCGGGTCGTCGACGAGCATCACGGTGGTGTCCAGTCGCAACGCCCTGTCGACGCCGGTCTGTGCGCCCGGCCGGGCGAAATGCTCGGTGACGAACAGCTCGCTCGGGTCGTCGGCGGTCAGGTAGGCGGGGGAGACGATGTCGCGGTACCCGGCCTGGTCGCGGTCGAAGAACGCGGCCCGGTAGCCGGCCACCGACCCCTCCAGCGACGCCGCGTCGGGCTCCCCCATCGGCGGGTACCAGTGGTAGCCGGCGAACACCTCGTCGGCGCCCTGCCCAGACTGCACCACCTTGACGTGCTTGGCGACCTCCTGGCTGAGCAGGTAGAACGCCACGCAGTCGTGGCTGACCATCGGCTCGCTCATCGCGGCGATCGCCCCGCCGAGCGCGGGCAACATCCGGTCGGTGCCGATGCGGATCTGATGATGGTCGGTGCCGAAGCGCTCGGCGACGATGTCGGAGTACTTGAACTCGTCGCCCGCCACGCCGCCCACCGATTCGAAGCCGATCGAGAACGTCGCCAGCCCGTGCTGACCCGCCTCGGCGAGCAACCCGACGATCAGGCTGGAGTCGACTCCCCCGGAGAGCAGGCAGCCCACCGGGACATCGGCGACCAGGCGGCGCTTGACCGCCACCCGCAGCGACTCCAGCACGGCGTCCTCCCAGTCCTTCTCGGACCAGTCGGCGCGGTCGTCTCGGGGGGTGAAGTCGGGCTCCCAGTACGTGGTGGTGGCGACCCGGCCGTCCGGCTCGATCGCCATCAGCGTGGCCGGCGGCAGCTTTTCGACGCCGCGCAGGATGGTGCGGGGCGCGGGCACCACCGAGTGGAAGGTCATGTAGTGGTGCAGCGCCACCGGGTCGATCCGGGTGTCGATGTCATCGCCGGCGAGCAGCGCGGGCAGCGAGGAAGCGAACCGGACCCGGTCGTTGGTGCGGCTCAGGTAGAGCGGCTTGATGCCGAGCCGGTCACGGCCCAGCAGCACCCGCCCGCTGTCGCGTTCGACGATCGCGAACGCGAACATCCCCTTGAGGTGGTCGACGAAGCGGTCGCCCCAGTGGTGGTAACCCTTCAGCAGCACCTCGGTGTCGCTGTGGGAGAAGAAGCGGTAGCCGTGGCCGGACAGTTCGTCGCGCAGCTGCTCGTAGTTGTAGATGCAGCCGTTCCAGGCCACGGTCAGGCCCAGCTCGGAGTCGACCATGGGCTGTGCGCCCGCCTCGGACAGGTCGATGATCTTCAGCCGCCGGTGTCCGAGGGCGACGCGGCCCTGCGACCACGCCCCTGCGGCGTCCGGTCCGCGCGGGACCATGACCTCGGCCATCGCCGCGACGGCGCTGATATTCGGGGTTGTTCCGTCGAGGCGCACCTCGCCGGTGGCTCCACACACCTTTTCGACCCTACTCTGTGACGGCTTGACGGGCTCTACCTGACCAATGGCGCAGCCGTGCGCCAACGCCCGGCAGTGCGGTCGTAATTACCCCGGCGTCAACGCGCCTAACCCCCGGCACGGCGATCAAGATCGAGACGCTCGTCACAAGCAGATCGGCTATTGGTCTGGTGTCCTACCTTTGGACATGGAAATGTGTTCGTGCAAAGTGGGCATTCCGCCACCGATGCCCCCGCAATGGTCGGTCGGCAGACGAAACCTCGAGGAAGGTCGGGCTGGTGATGAATAAACGCGGCATGTTGACCAAGGCGGCGCTGGAGCAGCTGGTGGTGGACGGAGTGATTGACACCGTCATCGTCGGGTTCTGCGACATGCAGGGCCGGCTCACGGGCAAGCGGGTGTCCGCACGGCTGTTCGTCGAGGACGTCGCCGACCACGGCGCCGAATGCTGTAACTACCTGCTGGCCGTGGACGTCGACATGAACACCGTGGACGGCTACGCCATCTCCAGCTGGGCGACCGGCTACGGCGACATGGTGATGACCCCGGACTTCGACACGCTGCGGGTGGTGCCCTGGCTGCCGGGCACCGCGCTGGTCATGGCCGACCTGTCGTGGACCGACCACACACCCGTCACGCAGGCGCCCCGCAGCATCCTCAACAAGCAGATCGATCGCCTCGCCGGGCGCGGTCTGGTGCCCTACGTCGGCACCGAGTTGGAGTTCATGGTCTTCGACGACACCTACCGCGACGCCTGGAAGGCCGACTACCGCGGGTTGACGCCCGCGACGGACTACAACGTCGACTACGCAATCCACGCGTCGACCCGGATGGAGCCGTTGCTGCGCGACATCCGACTCGGCATGGACGGCGCGGGCATGTACTGCGAAGGCGTCAAGGGCGAGTGCAACCTCGGCCAGCAGGAGATCGCATTCCGGTACGACCACGCCCGTGTGACGTGCGACAACCACACGATCTACCGCAACGGGGCCAAGGAGATCGCCGACCAGCACGGCCAAAGCCTGACCTTCATGGCGAAGTTCGACGAGAGCGAGGGCAACAGCTGTCACATCCACATCTCGTTGCGGGGGGATGACGGCAGCGCGGTGTTGGCCGACGACTCGGACCCCTTGGGAATGTCGAAGATGTTCCGCAGCTTCATCGCCGGGCAATTGGCCACGATGCGCGAGATGACGTTGTTCTACGCGCCCAACATCAATTCCTACAAGCGATACGTGGAAGGCAGTTTTGCTCCGACCGCCGTCGCCTGGGGACTGGACAACCGCACCTGCGCGATGCGCGTGGTCGGCCGTGGCCACGCGATGCGGGTCGAGAATCGCGCCCCCGGCGGTGACGTCAACCAGTACCTGGCCGTGTCGGCGTTGATCGCCGGCGGCCTGTACGGGATCGACAACGAGCTCGAGCTCGGCGACCCGTTGGAGGGCAACGCCTACACCAGCGGCGCCGACCGGCTGCCGACCACGCTGGCCGAGGCCGCCGACCTGCTCGACAAGTCGAAGGTCGCACGGGAGGCGTTCGGCGACGACGTCGTCGACCACTACCTCAACAATGCGGCGATTGAACTCAAGGCTTTCAATGCCGCCGTCACGGACTGGGAAAGGAAACGTGGCTTTGAGCGACTCTGATGCGCGCCCGGTGATCGGCCTGACGACGTATCTGCAACAAGCCCAGACCGGAGTGTGGGATGTGCGGGCCAGTTTCCTGCCCGCCATCTACTTCGAGGGCGTCGGCATGGCGGGCGGTATCTCGGTGCTGCTGCCGCCGCAACCGGCCGACGACGCCGTCGCCGAGCGTGTGATCGACGGACTCGACGGGCTGGTCATCACCGGCGGGCGCGATGTGGACCCGGCAAGCTATGGGGCTGGGCGGCATCCGAACACCGACGAAGCCGTTCCGGACGGGCTTGCCCGCGACGCGTTCGAGTTCGCGCTGCTGCGGGCCGCGCTGCGCCGCGGGGTGCCGGTACTGGGCATCTGCCGGGGCGCGCAGGTGCTCAACGTCGCGCTCGGCGGGACGCTGCACCAGCACCTGCCCGACGTTGTCGGACACACCCGCCACCAGCAGGGCAATGCGGTGTTCAGCACGTCGTCGATCGCCACCGTGCCGGGCACCCGGGTGGCGGCCCTGGTCGGGCCGGACACCCAGGCGCAGTGTTACCACCACCAGGCCATCGACCGGCTCGGTGACGGGCTGATCGTCGGTGCGTCGGATACCACCGACGGGGTGATCGAGGCCGTCGAGACCGACCCGGCGCGCTACCCCGATCACTGGGTGGTGGCGGTGCAGTGGCACCCGGAGGAACGACTGGACGACCTGCGGCTGTTCGCGGGTCTGGTGAGCGCCGCGGCCGGTTATGCCGCGCAGACGAGACAGAAAGTGAGTCGATGACCGTCAGCGATGTGATCAATCCGGCGACCGAGGAGGTGCTGCGCAGCGTCGAGCACACCGACGAGGCCGGTGTCGACGACGCGGTGGCGCGGGCGAAGGCGGCCCAGCGCCGCTGGGCCGCGCAGGCGCCGGCCGAGCGGGCCGCCGCGCTACGCGCCTTCGCCACGATCGTCGACGCCCACGTCGAAGAGCTCGCCCAGCTCGAGGTGGCGAACTCCGGTCACCCGATCGGCAACGCCCGGTGGGAGGCCGGGCACGTCCGCGACGTGCTGCAGTACTACGCCGCGGCGCCGGAACGGTTGTCGGGCAAGCAGATTCCGGTCGCCGGCGGGCTGGACGTGACGTTCAACGAGCCGCTCGGCGTGGTCGGCGTGATCACGCCGTGGAACTTCCCCATGACGATCGCGGCATGGGGGTTCGCGCCGGCGCTGGCGGCAGGCAACGCGGTGCTGGTCAAACCCGCCGAGTGGACACCGCTGACCACGATGCGCCTCGGTGAACTCGCCGCCGAGGCCGGGTTGCCCGCCGATCTGTTCCAGGTGTTGCCCGGGCGCGGCTCGGTGGTCGGGGAGCGGTTCGTCAGCCATCCCGATGTCCGCAAGATCGTGTTCACCGGCTCCACCGAGGTCGGCATGCGGGTGATGGCCGGGGCGGCGACGCAGGTGAAACGCGTCACCCTGGAACTGGGCGGCAAGAGCGCCAACATCGTCTTCGACGACTGCGACCTGGAGCGTGCCGCGGCGACGGCGCCCTACGGGGTGTTCGACAACTCCGGGCAGGACTGCTGCGCACGCAGCCGTATCCTGGTGCAGCGCAACGTATTCGACCGGTTCATGGAGTTGTTCGAGCCCGCCGTCAAGGGTGTGGCCGTCGGCGACCCGGCCTCCGACGCCACCGAGATGGGCCCGTTGGTGTCCAAGGCGCACTGGAACTCGGTGGCGGCTTACGTCCCGGACGGGGCGCCGGTGGCGTTCCGCGGCGACGCGCCGTCGGGGCCGGGGTTCTGGTTCCCGCCGACGGTGCTGACGCCGCAGCGCGACGACCGCACGGTCACCGAGGAGATCTTCGGGCCCGTGGTCACCGTGCTGCCGTTCGACGACGAGGCCGACGCGATCGCACTGGCCAACGACACCGTGTACGGTCTGTCCGGCTCGATCTGGACCGAGAACCTGTCCCGCGCGATGCGGGTGTCGCGGGCGGTGGAAGCCGGCAACCTGTCGGTCAATTCGCATTCCTCGGTGCGCTACAACACGCCGTTCGGCGGGTTCAAGCAGTCCGGTCTCGGGCGCGAGCTCGGGCCGGACGCGCCGTTGTCGTTCACCGAAACCAAGAATGTTTTCTTCGCAGTTCAGGAGGCCAACTAGATGGATCTGACCCAACGACTCGCCGGCAAGGTCGCCGTGATCACCGGCGGCGCCAGCGGTATCGGGCTGGCGAGCGCGCGCCGGTTGCGCGCCGAAGGGGCCACGATCGTCATCGGCGACATCGACCCGACCGCGGGCAAGAGCGTGGCCGATGATCTGAATGGGACGTTCGTCCAGGTCGACGTGTCGGATCAGGTGGCGGTGGACGCGCTGTTCGACACCGCGGCCGAGGTGCACGGTTCGGTCGACATCGCGTTCAACAACGCCGGCATCTCGCCACCGGAGGACGACCTCATCGAGAACACCGGTCTCGACGCCTGGCAGCGGGTCCAGGACATCAACCTCAAATCGGTCTTCCTGTGCTGCAAAGCCGCACTGCGCCACATGGTGCCGCAGCAGAAGGGCTCGATCATCAACACCGCGTCCTTCGTGGCGGTGATGGGTTCGGCGACGTCGCAGATCTCCTACACCGCGTCCAAGGGTGGTGTGCTGGCGATCTCGCGTGAACTCGGCGTGCAGTACGCGCGCCAGGGCATCCGCGTGAACGCGCTGTGCCCCGGACCGGTCAACACCCCGCTGCTGCAGGAGCTGTTCGCCAAGGATCCCGAACGCGCGGCGCGCCGGCTGGTGCACGTGCCGGTCGGCCGATTCGCCGAGCCCGAGGAACTCGCCGCCGCGGTGGCTTTCCTGGCCAGCGACGACGCGTCGTTCATCACCGCGTCGTCCTTCCTCGTCGACGGCGGCATCAGCGGTCACTACGTGACGCCGCTGTAGCAGGTGCCCGATGGCGGAACCGGATGCTCGGGAGGGTCCCGACGAGCGCTTGCGCGAGGAGCAGACAGCTACCGACGAGCGCTTGCGCGAGGAGATGGCCACAGATGCGCTCCTGCGTCCGGTGCGCCCGCTCAACGCGTTCGAGGACACCGTCCAGCGGCTGCTGCAGACGATCCGGCTCGGTGTGCTGCAGCCAGGCGAATCACTGCCGCCGGAGCGGGGACTCGCCGCGCAGATGGGCGTCAGCCGGGACACCGTCCGCGAGGCGATCAAGTCGTTGGCCGACGCCGGCTACCTGGTGTCGCGTCGCGGACGGTACGGCGGCACGTTTCTCGCCGATGCGCTTCCGGCGCCGAGGACCGGGAAGGTGGCGTTTAGCCGGGCCGACATCGACGATGCGGTGCGGCTGCGCGAGATCCTCGAAACGGGCGCGGCGCGGATGGCGGCCGCGCGTACCTTGACCGCGACCGAACGCGAGGCGCTGTGGAGCCGGTTGCTCGATGTCCGCGGTTGCGCCCCCGAGGACTACCGCCGGCTGGACTCGCGGCTGCACCTGGCGATCGCCGAGGCGGCCGGGGTGCCGTCACTGGTGCCGTTGGTGGCGCAGAACCGGATGCGGCTGAACGAACTGCTGGATTGCATCCCGCTGCTGACACGCAACATCGCGCACTCCGATGAACAGCACGAGGCGATCGTGATGGCGATCCTGGCCGGGGACGCGGACGCCGCGGCCGAGACGATGGCCGCGCACGTGTGGGGTTCGGCGGCGCTGCTGCACGGGTTTCTGGACTGAGATCGGGGCGCCGGGGCGCGTACGGCCCGTCGACACGCCGCCGAAGCGGGCAGTCAGTGCGTCCTGAGCGGGGGCTAGATTGCACGTGTGGAGGATCAGCAACTCGTCGAGCGGGCGTCGTCGGCGCTGGCCGAAGTGGACACTCCCGGTTGGGCGCAGCGGTTCGATCTGGTTTCGGACCCGCACCGGTTGGAGATCCTGCTGTGCCTGCACCGCGCGCCCGGCATCTGCGTCAGCGATCTGGCCGCCGCGCTGGGACGTTCGGAGAACGCCGTGTCGCAGGCCCTGCGGGTGCTGCGCCAGCAGGGCTGGGTCAACAGCACCCGCGCCGGCCGGTCGGTGACCTACCGCCTGGAGGACGAGACGGTGCACGATCTTCTGCACTGGATCGGCGCCAGGCACGGCTGAACCGTCCGGACGGGCAGGTCCCGCCCTAGTCATCTGTTCAGGTAGACAGATGTTCAGATGCAGGAATAGGCTCGCGGTGTGAACACCCAACTCGTCGCGATGCACATGAGCGACGGCATCGTCGGCGCGCCTGTCTCCGTGTTCTTCATGATGGTCGCGATCGCCGCGCTCGCGGTCTGCGCGTGGCGGGCCCGCGAGGAACTCGACGAGCGCACGGTGCCGCTGGCCGGACTGGTGGCCGCGTTCATCTTCGCCGTGCAGATGGTGAACTTCCCGATCCTGCCCGGGGTCAGCGGCCACCTCCTCGGCGGCGCGCTCGCGGCCATCCTGGTGGGCCCGTTCACCGGAGCGCTGTGCGTGGCGATCGTGCTTGTCGTGCAGGCGCTGTTGTTCGCCGACGGCGGCGTGACCGCGCTCGGCACGAACATCACGAACATGTCGGTGTTCGGGGTGGCTGCCGGCTACGGCACGGCGCTGCTGCTCTACCGGCTCATCCGTCGCGGCCGCGACAACGTCGCCGTTGCGGGCGTCGGGGTCATCGCGTTCGTCTCGGGGCTGGTAGGAACGGTCTGCGCGGCCATGGGATTCGTGCTTGAGTACGCACTCGGCGGGGCGGCGACCACATCACTGGGCACCGTCGCGGCGTACATGTTCGGCACCCACGTCCTGATCGGGATCGGCGAGGGCGCCATCACCGCGCTGACGGTGGTGGCGGTGGTCAGGGCGCGTCCGGACCTGGTGTACCTGCTGCGCACCGACCGCTCGCGGACGGCGGTTCCGGCATGACCGTGACGACACCGCGCCGCCGGTGGTTCTGGATCGGGTTCGTGCTCGCCACGCTGCTGATCGCCGGTGGCGTCTCGTACTTCGCCAGTTCCAGCCCCGACGGCCTTGATTCGGCGACGCTGCGCGGCTGCGAGGTCGTCGAGACCGCCGACGGTGAGCAACTGCGCGGCGAGTGCATCGCCCAGCATGCCGAGGACCACCCGCTCGGTGAATCACCACTGGCGGACTACTCGATCGGTGGCCGGGACGGGACCGGAGGGCTGGCCGGGATCATCGGCGTTGTCGTCACGGTGGCGGTCGCCGGCGCCGGGTTCTGGTTGATCGCGCGTTCCCGGTCCAAACCCGAACCCACAGTAGGGGATTGACGTGGGCGGCGGTCACTCGCATCCGCTCTACCGCGACGGTGACTCCCCGGTCCACCGCGCGCCGGCCGAGGTGAAGATCGTCGGCCTGGTGGTCTTCGTCCTGGCAGTCGTGGCGACCCCGCGAGAGCTGTTCTGGCCCTTCGCGATCTACGCGCTGATCCTGCTCGCCGTGTGGCGGGTGGCGCGGATCCCGGTGGCCTGGATCGCGCCGCGCATGCTGATCGAGGCGCCGTTCATCGTGCTCGCCGTGCTGCTGCCGTTCGCCGAGGGCGGTGAGCGGATCACCGTCGCGGGCATGCAGCTCTCGGTCGCCGGTCTGTATGCGGCGTGGGGCATCGTGATCAAGGGCACTCTGGGCGTGGCCGCGTCGCTGACCGTCGCCGCCACCACCACGGCCCGCGAGTTGCCGGTCGCGCTGAGCAGACTTCGGGTGCCGCCGGTCATCGTGTCGGTGCTGACCCTGATGATCCGCTACGTGGACGTGCTCTCCGCCGAGGTCCGCCGGATGCGGATGGCGCGCATCTCGCGCGGGGACTCACCGCGGATGCTGCACCAGATCGGCGCGACCGCTGCCGGCGTCGGGTCGCTGTTCCTGCGGTCCTACGAGCGAGGGGAACGGGTATACCTGGCGATGCTGTCCCGCGGGTTCGATGGCCGAGTCCCCGCGCTCGCGGTCGGCGCCGGATGCGCCGCCGCAGCGACACCGCGGCAGTGGGCGGCGGCGCTGCTGCCCGCGGCGGCCGCCGCGGTGGTGGCCACGAGCGCATGGCTGACGATATGACGCCGGCGGTGCGGGTGCGCGGTCTGCGCTACGCCTATCCCGACGGGCACGTCGCGCTCGGGGGCATCGACCTGGACATCGCCCCCGGCGAGCGGGTGGCTCTGCTCGGACCCAACGGGGCGGGCAAGACCACGCTGATGCTGCACCTCAACGGTGTGCTGTCCGCGCTCGAAGGAACCATCGAGATCGGCGGAATCCGGTTGTCCCGCAGTACCCTTCGCGAGATACGGCGCAAGGTTGGCCTTGTCTTCCAGGATCCTGACGACCAGTTGTTCATGCCGACCCTGGCCCAGGACGTGGCCTTCGGCCCGGCGAACTTCGGTCTGCGCGGAGCCGAGTTGGACGCGCGCGTCGCCCACGCGCTGGCCGCGGTGTCGATGAGCGAGCTCGCCGAACGCAGCCCCGCCCACATGTCCGGTGGGCAGCGGCGCCGCGCCGCGCTGGCGACCGTGCTGGCATGCGCACCCGAGGTGCTCGTGCTCGACGAACCGTCGGCCAACCTCGACCCCGTCGCACGCCGAGAGCTGGCCGAGACGTTGTCCGGGCTGGACGCGACCATGCTCATCGTCACCCACGATCTGCCCTATGCGGCTCAGTTGTGCCGACGGGCGATCGTGATGGACCACGGCGTGATCGTCGCCGACGGGCCCGTCGAAGACGTGCTCTCCGACACTGAACTGCTTGCCGCACACCGCCTCGAACTGCCCTGGGGTTTCACGGTCGGCTCACATTGACGCCGGCTGCTCGGCCCTGACCGCCACGGTGGGCAGCTGGATGCGGAACGTCGTCTTCCCCGACCCCGAGGTGGCGGCGATCGCGCCACCGTGCGACTCGACGATCGACGCGACGATGGCCAGCCCGAGACCGAAACTGCCGGTCTGGCGGGACCGCGACCTGTCGGCGCGCACGAACCGCTCGAACAGATGCGGCAACAGGTGCGGGTCGATCCCCGGTCCATCGTCGGCCACCGTCACCTCCACGTACCCGGTGCCGTCGGCCGCTGTGCCGTGGCAAACCGTGGTGGTCACAGTGGTGCCCGGCGGGGTGTGCACGCGCGCGTTGGACAACAGGTTGGCCAGCATCTGGTGCAGCCGGGCGCGATCGCCGAGCACGTGCGTGACATCGGCGGGCACCGAGGCCAGCCAGTGGTGCTCCGGCGCGTACACCGTCGCGTCGTTGACGGCGTCGACGACCAGATCGGTGAGATCCACCTCGGTTGTCTGCAGGTCCTGGCCCTCGTCGAGGCGGGCGAGCAACAACAGATCGGCCACCAGAGAGTGCATTCGCCGGGCTTCCGACTCGATGCGCGACAGCGAGTATTCGGTGGTTTCGGGCAGCACCGAGCTGTCCTGACGGGTCAACTCCGCATACCCATGAATGGCGGCCAGGGGCGTGCGCAGCTCGTGGCTGGCGTCGGTGATGAACTGGCGCATCCGCCGATCGGACGCCGCGGCATCGGCCAGCGCGTGCTCGACGTGATCGAGGAGCCGGTTGAGGGTGTGGCCGACGAGCCCCACCTCGGTACTGGGATCGGTGTCACCGGCGGGCACACGCGCGGTGATCGCGTGGTTGTCGCGGTCGAGGGGCAGACCGGCCACCTCCGCCGCGGTCGCGGCGACGCGACGCAACGGCCGCAGCGCGAATCGGACGATGGCGAGCGTGCTCAGCGCGGTGAGCAGCAGTGCGACCGCGGTGATCCCCGAGACGATCACGGTCTCGCGGACCATCACGTCCCACGCCGGCGCCCGCGACACCCCGGTGACGAGCACCTCGTCTCCGTCACCGGGCCGGCTCACCATCCGGTACCAGCCCAGCGCGGGCAGTTCGACGGTGCGGGCCCGCGGGTCGGTCCACGACAGTTCGGCGATCTTCGCGACGGCCTCGGCGGGGGCCGCCTGCGCATCGCCGTCACCGAAGTAGGCCGAGTCCACCACCTGACCGTTCTGGATCAGCGCGACGACGTTGCCGGGTGCCTGGCCGATCAGATGGGTCAGCGGTTTCATCTCAGCGGGTCCGGGCATCTGCCCGTCCGGGCCCGGTGTGCTGCGATATTTGGCCACCGAGTTCACGCTGCCGTCGGCCGCGCCCGACAGTTGGGTGTCGATGATGCCCAGCACCGAGGACCGCATCGTCATCACTGTCAGCGCGCCGACGGAGACGAGGGCGAGCATCACGACCACCGACACCCCGACGACGAGCTGCCGCAACAGCGTCCACCTCTGCCAGGTGCGTGTCATCGGGCCGGCCGCAGCATGTAGCCGACGCCGCGGACGGTGTGGATGAGCGGCTCCCGGCCCGCATCGATCTTCTTACGCAGATACGACACGTACAGATCGACGATGCTGGTGCGTCCGCCGAAGTCGTAGTCCCAGACCTGTCTGAGAATATCGCTGCGGCTCAACGCCTTCCGTTGATGGCGCATCAGCAGTCGCAGCAGCTCGAATTCGGTGGAGGTCAGCGAGACCGGCTCGCCGGCCCGCGTCACCTCCCGACTCGCGGCGTCGAGCGTGAGGTCTCCGGCCGTCAGCGACTCGTCGTCCGCCGGCGTGAGAAAGGCCGAGCGGCGCAGCAGTCCGCGCAGCCTCGCGACGAGCTCCTCCAGCGAGAACGGCTTGGTCATGTAATCGTCGCCGCCGGCGGTCAGGCCGGTGACGCGGTCGGCGACGGAGTCCCGGGCGGTCAGGAACAGCGCGGGGGTATAGGGACCGGACTCGCGCAGCCGCGCCAGCACGCCGAGCCCGTCCATGTCCGGCAGCATGATGTCCAGAACCAGCAGGTCGAACGTGTCGGACTGATGTTTGGCGACGGCCTCGGCGGCATCATGGGCGACGTCGATCTCCCACCCTTCGTACTGAAGCGCCATCCTGACCAGATTGGTCAAGGCCCGCTCGTCGTCGACGAGCAACACGCGGATCGGTGACCCGTCCGCGCGGTACATCCGAGGCAGCTTGCCCAGGATCGCGCGACGGGGCCCCTGGTCCTCGATCGGCGCAAATGTCACCCGACCATTGTCGCCGCCGTGCCGCGGTACGTCACCACCCTCATAGAGATCTCATATGTGCACCTGCATGTGCGGCCCTCGAACCTATTCACACGAATCTCAAATGTTTGTGGTTCCTATGTGAACCGCTTGGCCGCGTATTTCGTCCATAGAGTGGATTCAACAGTCGGAGAATCCAATTGGAGGTTTCACCCATGGCGCGACAGTCCGAAGACACCGTGCAGGAGGACCTGGTCGGAAAACGATTCGAGCGCGACGTGCTGCCGTTGCTCGATCAGCTCTACCGCGCCGCGGTCCGCCACACCGGCAACCCCGCAGACGCCGAGGACCTGGTGCAGGAGACGATGGTCAAGGCGTACCGCGCATTCCACCGTTTCGAGGACGGCACGAACACGCGGGCCTGGCTGCTGCGGATCATGACCAACACGTGGATCACCTCCTACCGCAGGGCTCGGTGCCGGCCGGAAGAGCTTCTGTCCGAAGACATCACCGACGCCCAGTTCGCCGGACAAGCGCGCCATTCGTCCACCGGCCTGCCGTCAGCCGAGGTCGCCGCACTCGAGGCGCTCGGAGACGACGAGGTCAGGGATGCCATCGGCGCATTGCGTGAAGACCAGCGTCTGGTGGTGTACTACGCCGACGTAGAAGGTTTGCGCTACAGGGAGATTGCGCACATTCTCGACGTTCCGGTCGGCACGGTCATGTCGCGACTGCACCGTGGCCGTCGCGCGCTGCGCAAGTTGTTGGTCGATGTCGCGGTCGACCGCGGCTACCTGAGGAACGTCGTGGCCGCCTGAGGCCGGCCGCTGGTGTCATCGGGAGATCCCGGGCGGGTTCTTCTGCCGCGTCTTCAGTGCCTCTTCGACGGCGGCCAAGGCGGCTCGCCGCACAGCGCCAGCAGCGCATTCTCGACCACCTCGGGCAGGGCCGGGTGGATCCAGTACTGGCCGCGGGCCATGTCCCGGGCGGGCAGGTCGAACGTCATCGCCTGGATCAGCGGCTGAATGATCGACGACGCCTGATGCCCCATGATGTGCGCGCCGAGCAGCAGCCCGGTCTCGTCGTCGACGATCAGCTTCGCGAACCCGGTCGAGTCCTCCATCGCCCACCCGTAGGCGACGTCGCTGTAGTCCTGCACCTTGGAGCGGATGCGATACCCGGCTGCGCGCGCCTCGTTCTCGGTGAGCCCCACGCAGGCGATCTGAGGCTCGGTGAACACCGCTGACGGGACGTGGCGGTGATTGGCGGGCATCAGGGCGTCGGTGTCGTCCCAGTTCTGCAGCAGGTTGTGCTTGACCACCCGGGCCTCGTGGTTGGCGACGTGCTTGAGCTGATAGGGGGAGCTGACGTCCCCGAGCGCGAACACGTCGCGCGCCGTGGTGCGCTGGAACTCGTCGACGACCACCCGGCCGTCCACGACGTCGACGCCGGCGAGGTGCGCGTCGAGCAGATCGCCGTTGGGGACGCGGCCGGTGGCCACCAGCAGCGCGTCGGCGTGGACAGTCGAGTCGTCGTCGAGGCGCAGACGCACCCCCGAGCTGTCGGATTCGCCGGCCACGATGTTTCGCCGGCTGCGGATCTCCCACTTCTTGCCTGCGAGGTCGGTGAACCGTTCGCAGACGGTGTCATCGCAGTGCGAGAGCATCGTGGTGCCGCGCAGCACGATCGTCACCCGTGATCCCAGCGAGGAGAACACGTGCGCGAACTCGGCGGCGACGAAGCCGCCGCCGACGATGACGAGGTGTTCGGGCAGCTCCGAGATCCGCATGATGGTGTCGCTGGTGTGGTACCTGACCCCGCACTCGGCGATCGCCGGCGGCACGGTGGCGCGCGCGCCGGCCGCGATCACCACCTGATCGGCGGTGAACTCGTCACCGTCGTCGGTGCGCAGCCGGTAGCCGTCACCGGTCCTGCGCCCAGCGAACCGGGTGTGGGCGGCGAAGACCTCCACGTTGGGCGACGAGCGCCGGTAGTGTTCACCGCCGCTGGCCAGCGGGTCGATGCGGCCGAAGATTCGCGACACGATGTCGGGCCAGCGCACGCCGTCGAGGCGGCCGTCCACGCCGAAACGGCTCGACTCGACGATCTGATGCGCGACCCCGGCCGCGTAGACGAACATCTTCGTCGGGATACATCCCACGTTCAGGCAGGTGCCACCGAACACGCCCTGCTCGCAGATCGCCACCCGCTTGTCGACATAACGCTCGTCGAGGATCGAGCTCCCGGAGCCGGTCCCGATGATGGCGATGTCGAAGTCAGCCATGGCCTCTTCTTTCGTCGAAATTCGTTGTACCACCAGCGGTTCCGGTCAGATGCCAGTCCAGCCAGCGGTCCAGCTCGATGTAGGCGGCCCGGCGCGGTTCCGGCAGGGACAGGAACACGTCGTGCTTGGCGTCGGTGATCGGCACGATGGTCGTCCGGTTGCCGATGCACCCTGCCCAGCGGGCGATCTGCCTGACGTCGAGCACCGCGTCGCCGCGCTGGATCCGCTCCGGGTCGGCGACCTCGCGCACACTGCGGTCCGAGCGCAGGATCAGGTTGGGCACGCCGACGTCGAGGCCGCGGTGCAGCTTGGCCTGCGCCCGCCGTACGGCATGGATCCAGCCGGCCTTCACCGGGAAACCGCCGACGGGTTTCCACTGCAGGTTGTAGTCGAACTCACCGAAGTAGTCGCGGTGCAGCGTGGCGCCGTAGCCGCCCTGGCTCGGACGTCGCACCACCGAGTGCTTGCGCAGCCGGCGCATGGCCGTCAACGCCGCCGTCGTGGGCGGCGTGCGCAGGATCGCGGGACCCTGCAGGTCCAGCCACGGGCTGTTGAGCACCAGCCCGGACACGCTGCGGTGCGCGGCAGGCTGCCGGGCACGCAGCCGGTGCAGCCACAGCGACACCACCAGGCCGCCCGCCGAGTGTCCGTACACCAGCACTCTGCCCGGGGCCTCGGCGGTGATCGCGGCGAGCGAACGCTGCAGCTCGACGTCGTAGCGGGCCAGGTCCGTGGTGAAGTGCGGAGTCTGTCCCTCGCGGTGCGAACGTCCGCATTTATGCAGGTCGAGTGCGTAGAAGCGAAACCCCCGGGCCGCGAGGTGGTCGGCGAACTCGGTGTTGAAGAAGTAGTCGGTGAAACCATGCACCATCAACACCGCATGCCGTGCCGACGGATCCGGGTCACCCCGGCGCACCAGCGTCGCCTCCAGCGCGCCCTCGCCGTCCGGGTCGGGGCCCAGCGCGAAGGTGCGCTGCCAATATCCGGGCAGCACGTCGGGCACCCATCCAGACACGTTCGCCACCCTAGTGGTCGGGGCAGTGGTCGGCGGGTTACGCCGGAGGTCGGCGGGATAACCTGAACACCGGTAAGCCGTGTTCAACGGGCAGCGACCACGAAGGACCATCGAAAAGGTGTCAGAACCACAGAAGACAGACGTCCTGCTGGTCGGAGCGGGCATCATGAGCGCCACCCTCAGCGCGCTGCTGCGGCTGGTCGAGCCGAACTGGTCGATGACGTTGGTCGAGCGCCTCGACGGGGCGGCCGCCGAGAGCAGCGATCCGTGGAACAACGCCGGCACCGGCCACTCCGCCCTGTGTGAGCTCAACTACACGCCGGCGCGTCCCGACGGCTCGATCGACATCGCCAAGGCGGTCAACGTCAACGAGCAGTTCCAGGTGTCTCGGCAGTTCTGGTCCTACGCCGTCGAGACCGGCGTGCTGCCCGACGTGCGCAGCTTCCTCAACCCGATCCCGCACGTCAGCTTCGTCAGCGGGGCCGACAATGTGCAGTACCTGCGCAAGCGCTACGACGCGCTGGTCACCAACCCGCTGTTCGCGACGATGGAGTTCATCGACGATCCCGCCGAGTTCGCGCGCCGGCTGCCGCTGATGGCCGAGAAGCGTGACTTCTCCGAGCCCGTCGGCCTGAACTGGACGCAGGACGGCACCGACGTCGACTTCGGCGCGCTGTCCCGCCAGCTCATCGGTTTCGGGGCCCAGAACGGGATGACCACGCTGTTCGGCCACGAGGTACGCAACCTCAGCCAGGACTCCGACGGCTCGTGGACGGTCAAGATCGTCAACCGCCGCACCGGGCAGAAGCGCACCATCAACGCCAAGTTCGTGTTCGTGGGTGCCGGCGGCGGCGCGCTGCCGCTGCTGCAGAAGGCCGGCATCAAGGAAGCCAAGGGGTTCGGCGGCTTCCCGGTCGGCGGCCAGTTCCTGCGCACCGACAACCCGGTGCTGACTGCGGCCCACCAGGCCAAGGTCTACGGTCTTCCACCGCTGGGTGCCCCGCCCATGTCGGTGCCCCACCTCGATACCCGTGTCATCAACGACAAGTCGTGGCTGCTGTTCGGCCCGTTCGCCGGGTGGTCGCCGAAGTTCCTCAAGCAGGGCAAGATCACCGACCTGCCGTTCTCGGTCAAACCCGA